>JAIOYN010000017.1 GCA_021741065.1 Sphingomonadaceae bacterium | reverse complement strand
CCGAATATGGCGGCTATGGCATGCATCCTGAATATCAGCGTATCGCCACGCGGATCATGAAAAGCCATGATGCGCCGATCATGCTCAATGCGATTGCCAATGGCTGGACCGGACCGTTGTTGCTGGACATTGGTCGTGAGGAGGACAAGCGCCGCTTCATCAAACCTATGCTGTCTGCTGAAGAAATTTGGTGTCAGGGCTTTTCGGAACCAGAGCATGGTTCGGACCTTGGCAGCGCTCAGACTAAGGCGGTTCGCGAAGGTGACGAATATGTCATCAATGGCTCCAAAATCTGGACATCCTTGGGCGACCGTGCGGATTATATGATCTTGCTCGCGCGCACATCGAATGATGGGCCAAGCAAATATGCGGGACTTTCGTTCTTCCTCGCGCCAATGAAAATTCCCGGCATTGAAACCCGGCGATTGAAGAAACTCACGGGCGAATATGGCTTCACCCAATGCTTTTTCACCGATGCCCGCATCCCTGCATCAGGCCTTGTCGGCGAAGAAGGTCAAGGCTGGATGGTCGCGATGAAGACGCTCGAATATGAACGCGGTGCGAAGGTTAATCCGGTCGGCGGCTATTTCGTCAAGGAAATGGACGTGATGGGTGTGATCGATATGGCGCGTTCGGCCAAGCGCGGTGGCAAGCCAGTGCTGGATGATCCCGTCATGCGTGACAGGCTTGTCGACTATATGATCGAAATTCAGGCCTTGAACCTCAACAATCAACGTCGCCGCATGGCCCCGCTCACCAGTGATCGCCCGATGGGGCTCGCGTTGATGAACAAGCTGGCGCGGACCGAGTTGGTGCGCGAATTGACCGAATTCTCTTTGCAGTTCCAAGGCACGCGCGCTGGCTATTATGTTGGTGACGAAAATGCGGTCGATGACGGCTATTGGCACCGGTCCTATTTGAACAGCTTCTCCGCCACGATTGGCGGCGGCACGAGCCAAATTCAGAAAAACATCATCGGCGAACATGTGCTCGGCCTACCCAAGGGGCGGTGAGCGATTAAGAATGTCGTAGTCCCGAGCTTTTAGAGGGGGCGCGTTTCCGCCGGGCAAAGTCATTGCCTGACAAGCGTCCTTCACCGAGTGCCGGGCTATGGTTGTTGTTTAGGAGAGTGTGAATGTCCGAAGTCCTAACTCAAGCTCAGGACGGTGTCCTGATCATCACCATCAACCGGCCCGAGGCGAAGAACGCTGTCAATCAGGCGGTCGCACAAGGCATCGCTGCGGCCATGGAGCAGTTGGATAGCGACAAAAGCTTAAACGCGGGCATCATCACGGGCGCCGGTGGGACTTTCTGTTCGGGCATGGATCTAAAGGCGTTTCTGCGCGGAGAGCTGCCCAGCATCAAGGGCAAGGGTTTTGCAGGCTTTATTGAGTCGCCGCCGGCCAAGCCGCTCATCGGTGCCGTTGAAGGCTATGCGCTTGCAGGTGGCATGGAAATTGCGATTGCTTGTGACCTTTTGGTTGCCAATGACAAGGCGCAGTTCGGTATCCCTGAGGTGAAGCGGAGCCTTGTTGCAGCAGCAGGAGGCTTGCTGACGCTGCCCTCAATTATCGGCAAGCGCATGGCTATGGAACTTGCGTTGACAGGAGATTTCATCTCGGCCCAACGCGCGTATGAAATGGGTTTTGTGAACCGGGTTACGGACGGCGCTGCTATTGATGCTGCCCTTGAGCTTGCAGTCAAGGTAGCCGCCAATGGACCGCGGGCGCTGATTGCGACGAAGCGTGTTATCAATGAGCGATCTGATTGGAACTCAGCCGAGATGTGGAAGAAGCAGAGCGAGATTTGCGCGCCTGTTTTTTCGTCGAAAGACTCACGCGAAGGTGCGTTGGCCTTTGCCGAAAAGCGTAAACCAAACTGGCAGGGGGAGTAATATGGGCCATCCAACCGTCCACGCCGCCGCCAATCCCGATAAGCCCGCAGTTATCATGGCGGGGTCGGGCGAGACTATCACATACAAGCAACTTGACGAACGTTCCAACCAGTGCGCCCATTTGTTTCGTAAGCTTGGGCTTCAGCACGGCGATACGGTAGCCATTTGCCTCGAAAATCGTGCCGAATTTTTCGATATTGTCTGGGGTGCGCAGCGCGCAGGGCTGATCTACGTTGCCATTAGTTGCCGGCTCACCGCCTCCGAAATCGATTATATACTGAAGGATAGTGGGTCAAAGGCACTTTTTGCCTCGCCTTATCTTGGCGCGGTATTGGACCAGATCGAAAGTTCGGTGACGCGTTTCATCCTCGGCGGCGTCCATGCCGGATGGGATAATTATGCCGATACGGTTGCAGATATGCCCATTACGCCCGTGGCCGATGAGCGCGCTGGCACCGACATGTTGTATAGTTCTGGCACAACGGGGCAGCCAAAGGGCATTCGCTTTCCGCTGCCCGAGGACGCCGATATTGCCGCTCCCAATGTGCTTGCTGGCCTCGCCATGATGGCATTCAAATTTTCGGGTGACAGCATCTATTTGTCGCCAGCGCCGCTGTACCATGCCGCGCCCTTACGTTGGTGTGCCGCGGTGCACCGCCTTGGCGGCACGGTTGTGGTGATGGAGAAATTTGATCCAGAAGCGGCGTTGGTCGCCATTGAAAGATACAAGATTACCGCCAGCCAATGGGTGCCAACGCATTTCGCGCGTATGCTGAAGCTACCTGAAGATGTGCGCGCCAAATATGACGTGTCCAGCCTGGAAACAGCAGTCCACGCCGCGGCGCCATGTCCTGTTCCCATCAAAGAAGCGATGATTGAATGGTGGGGTCCTGTATTGCGTGAATATTATGCCGGGACCGAGGGGCAGGGAATTACATTTATCTCAAGTGAGGAATGGCTGACGCATATGGGTTCAGTTGGTCGTGCGTTGAATGCGACGATGCATATATGCGACGAAGAAGGTGACGATGTGCCTGTTGGGCAAGAAGGCACGGTGTTCTTCGAAAGCGCCGCGTCTTTCAGCTACCATAATGACCCCGAAAAAACCAAAGGTGCGACCAATAAGCATGGCTGGACCACCTTGGGGGATGTTGGTCGGCTGGATGCCGAGGGCTATCTCTATCTCACCGACCGTAAAAGCTTCATGATCATTTCGGGCGGCGTGAACATCTATCCGCAGGAAATTGAAAACCATCTGGTCACGCATCCTAGGGTTCGCGATGTTGCAGTCATTGGCGGGCCACATGACGAAATGGGGGAAGAGGTTATCGCCGTGGTACAGCCGCTCGATATGGCGGACGCGGGCGATGATTTGCGTGACGAGCTGACCGCGTTCGCGCGAGAGAAATTGTCGGGCATCAAGATCCCGCGCCGCATTGATTTTCGCGAAGAGCTGCCGCGTCATGATACCGGAAAACTATACAAGCGCCTGCTGCGCGATGAATATTGGGCAAAGCAGGACAAGCCAACAAATTGAGGCTATAAAGCCAGAGACTCATCAGGAGACAGAAAATGACTACGCAATATAAAAATCTGATCAACGGCGAACTCGTTGATAACGGCAAATGGATTGATGTCGTGAATCCTGCGACCGAACAGGTCATCGGCCAAGTGCCCGATTGTGGTCAGGCTGATCTCGACAAAGCGGTTGCCGCTGCCCGCGCTGCGTTCCAGACATGGAAGAAAACGAGTGTCGAAGAGCGTCGGGCTCTATTCGCGAAAATGGCAGATGTGATCAAGACGAACAGCGACGAGCTCATGCGTTTGCTCACCGCCGAACAAGGCAAGCCGCATATGCAGGCGGGTAGTGAAATAGCCGGCTGCGTAGGCATGACGCGCGCTTTGCCGATGCTGAATTTGGAAGAGAAAATCACAGAGGATAGCGACAAGCGCCTCAGCCGCACCCGCCGCGTGCCTGTTGGCGTGGTAGGCGGAATCGTGCCTTGGAATTTCCCTGTGTTGATGGCGATTCAAAAGATTGTACCTGCTTTATTGTCGGGCTGCACGATGGTGTTGAAGCCATCGCCGTTCACGCCATTGGCGACCTTGCGCTTGGCGGAACTGGTGGCAGGCATATTCCCGCCCGGCGTGCTCAACATCATCACGGGCGGCGATGCGCTCGGACCATTGCTGACGTCGCACCCAGACATCGACAAGATCACCTTCACGGGCTCGACCGCAACAGGCAAGCGCGTGATGGAATCTGCGTCGAAGGATTTGAAGCGCATTACGCTTGAATTGGGCGGTAATGACGCCGCAATCGTTCTGCCCGATGCTGATGTGACCAAGGTCGCTGAAAAGCTGTTTTGGGCGAGCTTTTACAATGCTGGTCAAGTCTGCATCGCGGCCAAACGTATCTATATTCACGAAGATATCTATGACGAATTGTCGGGTGCGATTGCGGCTTATGCCAAGGCCGTCAAGGTTGGCGACGGCGCTGAACAGGGCACCGCAATTGGTCCCATCCAGAACAAGCCACAATATAAGCGTGTGTTGGAGCTTATTCAGGACGCAAAGGACAAGGGTTATAAATTCCTCGCTGGCGGCGACCATGACCCATCGATCCCTGGCTATTTCGTGCCGGTGACCGTGCTGGATAATCCGCCCGAAGATGCGCGGATTGTGGCTGAAGAACAATTCGGTCCAGTCATGCCGTTAATGAAATTTTCGACCATTAATGAAGTTATCAGTCGCGCTAACGCGTCGGATTATGGACTTGCCGGATCCATCTGGACTAGCAATCCAGAAGCTGCGGTTGAAGTTGCCGAGCAATTGGAAACCGGCACTGTCTGGATTAACGAGTCCATGCATCTCGCCCCCAACGCACCTTTTGCCGGACATAAGCAGTCCGGCTTTGGTGCCGAATTGGGTGAGGAAGGCTTGCTTGAATTCACCTACCCGCAAGTGATCACGATCGCGCGCGAGGCGGCTTAAGCTTAAACCCTCCCCATCGGTTAAAGATGGGGAGGGCCTTGACTCTCCCCCTTCAAAGTTTAATCGTCTGATTAAATTTTGAACAACAGGAGAGTGAATATGGCAGACGCCTATATTGTGGATGCGGTCCGTACCGCAGGTGGCCGTCGCGGCGGCAAGCTTGCCGGTGTGCATCCGGTGGATTTGGGTGCTGCGGTTCTCGATTCTATCGCCGACCGCAATGATTTCGACCCTGCGGCGATTGAAGACGTCATCATGGGCTGCGTGATGCAAGGTGGCGAGCAAGCGGGCGACGTTGGCCGCAACATTGTGCTCGCTTCGCGCCTGCCCAATTCTATCCCTTCGGTCAGCATCGATCGGCAGTGCGGATCATCACAACAGTCGATGATGTTTGCCGCGCAAGGCGTAATGTCAGGTACGCAGGATATTGTCCTTGCCGCCGGCATCGAAAGCATGACGCGCGTGCCCATGGGCTCAACGTCGATGCTGTTTAAAAAAGAAGGCATGGGCACATATAAAAGCCCGCGTTTGGAAGAGGCCTATCCCGGCATTATGTTCAGCCAGTTTATGGGCGCTGAAATGCTGGTGAAGAAATACGGCTTTAGCCGCGAAGATCTCGACCAGTTCGCTCTGGAGTCACATCAAAAGGCTATTGCGGCCACGCAAAGCGGCGCATTTGCCAATGAAATTGTCAGCATGGAAGTTGATACGCCAGAAGGTAAGATCGTTCACAATAGCGACGAGGGCATCCGCTATGATGCGACATTTGAAAGCCTGTCCGGCGTCAAATTGCTTCAGGAAGGCGGGAGCATTACTGCCGCCAACGCCAGCCAGATTTGCGACGGCGCGTCGGCGGTTCTGATTGTGTCCGAAAAGGCGTTGAAAGAACATGGCCTGACTCCACGTGCGCGCATCGTCAACCTGACGGTGACGGCGGGTGACCCGGTGATCATGTTGGAAGAACCATTGTTCGCAACCGACCGTGCGTTCCAGCGTTCGGGTATGAAAATATCCGACATTGATTTGTATGAGGTTAATGAAGCCTTTGCGCCAGTGCCTTTGGCTTGGTTAAAGCACACAGGAGGCGATCGTTCGAAAATCAACGTCCATGGCGGCGCGATTGCATTGGGCCATCCATTGGGCGCGTCGGGTACAAAGTTGATGGCAACTTTGTTGAATGCCCTGGAGGCTCGCGGTGGACGTTACGGCCTGCAAACGATGTGCGAAGGTGGCGGTCAGGCCAACGTGACGATTATCGAACGGGTGTGATTTAGCGTAGACATAAACATAATAATAGCACTGAGCCTGTCGAAGGGCGTTTATCGGTTGAACATGTTTCAACAGGCTCAGCACTTCGGTATTTAAAAAGGGAATTTACATGAAACTGGATTCAACAGTCGCAGCAGTGGTTACCGGCGGCGCGTCGGGGCTGGGCGAAGCAACTGCCCGTGCGTTGGCCGCAAAGGGTGTGAAGGTCGCGATCTTCGACTTGCAAGCCGAAAAGGGTGAAATGCTGGCTGCTGAAATTGGCGGCGTGTTTTGCAACGTCAATGTCACCAGCGACGAAAGCGTTGATGCTGGTTTTGCGAAGGCACGCGCCGCGCACGGTCAGGAGCGTATCTTGGTGAACTGTGCAGGAACGGGCAACGCGGCGAAGACCGCCAGCCGTTCCAAGGAAGACGGTTCGATTAAGCATTTTCCCCTCGATGCTTTTGACCGCATTATTCAGATCAACCTCGTTGGTACTTTCCGCTGCATCGCAAAGTCGGCGGCTGGTATGTTGACGCTTGAACCCATGGAAGATGGCGAGCGTGGCGCGATGGTGAATACTGCGTCGGTAGCGGCTGAGGACGGCCAGATGGGCCAAGCGGCTTATTCTGCATCCAAGGGCGGCGTTGTCGGCATGACCTTGCCAATCGCGCGCGATTTGATGAGCGAGGGCATTCGCGTGAACACCATCCTGCCGGGCATTTTCAATACGCCGTTGATGAATGGTGCACCGCAAGCCGTAAAAGATGCGCTTGCTGCATCTGTGCCCTTCCCGAAGCGCCTTGGCCATCCGCATGAATTTGCCCAAGTTGCTATGACGATGATTGAATGTGGGTATTTCAACGGTGAAGACGTGCGTATCGACGGTGCGATCCGGATGGCGCCGCGTTAAACGCAACACATTCCGTTCGGGTCGCGTATCATTGAGACATTTTGAAGTCGTGGGTGACTTATAAATGTCTAGACTGGGCGCGACACCGATAGAATAAATGGTGCGGGTGGAACTGAATATAGAGGTGTGCAAGTGATGACCGAATTCACCCAAATCCAATATGCTGTCGCTCACGGCATCGCCACGATCACGATGCATCGTCCCGAAAAGATGAATGCATTTACTAATGTTATGATGCGCGAGATGTGCACGGCATTTGATCTGGTCGACGCAGACGATGCTGTGCGCGCGGTCATTGTAACAGGATCGGGCGACCGGGCCTTTTGTGCGGGCGCGGACCTTACACCGGAGGCGGGCGGCCATGTGTTTGCCAGCCGGTCTGAGGTGGCATCGCTTTCGGATGAGCGCGTCCGTGATTCCGGCGGACGCCTGACGTTGCGGATTTTTCAATGCAAAAAACCCGTCATCGGCGCCATCAACGGTGCGGCGGTGGGCATTGGCGCAACGATGCAATTGCCGATGGATTTCCGTTTGGCGAGCGACACTGCACGCTTCGGCTTTGTCTTTGCACGGCGCGGGATTGTGCCAGAGGCGGCCTCTAGTTGGTTCCTGCCGCGCTTGGTTGGCATGCAACAGTCGTTGGAATGGTGCATGACCGGCCGGGTGTTTAACGCCCGCGAAGCCTTAAAGGGTGGCCTTGTCCGTTCAGTTCATCCGCCAGCCGAATTGATGGAAGCGGCGCGAATGCTGGCGCGTGAGATAGCGGACAATGCGGCACCGGTATCCATTGCCCTTACCCGCGCCATGTTGTGGCGGCTATCTGCGGCCGAACACCCCATGGCCGCGCACGCAATAGACAGCCGAGCCATTTACCGCCGTGCGCGGTCCGGTGATGCCAAAGAGGGTATTGCCAGCTTTCTCGAAAAGCGCAGCCCGGCATACCCCGACAAGGTGTCCACAGACTTGCCTGACTTCTTCCCATGGTGGGACGAACCTGTTTATAAGTAACCTTAGGTAAAGGGGGCGGGCACCAATGGCGACAACAGGACCAAGACTGGCAAGCGATTCAGCCGACGGCAACAATGCGCGCGACCAATTGATTGAGGCCGCTAGCCAGATCATGCGCGAGGGCGATACCATAGACCTGTCTTTGTCGGAATTGTCGCTGCGTGCTGGCCTGAACAGTGCTTTGGTCAAATATTATTTTGGCAATAAAAACGGCCTCATGTTGGCATTGCTCGATCGCGACATGGGCAATATCGTGCAAAGTCTCGGCGCTTTGGTGGCAAAAGACATGCAGCCTGCCGAAAAATTACGTATCCATATTGGCGCTGTCATCGATACATATCACGCCTTTCCCTATCTCAACCGCTTGCTGATGCGTATGGTCCGTGACAGCGCCCCTGCCGAAGCGGCGCGCATTGCGGAACTATATCTCAAGCCGATTTCCAATGTTTACGAAGTGCTGATTGCGCAAGGCATAAAAGCGGGCAAATTCCGCAAAACAGACCCGCAATTTTTCTACTTCACCGTAACGGGCGCTGCCGACCGTTTTTATTCATCGCGGTTGGTGCTGCGGCATTGTTACAATCAGGACGATTTTGACGAGAATATGCGCGATGCCTATCGCGAACATACCATTGACCTGATCATGCGCGGATTATTGGTTTAGGTTATCCTAGCCTCAGGGAGAGGGAACTAAATCCCCAACGCAGCCTTAATCTCATCGCCATCGGCATCTAGCATCGGCGGATGGGCGTAGTTGGATAAGGGTGTCCCCGCATAATGTACGGGATGTTTCATCGACCGGTATTTGCCGAAATCGGGCGATTTCCGTTCTTCAAAAAACCCAACATCGGTTAAATGCGGATCAGCCAGCACATCGGCCATGCGGTTATATTTCATCGCCGGGATGTCATGCTGCGCCAAAAGATCGAGCCACTCGGCGGTTGTCCGCGTTGCGCTGACTTCCTCAATTAGCGCATATAATTCCCCAGTGTGCTTGGTGCGTTCCTGATAGGTCGAAAAGCGGGGGTCATCGAAGACGTTGGGCCGCCCGCCCAGTTCAAAAAATGTTGCCCATTGCCGGTCATTATATGGGACGATAGCAATGAAGCTGTCCTGGGTCGGATATGGCCGCCGACGCGGGTTGACCGAGCGTGTATAGCCCATGCGTCCATTACCGGGGATGAAGGTTTCGCCCCACAAATTTTCGACCATGTTGAACCAGGTAAAGCATTCAAACATGGGGACTTGCACAAACTGCCCACCTTGACCGCCCGCACGGCCAAGCAATGCGGCCATCGTGGCATTGGCGGCGAACAGACCGCTGACTTTGTCGGCTACAAGGCTGGGGGAATAAGTTGGGCGCCCGCCATCGCGCTGCTCACTTAATGCCGCAAAACCTGAGGCAGCTTGAATGAGATCGTCATAGGCCTGCCGCTCGCCATAGGCCCCGCCCGCGCCAAATCCCGCGCAATGCACATAAATAATATTCGGATTGATGGCCTTTACTGCCTCATAGCCAAAGCCCAACCGCTCGACGCCCGCCATTCGTACATTGTGGATGAACACGTCGGCTTCTTCTAACAAAGCCTCGAGTACAGCTTTGTCCTCAGGCTTTTTGATGTTGAGGTTAATGGCTTTTTTGTTTCGGTTGAGCGCCGTGAAAATCGGTCCATGCTGTTTGGTAGGCGAATCGCCGCCATGGCGCATCATGTCGCCGGGCGTATTGCCCTCACTATTTTCGATCTTGATGACCTCAGCGCCCAAATCGGCCAATTGCACCGTTGCATAAGGGCCAAGCACAACTGTGGCCATGTCTACGACCTTAATGCCCTTCAACGGCCCCGTTGGTTCTGTGTCCCATGTCAATTTCGGCCATTTCGCCATGTGCGCTCTCCTTATCTCTTGCATAGCTTGCTAGCATATTTAAGCGTGCAGTTAAGAGATAATCGGGAGACCCAAATGGCCAATTTTGATGCGAGCGCGCCAGTAATCATTGGTGTAGGCGAATCCAGTCGGAAGACCGTCGCTGGCGAATGGCCCGCTCCACGCGACTTGGCTGGCGCCGCTATCAAGGCAGCCCTTGACGATACCGGGCAGCCGCAAGCCGTTGCTGTTGCAATCGACACCATTGCCGCCATTCGGACTTTTGAGGATAGCGGTGTCAGCCTTGGCACCGGTTCCCCTGATAATACGCCTGAAGCCTTTGGCGCAGCGGGTGGAGTCACCGCAAAACACCTAATCTATGCCGATGTTGGCGGGCAAAGTCCGCAAGCGATGTTGAACGAGCTTGCGGGTGATATAAAGCGCGGTACTTGTGACATGGCGCTGTTGGTAGGGGCTGAGGCGACGGGCACTGCCAAGCGCGCACGCAAGGCTGGGGTGACACTAGACTGGCGTCTGGCGTCTGACACAAGGTTCGACAATCGGCTGTCCAGCTTTCCCATCTTAAGCCGTACCGAAATTCGTCATGGCATTATTTCGATGCCGCTGGCGTATAGCGTCATTGAAAATGCACGGCGGATGGCGCTGCAATTGGACGGCGATGCTTATGCGCAGCAGATGGCGGATTTATGGTCTGCTTTTTCTATTAAAGCGGAAACCCGCAATCATGCCCAATTCCCCGGTTTTCGATCTCCCGAGGCATTGCAGAGCGATGACAATGGCAATTACCCGCTGACCGATATTTACGGGCGCTGGCATGTGGCGCAGGACGCGGTCGATTTGGGAGGCGCGGTCATCCTGACCAGCGCAGGCAAGGCGCGTGAATTGGGTGTGCCGCAAGATAAATGGGTGTGGTTGGCCGGCGCTGCCGAGGCTGCGGAGCCACCCTTGTCCGAACGTGCCATTATGCACCGGTCTGCCGCGCTGGATTTCGCCATTCCTGCGGCGCTTGATCAAGCCGGCATCGCGGCAACCGACCTTGGCCCAGTGGACATTTACAGTTGCTTTCCTTGTGCGGTGTTCGCTGCGGTAGACAGCATGCACGATGGCGGCCGAGCGCTGGGCGACTATACTCTCACTGGCGGGCTTACCTTCTTTGGTGGGCCGGGTAATGGCTACGCCATGTATAACATCGCCGCTATGGTCGAGGCGTTGCGCCGTGATGGATCTAAGCCCGCCTTGGTCACTGCCAATGGCGGGGTATTGTCAAAGCAGGCGGTTGGTATTTACACGGCAATGCAGCCGCGCATCGCCTGGTCCGGCGATGTGGCAAAGGGCTATGCAGCAACACCGCTCGCGCTCGATGATGCGCCGCAAGGCAAAGCGCGGGTGCGCAGCTTTGTGCGGCCCGCGGGCAAAGATGGCTTCGGTCCAGCAACCCTTTTGTTAGAAACCGAAAGCGGTGCGCGTTCCATCGCGATGATGGACGGTCCTGTGGATGCAGACCTTAGCGACGCGGTCGTGCACGTCACCCCGGGCGAAAAACGGCATATTGCGACATTTATCGGATAAACTGTGGTTAATCCTCTAGCGTATATGTTAGGATGTTCGCGTGAACCGGAGCAAATCGATGGATAAATTTAAACTGTTTACCTTGGTCCTCTCGCTAACGCTGGTGGCCGCGTGCGGCAAGGTGGACAGCACACCTAAGCCGTTGACCGAGAAACAGAGCGCGGTCTTGATGAAAGAACTGAGCGGTAAGGTCGCGGGTACGCCTGTAAGTTGCATCAGCGACTTTAGCGCCACCAACACCATTCGCGTTAGCGACAATATCTTGCTCTACCGAGTGTCAGGCCGCTTGGTGTACCAAAACAAACTGCGCTCTGCGTGCAGCGGGCTGGCGCGTGACGATGACATCATGGTGTCTGAGCAATTTGGTAGCCAGAAATGCAAAGGCGACATCATCCGCCTTGTGGACCAGACCAGCGGTATGACCGGCGGCGTGTGTAGTCTGGGCGACTTCGTGCCTTATCGTTCGGAAAAGACGACCGATAAGTCGCGCTTCTTGCGATGAGCGGTTCTTGTTCGGGGACACTTAGCGCACTTGCGACTTCGCCTAAGGGCTGGCAAAGGGACGCTTCTACCCGCAGTTGAAAGCAAGATACTCCATGTCCGAGATGATCCGTGTTACCCTTCCCGATGGCTCTGCCCGTGAAGTTGCGCGTGGCACCACCCCTGCGGATATTGCTGCCGCAATTGGTCCCGGCCTTGCCAAGGCGGCGATTGCAGCGCGTGTGGATGGCGAATTACGCGACATCATGCGTCCTATTGAGGCCGATGCTGAACTGGCGTTGGTGACGACCCGTGATGAGGCAGACGCGCTTGAGCTCGCCCGTCACGATTTTGCGCATATATTGGCAGAGGCGGTGCAGGCGCTGTTTCCCGGCACGCAAATCACTTTTGGCCCATCGACAGATGACGGTTTTTATTATGACGTGATGGCGCCTGCCGTACGCGGGCCGTTCACGATGGATGATCTGCCTGCGATTGAGGAACAAATGCGCGCAATCATTCGCGCCGACAAGCCGCTGCGCCGAGAGGTTATGGCGCGAGATGCGTTGATTGCGACATGGCGAAATGCGGGCGAAAATTTCAAGGCGGAATGGGCAGCGGAACTCCCTGAGGGCGAGGAATTGTCAGTCTATTGGTCCGGTGATGACTGGATGGACATGTGCCGGGGGCCGCATTTGGCGTCGACCGGGAAGTTGGATCCTGCGGCGTTCAAGCTGACGCGGGTTGCCGGGGCCTATTGGCGTGGGGACCAGAATAACCCGCAATTAAGCCGGATTTACGGAACTGGCTGGTTAAACAAAAAGCAATTGGATGCGCATTTGCTTCGGCTGGAAGAAGCCGCAAAGCGCGACCATCGCCGTCTGGGTCAGGACATGGACCTGTTCCATCTGCAGCAAGAGGCGCATGGCTCGGTGTTCTGGCATCCCAATGGCTATCTGATCTGGCGCGAACTTGAGGCCTACATGCGTCGGGCGATTGATGGCGCCGGTTATAAGGAAGTCAAAACGCCGCAGGTTATGGACTCGCGGCAGTGGGAACAATCCGGACATTGGGGCAAATATCGCGCCAACATGTTCGTTATCCCAGACGAAGTCCCGAATGTTGATGACGAAGGCCCCGTGATTTCAGGCGATGCTGATTGGATGGCGCTGAAGCCCATGAACTGCCCCGCGCATGTTCTGATTTTCCGCCAGGGGATTAAGTCCTATCGCGACCTGCCATTGCGCATTTACGAAAATGGCTGCTGCCACCGTAATGAACCGCATGGCGCGTTGCATGGCCTGATGCGCGTGCGTCAGTTTACGCAGGACGATGCGCATATATTCTGCCGCGAGGATCAGATTGTCGAAGAGGTACAGGCGTTCTGCGCGCTAGCCGACCGGGTCTACAAGGAATTTGGTTTTACTTATTCGATCAAGCTCGCTTTACGCCCTGAACAACGGTTCGGGTCGGATGCGGATTGGGATAAGGCGGAGAACGAACTGCGGGATGCCGTGGTCCGCGCTGGCCTTGCAACCGCGGAATTTGGTTGGGAAGAACTGCCCGGCGAAGGTGCTTTCTACGCGCCAAAGCTGGAATGGCATTTAACCGACGCGATTGGCCGGACATGGCAGGTTGGCACGATTCAGTCGGACCGCGTGCTGCCCGAACGGCTCGACGCAAGCTATGTTGGAGAGGATGGCGCACGCCACCGCCCTGTCATGTTGCACCGAGCGATTTTCGGAAGTTATGAACGCTTCATTGGTATCTTAATCGAACATTATGCGGGCCGATTCCCGGTCTGGCTTGCGCCTGTGCAAGCGGTGGTCGCGACGATCACGTCGGAGGCCGATAGCTATGCGCAGGATGTGACCGCGAAGTTGAAGGCTGCGGGCATTCGTGTCGAGGTGGATACGCGCAACGAGAAAATCAATTACAAGGTGCGCGAACATAGCGTTGCTAAGGTGCCGCATTTGTTGGTGGTCGGCATGCGTGAGGCAGAAGAAGGCAAGGTAGCAATCCGCAGCCTTGGCTCCGATGGCCAACGCATTATGTCGCTGGAAGAGGCAGTTGCTATGCTCAAACATGAAGCAACGCCGCCCGATTTGCGTTAAACCGATAGAAGTCTTTCAAGGAGAATGTGATGAAAACACTTCCACTCACGCTTGCCGCTATGCTGTTTCTCGCGGCGTGTCAGCAGCCAGCCGCGGAACAAGCCGCCGAAACCCCATCGGCAACGGCAGATGCGACCGCCAGCTACAACGCCGCACAAAAGGCCTATGCAACGGCCAATGACAAGATGCATTCGGGCATGGGTAATATCAATGCCGACGCGGATATTGCGTTTATGCAGGGTATGATCCCGCACCATATAGGCGCGGTTGACATGGCGAAGGTTGCGCTGGAGCATGGCAAGGACCCCGAAGTCCGCGCGCTTGCGCAAAAGGTCATCGCCGCGCAAGAAGCCGAAATAAAGGACATGCAGGCGTGGCTCGACAAAAAAGGCGTGGCTCCGGAAAAGCCGCTGACCGCCGCTGACCATGCCGCCATGGGGCACTGAACATTCAAGACCTGATTGGACTTACCACAGCGCAATTGTCGCTGTTGGCGGCCATGACCTTTGGCGCGGCCTATATTCGCGGGCTGACCGGCTTTGGCATGGCGATCATTCTTGTGCCTTTGTTCGGGTTAATTGTGAAGCCGGGTGAGGCGGTGGTTATTGCCATATTGCTTCAAGTGCTGATTGGGCCTGTTGGTATCAAGGTTATTTACGCCGACGCCCACCGGCAAAGCGCGTTGATGATTGCGGCCTTTGCCATGTTTGCAACGCCTCTTGGTATTTGGCTGTTGATGCATACCAACCCAGATGTTGCTCGGTTAATGATTGCTGGCATCGCCATTGGCGCGTTTGTGCTTGTGTTATTGCCGCAACGTGGGGAGCTGCGTCCCGGGCCTAAGGAAACCGCGCTTACGGGAATCGCCTCGGGCATATTGACCGGTTTTGCAGCGATGCCGGGGCCGCCTGTCGTACCCTTTTATCTGCGGCAACCCATCCCGCCCAAGGAAGCGCGTGCATCCATGATGCTGGTGTTTTTCGCCACCGCGATTGCGGGCACGATATCCGCCTTTGTGCTTGGACTTGCGAACGAGCGACTTTTATGGCTGTCGTTGTTGCTCTTCCCGTCTGTGCTGCTGGGCAACTGGCTTGGCGCGAAATCCTTTGGCAGGGTGCCACCGACTTTATGGCGCAGTTTTGTCGCGGGCGTTCTTGGCCTTGCGGGGCTTTCGGCTGTGCTGCGGTTGTTGAACTAGACATTATTTCCCGAATTTGCGCTGCGTTTTGCCATAACGCATTTTGCGGGTGCCGGGTTGGCCTTCCTTCGCGCGGCCCTTGGGCGCAGCGACATGTTGCTGGTGCGGCAGGCCAAGCTCGGTTGCCTCTAATGACCGGATTTCGTCGCGCAGGCGGCCTGCCTCTTCGAATTCCAGATCGGCAGCGGCAGCACGCATCTTCTTTTCGAGATCGTCAATATAGGCGCGCAGATTATGCCCAACGAGGTTGTTGGCACCATCGGCGTCAATTTCGACAAGCACAGAATCGCGGCTGGCCGTGTCGGCGACGATGTCATGGATGTCGCGCTTGATTGTGGCGGGGGTTATCCCATGTTCAATATTGTAAGCATGTTGCTTTTCACGGCGGCGGTCGGTTTCGCGGATCGCGCGTTCCATGCTTCCAGTCATACGGTCGGCATAGAGGATCACGCGGCCCTCGACGTTTCGAGCCGCGCGGCCAATTGTCTGAATCAAGGATGTTTCGCTGCGCAGGAAACCTTCTTTGTCGGCATCCAATATCGCAACCAGTCCGCATTCAGGGATATCGAGACCTTCCCGCAGCAAGTTGATACCCACCAGCACATCATACACGCCGCGCCGTAAATCGCGGATCAGTTCAATGCGCTCCAGCGTCTCGACATCGCTGTGCATATAGCGCACGCGTAGCCCAGCTTCATGCATGAACTCGGTCAGGTCCTCGGCCATTCGTTTCGTCAGTGTGGTGACCAATGTGCGGAAGCCCGCTTGCGCGGTTTTGCGGCATTCGTTGATGCAATCCTGCACTTGGTCTTCGACCGGTTTGATCTCAACCGGCGGGTCGATCAGGCCCGTTGGGCGAATGACCTGTTCGGCAAAGACGCCGCCCGATTGCTCCATTTCCCACCCGCCCGGCGTTGCCGAAACGCACACGGTTTGTGGGCGCATGATATCCCATTCGTTAAAGCGCAGGGGCCGGTTGTCGATGCAGGAGGGCAGGCGGAAACCATATTCGGCCAAGGTCAACTTACGCCTGTGGTCGCCCTTGGCCATTGCGCCGATTTGCGGCACCGTCTGATGGCTTTCGTCAACGAACAGAAGTGCATTGTCTGGCAAATATTCAAACAAGGTCGGCGGCGGTTCCCCGGGCAAGCGCCCCGTGAGAAAGCGCGAGTAGTTTTCGATGCCAGCGCAAGAACCCGTTGCGGCAATCATCTCGAGATCGAAATTGGTCCGCTCTTCTAACCGCTGGGCCTCCAGCAATTTGCCTTCGGAAACAAGCTCCTTCAACCGCTCGGTCAGTTCAAAGCGGATTGCCTCGCTGGCTTGCTTCATCGTTGGCCCGGGGGTCACATAATGGCTGTTGGCGTAAACGCGCACGCTGCTCAGCTTCGCGCCGCTATGGCCGGTCAGTGGGTCGAACTCGGCAATCTCCTCAATCTCGTCGCCAAAGAAACTGACGCGCCATGCGGTATCTTCATAATGGGACGGGAAGATTTCGAGATTGTCGCCGCGCACGCGGAAATTACCGCGACCAAAGGCCATATCATTGCGCTTATATTGAAGTGCGACCAGTTTGCGGATCAACTCGCGCTGATCAACGTTTTCGCCCTTTTTCAGGTCGAAAATCATCGCAGAATATGTTTCGACGGAGCCGATGCCGTAAATACAGGACACCGAAGCGACGATGATGACATCATCGCGTTCTAACAAAGACCGGGTCGCCGAATGGCGCATCCGGTCAATGGCCTCGTTCACGCTCGATTCTTTTTCGATGTAGGTGTCGCTCCTCGGGACATAGGCCTCGGGTTGGTAATAATCATAATATGACACGAAATATTCGACGGCATTGTCGGGGAAGAAGCTTTTAAACTCGCCATAAAGCTGCGCCGCCAATATCTTGTTTGGCGCAAGGATAAGTGCCGGGCGTTGCAACGCTTCAATGACCTTGGCAACGGTAAAAGTCTTGCCCGACCCAGTGACGCCCAAAAGCACTTGGTTCTTTTCGCCCGTTAAAGCGGTGTCCACAAGCTCCTGAATCGCGGTCGGCTGGTCACCCGCAGGCGCATAATCCGACACGATCTTAAAAGGTCTGCCGCCCTCCAGCTTAGCCGGTCGTTCCGGTCGGTGCGGGGTGAAGGTGCCAACCGTGTCCGGTTCCTCCAGCCCACGGCGGATGATGAGCTCTGCCATGTTCGTTCTATGTGCCTTGTGTGCTGCAAGGGCAAGAGGCCTGCGACGGAATGCGGGCCGATGCACCAAATTTACTTCGCTGCATGGCTGATATTTTTTATCTCTGTTGCCTTTTGGCGGCGGCGGCGACACACATATGGTCGAGAGAAATGAGGTGGTGCGTCGATGCTTAAATTTTTCCTTCTGAGCGCAGCCGCGCTGGCATTATCCGCATGTTCGGAAAAGGGAGCTGACGGTAGCGGAGTTAAGGGCGCCAATGGCATCATCGATAGCCAAGAGCGGACCGCTGAAATGGATTATGATGCGTTTATTCCAATGAAGGCCGGACTTTGGGAAACCAATTTCGTCTTTACGGACATCAATGTTCCGACATTGGGTAAAGCCGAAAAGCAGCAGATCATGAACGAAGTAGCGAAAAGTGCTTCTAGCCAAAGCTGTTTGACCAAAGCTGAGGCGAAGAAACCAGATGCGGATTTCTTCGGCGGTAATGGTGCTGAAAAATGCGTTTACAAGGCGTTCGATGTGTCCGGGCAAAATGTACGCATGAAATTGTCGTGTGGCATGGATAGCATGGGCAGCGTGGACATGGAGCTCTCTGGCGTCATGGGCGAAACGGAATTCGACTATGACAGCAAGCTAGATGTCCGCCTGCCGATGGTCGGTAAGGTCGCCATGCAGGGCAATGCGATGGGCAAATATATTGGTGCCTGTCCCGCGTCATGATGAACCTCCGCCGCTTAAAATTGGTCTGCGCAACGCTGGCGGCTTTAATAGCCCCCGGATATGCGACAAGCGCCCATGCAGAAACGCTGTCTGACCAGACCAATATCCAACCTGCAGTGGTCAAGGTTGATTTCACATTGGACAGCATCACCCCCGCGATAGTCGAGGGCGATGCTGGCGTTGCCGAGCGGGCCGTTACCATTGACGATCCAGCGCGCGTTGCCTCTATTTCGAAATTGGTCGTTGCCATCGGCGTCATGCGCCTATCTGAGCAAGGCAAGCTTGATCTCGACCGTGACGTGAATGAATATCTGGGTTGGCGGGTTCGCAATCCAGCCTTTCCAGATGCGCCGATTACCTTGCGTGCCTTGTTATCGCATCAAAGTGGTTTGCGTGACTCTGTGGATTATATCGTGCCGCTGGATGGTAGGCTTGAAGCGGTGCTTGCTGACCGAAAAGCATGGGCTCTGGATCACGCGCCAGGCACGTATTTTTCTTACGCCAATATCAATTCGCCTTTGATCGCGGCGGTGATGGAGGGTGCAACGGGCGAACGCTTTGACCGACTTATGGCGCGGCTGGTGCTGATGCCGCTTGGGTTGGATGCCTGCTATAACTGGGGTGCCGGCTGCAGCGACGGGCGGCGCGCGCAGGCGCTTACATTGTTGCGACCCAATGGAGACCTTGCGCGCGATGCGCCGATGTACAGGCCTGATCCATGCGCGGTTTATCCGGCCAGCGACGGCAGTTGTGACGTCGATAAGCTTTATGTGCTTGGTCGCAACGGGTCTGCTTTTAGCCCGCAAGGAGGCTTGCGTATTTCGGCGCGCGATCTGGCAAAAATTGGCCAATTGCTTTTGCGCGATGGCGCACCTTTATTGTCGCCCAAAAGTTTCGCGCAGATGATTGGCCCTGTCTGGACCTTTGACGGCAAAAATGGAGATGATGATACAGGCTATTTTACCGGCTATGGCCTTGGCGTGCATTGGTTGACCGACAAGCAGGGCGATCGCTGGTTCGGCCATGTGGGGGAGGCCTATTCGTTGCGCGCAGGCTTTTGGATCAACCCTACCAAACGCAGGGGTTTTTACCGCTATGTGACGATGGTTGATGAATTTTCCACGGTCGGCCATTGCTTTGACCGCTGCCCATGATAGCGTGGGCAATGGATAACGGAAAATTTGAGGCAACGACCGCTGCGGTGCTCGATTTGCTTGGGCCAAGCAAAAACTGATCGGCTGGGCAGGCTGGATTTAGGAAAAGCCTTTATGGCACGCAAAATTCGTGATCATTACGAAGCGGACGAAGTATCAGCGGAACTAGAATTACGCTGCTGGCTCTGCGCGCGCCCAATGGGCAGCGTGACCGAATGGCATCACCCTGTCCCGAAAAGCCGGGGTGGGAAGGAACGGCAACCGGTGCACCCGATCTGCCACCGGACGATCCACGCCAATTTCACCAATAGCGATCTCGAAAAGCGCTTCGCCACTGTCGACGCTTTATTGGCGCATGACGAAATCGGGCGGTTTGTCGATTGGATAGCCAACAAACCGCCCGACTTTAACGCGCCGACTAAAGACCGGCGTTAGTATAATCGGCGCAGGCGCAAGTTGTATGCCTTAATGGGATGGTTGTGAATGGACGTCATCTTTGGTTTTCCAGAGGGAAAACAGGATGCCGCCCAAGATCAGGCCAAAGGTTACGCCAAGGCTTAACACCGGCGGGAACTTGTCGCCGTCCATCAGGAAGTCAGACACGAAAATCTTTGAGCCGATGAAGACCAAAACGAGCGCCAGTGCGTATTTGAGATAATGGAAACGATGGACCATCGCCGCCAAGGCAAAATACAAAGCGCGGAGCCCCAATATGGCCATGATGTTTGACGTGTAGACAATGAACGTATCGGTAGTGATCGCAAAGATCGCCGGCACCGAGTCCACCGCAAACACCAAGTCGGCAAGGTTGATAACCACAAGCGCCAGGAACAAGGGCGTCGCAGCGCGGACCATCTTGCCGGTTTTCTCGTCAGGCACCTTGACGAAAAACTTCTCGTCATGAAGCTCTTTGGTCACCCGCATATGCGCCGAGATATATTTGACGACTGGGTTCTTGGCGACGTCCATTTCCTGATCACCAGTGAACAACATCTTGATGCCAGTTCCGATGAGGAAGGCGGCGAAAATGTAGAGCGTCCAATAATATTCCTGCACAATGGCGGCCCCGGCAGCGATCATTAAACCACGCAATACAATTACTGCGATAATACCCCACAAAAGCGCACGATATTGATATTTGCGCGGTATTGCGAAGAAGGTGAAAATCAGGCTGATAACAAAGACATTGTCGATCGACAGCGCCTTTTCGATGAAAAAGCCCGTATAATATTTCATGCCCATGTCGGCGCCTTTTTGGAGCCAGACCCATAGGCCAAACAGCATGGCAATGCTGATGTAGAAAGCGGACAGCTTTAGGCTTTCGGCGATGCCCATTTCCTTGTCCTCTTTATGCAGGATACCAAGGTCAAATGCCGTGAGCGTGATAACAATGCCTAGAAAAGCGAGCCAAAACCAGACTGGCGTGCCCAACCAGTCCATTGTCAAAAATTCCATGAAATATTCCCTGTTTTACCCAATGTCATGCACCACGCGGACGAAAATCCGCGTGGTAGCTAAGTTTCAAAGTTTAGATTTTGTTAAGACGCAGTGGCCGCCGCAAAGGCGCTTTTGTGTTACTCTCGAGCCTATCCTTGATTGCAAGTTTAAGCCGCTCCAGCCTTTGAACGCGGAAGATGTCTGGCCAACGCCGTGTGATTTCGGCGCGCAATTCGCGATCAATCTTCTGGTGATATTGCATCAATCGAAATGACGAAAATTTCATAGGTCATCCTCTTTGAACATAGTTTAAGTTCAATCGGATGTTCCGGGCATGGCCAAGCGTATTTCGGGGGTATTTGAAGACCACCTGACCACTGCACCGGAAACATCCGATGCGGCCGACATCACGTTCCTTCCGAAGAAGCGAGCGTCAGAGGGGCCCGGTCCGCCTTATCTTTATGGAGCGATTCAGTCCGAATTGCAAGGCGATTGCTACACAGGAAACTCGGCTCGTCGAGTTAATCCCTCAACAGGTCGTTGATTGCGGTCTTTGCGCGGGTCTGCGCATCGACCCGTTTGACGATTACAGCACAGGACAAATTGGGGCCGGGGCTACCATCGGGCAAGGCCTTGCCGGGGATCGAGCCTGGTACCACGACCGAGTAAGCTGGGACGCGGCCAACGAATATTTCGCCTGTCGTGCGATCGATAATCTTGCTGGTGGAACTGATGAACACGCCCATCGACAGCACAGCGCCTTCTTCAACAATTACGCCTTCGACAACCTCTGACCGTGCACCAATGAAGCAATTGTCTTCGATGATCACTGGTCCGGCCTGAAGTGGTTCCAAAACGCCGCCAATGCCAACGCCGCCGGACAAATGCACATTCTTACCAATTTGGGCGCAACTGCCGACGGTAGCCCATGTATCGACCATCGTTCCATCATCCACGCGCGCGCCAATGTTAACGAAGCTGGGCATCAGGATGACGTTTTTGCCTACATAGCTGCCATGTCTGGCGACAGCCCCAGGCACGACGCGGAAACCTGCGTCGCGGAAACGGTCGGCATCCCAACCGCTAAATTTCGAACGAACCTTATCATAAGCAGGCGCGCCGGACGCCCCACCATCGACCAGAATATTGTCATTCAGGCGGAACGACAAAAGCACAGCTTTTTTCAACCACTGGTGGACCTGCCAATTGCCAGTCAGCTTTTCTGCCACGCGAAACGACCCGTCATCTAGGCCGGCCAAGGCCGTCTGTACCGCGTCGCGCACTTCGCCTTGGGTGGCGCTGGAAATGCCGTCGCGTGCATCCCATGCTGCATCAATGATTGTCGCAAGTTGGTCAGTCATATAGTTCTTTCAATCGCGTGCAGTGAGGAAAGCCATGCGCTTAGGTCGGTAATCTTATGATCAATGAATGGCTCTGCGCCGCTGCTATCAGCTTCGATGTCATGATTCACCCAAATAGTTGTCATGCCCAAGGCCTTGGCTGGACCAAGATTATGGGCCGAATCCTCAACAAAAAGTGCGCGGACCGGATCAATATGTAGCTCAGTGCACAGTCTGTCATAACTCGCGGATGCAGGCTTTGGCAGATGCTGCATCCGGTGAATGTCAAATATATCTTCAAACACATCATCAAGACCGCGCGCCGCCAAAACCCGATGCGCATAAGGTGCATCTGCGTTGGTGAAAATCAACTTGCGTCCCGGCAAAGCTTCGATATGGCTGCGCAGCTCGGCGGCGGGCTGCAACAGGGTCATGTCCACATCATGGACGAAATCAAGATACCCATGCGGGTCGACCGCATGTTCGGTCATCAATCCGCCCAGCGTGGTTCCATATTTCTTCCAATAAGCGTGACGAATTTGGTGCGCTGCGTCGGAATCGATTTTGAAAAACCGTTCAACATATAACGCAATTCGGTCCCGAACCTGCGCCATGATATTCGCCTCTGGCCCATAAAGGGTAAGGTCTAGATCAAAAATCCAATTGTCGATATGTTCGAAACTCGAATGCATCCAACTGCCTAGCGAGAAAAGCAGCTTTACTCAACGGGGACGTTAAGATTAGCAAAAGCGAACCATGCTTAAACGCAAATTTAATCACTGAAAGTGGTGTCTTGATGCATGAAACTCGCGTCGCTCGTAAAATTGCGATCGGCAGTTCGGTCATTTTTGCACTCGCGCTGTCTGCTTGCGGCGGAGGGGAGGTGCGTTCTACGCCATTGCCGCCACCTGCTACAGCAGACTTGCCGCCGGTGCCTCCCGCAGCGCCCCCTGTACCCCCGCCGCCGCCCACGACCAGTTTCGTAACTCCGGAATATCTCCGCTCAGATGGGCCAAGTTTTCATCGGGCTATCACGGCTTATCAAGCGGGCGCCAGCGGAAACGGGGTCACCGTTGGCATAATTGATTCTGGGATTGACCCAAATAGCCACGAGTTTTCGGGCAGAATCCATGCGCAGTCGGGTGATATGACGGGCGCGGGCCGACCGCTTGGCGACGATGATGGTCACGGCACAAGCGTTTCGCGCGTTTTGGCTGCCGCTAAGGATGATCGCGATGTCCACGGTATAGCTTACAACGCCACAATATTGGCGTTGCGTGCCGATCAAGCGGGAAGTTGCGTCCCTACGGCTCAAGGCGCAGACGAAGCGGGATGTTCGTTCTTCGATTCTGCCATTGCCAATGGCGTTGATCGCGCCTTGGACAATAAAGCACGCGTGATTAATATTTCGCTGGGTGGTGCAAGCGGTGCAAGCAGCGCGCTGCGCACCGCAATAAACCGTGCGACATCGGCTGGCGTTGTGGTTGTCGTGTCAGCAGGAAATGAGGGGAATGAATTAGATCCCGCATTTGACCCGAATAGCCCAAGCCCCTTTGCACAAGCATTATTGGCGAATGGCAACGGGCTAGTCATCATTGCCACTGCCGTTGATGACGACGGCATTATAGCAAAATTCAGCAACAAGGCAGGGGTTGCTCAGAATGCGGTGCTGTCCGCCCTAGGCCAAAACATTTGTTGTGAATATCGCAACGATACTATTTACCGCATAAATGCGAATGATGGGGCCTCTGTGCGGTTGTATAATGGCACGTCCTATGCTGCGCCACAGATCTCTGGTGCCGCAGCTTTGCTGGCGCAGGCCTTTCCGAATTTGACCGGTGCACAGATTGTGAACCTGCTGTTGACATCAGCGCTTGATGCTGGGGCCCCAGACACCGATGCGATTTACGGACGAGGCATATTGGATATTGGTCGCGCTTTTGCACCTACCGGAACAACATCGCTGGCTGGTACAACCACGGCTGTTGCGCTGAACGGCAATGGTGGGACAACATCTATGTCCATGGGGGACGCTGCTTCATCTCCTTTGTCAGTAAATGCCGTGGTGTTGGACAGCTATGGCCGTGCGTATGACATCAATGTCGCCGAAGGTATTACCCTAAGCGCGCCTCGCCTTCAGCTCACGCCTGCTTTGGCTGATCAGAGCCGATCCGTCAGCTTATCGCGCGGAACAACCGAACTCGCCTTTTCCATCTCCGCCGGTGATGCCGGAGGTCCGCGCCTTTTGCCATTGCCTCTGTCCTATGGGCAGCAGAGCCAAGCGCGTGTTTTGGCGGGCCGCGTGAGTGCCGCAATAGCACGCAACACACGGTTTAGCCTTGGCATCCGCCAAGCGGCTGCTGGACAGGTTGCGGCGCTGCAGGGCATGTCGGGGGCTGCGTTTCTAACCGCAACTGATGCGCAAATGGACGGCGGTTTCGAAAGTGCAC
>JAIOYN010000016.1 GCA_021741065.1 Sphingomonadaceae bacterium | reverse complement strand
AACGCAATATGTCACCGACAGGTCGAAATTGTGGGGCGCTGCGATCGCCATTCCGGCTGTGTTGGCGGTGCTATTCACGATTTTTTGAAGGTCGCTTGATTGACGCTGTAACGGCCCGCGCCTAAGCGGGAATCATGCTGACACCACAACACGCGCTCGATCGCGCGCAAAATCTCGTTTCCCAAGCCATGAAGGCAGGCGCCGACGCGGCGGACGCCGTCTATGTCTGTGACGCCTCGACCGAAGTGCAAGTGCGGCTTGGCCAGTTGGAAGATGTGGCTCGTTCCGAAGGCGAAGATATTGGCCTGCGGGTATTTGTCGGCCAACGCTCCGCCACGATTTCATCTTCCAATATGAATCCCGACATTCTGGCAGGGCTTGTCACGCGCGCCATCGATATGGCGAAAGAAGCGCCTGAGGACCAATATGCCGGGCTTGCGCCGCAGGACCGTTTGCTGACGGGGGCTATTCCGGATTTTGACGGTGATGACGGCCTTGACCCTGACCCAGCCCTATTGCGTGCGGCGGCGTTGGAATGTGAAGATGCGGCGCGCGCTGTTCCGGGCGTTACCAACAGCGAAGGCGCAGGCGCCAGCGCTGGCCGCAGTATTTTTGCGCTGGCCACCAGCCATGGCTTTGCGGGCGTCAAATCCGGCTCGGGCTATGGCCTATCGGCGAGCGTTCTGTCTGGTGATGGCGATGCCAAGGAACGCGATTATGACTGGCGGTCGGCGCGGCATCTTGCCGATCTCGACAGCCCATCCAACATTGGCACACGCGCAGGGGAGCGCGCGGTCAAACGGCTAAACCCCGGCACGGTCAAAAGCGGCCAGATGCCCGTGGTGTTTGACCCCCGCGTAGGTGGATCGTTCGTTGGCCACTTGCTCGGCGGCATCAGCGGTTCGGCGATTGCACGTAAAACGAGCTTCCTGTTGGAATCGTTGGGCACGCAATTGTTTGACAGCAGCATTTCCATTATTGATGACCCGCACCGGATGCGCGGCCTTGGTTCACGTGCCTTTGATAGTGAAGGCCTGCCCACCGCGCGCCGTTCGATCATTGAAAAGGGCGTTTTGACCGGTTGGTTGATGGAAAGCGCGTCGGCGCGGCAATTGGGGCTGGAACCCACTGGCCACGCCAGTCGCGGGATCAGCGGTGCGCCAGGCGTCAGCCCCTCCAATGTGCATCTGGAAGGTGGTAGCGTCAGCGTCACAGAACTGATCGCCGATATCAAACATGGCGTGTATATTCATGAGCTTGCAGGCCAAGGCGTCAACCCCGTCACGGGCGATTACAGCCGGGGTGCCGCGGGCTTCTTGATCATCAACGGTGAAATTGCCGGACCCGTGAGCGAATTCACCATTGCGGGCAATTTGAAAGACATGTTTGCGGCCATGACTGCTGCCAATGACCTTGAATTCACACGCAGCATGAACGTGCCGACATTGCGCATCGACGGCATGATGATCGCAGGTGCTTGAGCGGCAGCTTGACCGCGCCGCCGTTGTAGCCGCCACGCAAGAGGCTGCGGCATTGGCCTTTGCCAGTTGGCGGGAAGGCGCGGCGGCCGACACCAACGTGTGGGAAAAAAGCGAGGGCAACCCTGTCAGCGACATCGACATGGCAGTTGACGCGTTGCTGACCACACGGTTGCGCACCATTTTGCCCGAGGCCGCGTGGCTGTCGGAAGAAACTGTGGATGACCCGTCCCGGCTGGAAGCGCGGCTGTTGTGGCTGGTCGACCCCATTGACGGTACCCGCGATTATGTCCGTGGGCGCAGTGGATGGTGCGTGTCGGTGGCGTTAGTGGCCGATGGCCTTCCCGTTTTCGCCGTAATGGCCGCGCCGGCGCAAGGCAAAGTCTGGGTGGCGGCGCATAAGGAAGGCGTGACCTGTAACGGAGATCGGCTGACGGGTAGCACGCGTTTAGACTTCGCCGGATCGCGCGTGCCTGCGGATGATTTGCCAAAACTGGATGCGGATCTGGTGACGGTGACCAAACCCAATAGCATTGCCATGCGGATGACGATGGTTGCTTGCGACCGCGCGGACCTTGTCGCGACGTTGCGATGGGGCCATGAATGGGACATTGCCGCCGCGCATTTGGTGGCGCAGGAGGCCGGCGGGGTTGTTACCGATGCCTTGGGGCGACCGATACGCTATAACAAACGCGAACCGTTGGATTTTGGATTGATCTGTTGCGCGCCGGGTATTCATCATGCGGCGGTTGAACGGCTGTCGGACAGGGCGGCGCAACTGCGCTTAGCTAGGCCGCGTCCATAAGGCATCGCGGCTCATATCTCGTGGACTATTCGCGACCGCGTCGACGAACGCCTTGCGCACCCATCGGAATTTCTCTGGGCGGCTGGTGAAAATCCGTTGGTCCCAAGCTTGCGCGCCGGACGCACGCACTTTGCGCGCGATTTCGCCGTAAATCCCTGCGGCGGATAAGACCGCCCAGCGCGCGCGTAATGGCAATGCTGCTGCGCCGACGCGGGCCGACGCCTCATATTGTTCAGCCTTGTCAGCGAGCCAGCATCCCATCAGCGCCAATTTTTTGCGGTTATGCGGCTTCATATGTTCACCGGGCCCGATATCGAGCATGGCGAGCCAGTCATCGGGCAAATAGCACCGGCCCGCTGCATCATCCTCCGCAATGTCGCGGGCGATATTGGCGAGCTGAAACGCAAGGCCAAGGTCGCAAGCCCTGTCGAGCGTGGCGTCGTCATCGGCCGCTACGCCCATAACCACCGCCATCATGACGCCAACTGCGCCTGCGACATGATAGCAATATTGATATAGGTCGCTTTCGCGGCGCGGGTGCCAGTCAGCGGCGTCGAGGGCAAAGCCTTCAATCACATCCTCTGCCATACGATGCGTGAGGCCACATTCCCGCGCGACCACACCCAAGCAGTCAAAGGCTGGCTCGCCCGTCGGCGTTCCGGCGAGTGCCATTGCGGTCAATTCACGTATCGCTTGCAATCGCGCCTGCGGGTCTGTGACCGCCTCCATCGCGCCGCCATGGTCTTGGCCGTCGGCCATATCATCACATTTGCGGCACCATGCGTAAAGAAGCCACACCCGTTCGCGCGTCGTCCGGTCAAACAGGCGGCTGGCGAAGCGAAAAGATTTCGACCCGCGCGAGATGCTTTCTTGCGCAAAGGCGACGAGTGCGGGGCGGTCCATTATCCCCTGTCCGCTTGCGGGAGGGAGGTCACAGGTCGTCGGCTTTCATCTGGAAAATCGTTTTGTGCGGCACATAGGTCGCCATTTTGTCCAACAAGCCATCCAGATTATCATCGACGATCATAATCCCGGCATGTTGAGGGCGAATGAAACCAATATCGATCATATTCTGGTTAAACGCGATCAAATGGTCGTAAAATCCTGCGACGTTGAGCAGGCCAACGGGTTTTTGGTGATAGCCAAGTTGCGACCAGCTAATCGCTTCCCACAATTCATCCATTGTGCCGACGCCACCGGGAATAGTAATAAAACCGTCGGACAGGTCCGTGAAGCGTTGCTTACGCTCGTGCATACCCGATACCACATGCAACTCGGTACAGCCCTTGTGCGCGACTTCGGCGCCGACCAAAGCCTCTGGGATAATGCCAATCACGTCGCCGCCCGCTTCCAGCGCGCTATCCGCCACTGCGCCCATCAGGCCCAACCGTCCGCCGCCATAGACAACGCCAATGCCGCGTTTGGCCAAGGCCTTTCCGACTTCGCGGGCGACATTGATGTATATGGGGTTTTCAGGCGTTGCTGACCCGCAATATACGGCAAGGCGTTTCATACATGTGCGTCCTTTAGCATTAATGCCGCCGTTGCTTTTGCGCTCCCCACGACACCGGGAATGCCAGCGCCAGGATGCGTGCCTGCGCCGACAAAATACAGGTTTGAAATCGCGTCATCGCGGTTGTGCGCGCGCATATAAGCCGATTGCCACAATACGGGTTCAAGGCTGAACGCGCTGCCCAAATGGGCTGACAGGTCCCGGCTAAAATCGGCGGGCGTGTAATGGAACTGGGTCATGATGCGGCTGCGGATGTCGGGGATCAGGCGGCGTTCCAGCTCATCCAATATCCGTTCCTTCATTGCTTCACCGACATCGCCATCCCAATCATGCGGCGCTTTACCCAAATGGGCGACGGGCGCGAGCACGTAAAAGGTAGAGCAACCTTCGGGCGCAAGGCTTGGGTCCGTGATGGTCGGGTGATGTAGATAAAGCGAGAAGTCCTTTGGCACGATACCATGATTGAAGATATCGTCCAGCAACCCCTTATAGCGCGGACCAAATAATATCATATGGTGCGGGATACCCGGCCATGTGCCCTTGATACCCAAATGCAGCACGAACAAAGAAGGCGACCAGCTTTTACGGCGCAAGGCATTGCTTGCCCGTTCGCCGCGCTTATTGTTGGCTAACAAGTCTTTATATGTGTGCATCACATCGCCATTTGATGCCACCATGTCGCAATCCATGCGCCAGCCGGACTTTGTCCGCACCCCTGTGACCTTGTCACCGCGTGTTTCAATTTCTTCGACCGCATCGCCCAAACGAACGGTCCCGCCGAGCCGTGCGAAATGCGTCACCATGGCATGGACGAGGCGGTTTGTGCCGCCTTTGGCACACCAGACGCCGCCTTCTTTTTCGATGGTGTGGATGAGCGCATAAATCGCGCTGGTGCTCATCGGGTTGCCGCCAACCAGTAAAGTGTGAAACGACAGCGCTTCGCGCAATTTTTCATCTTTGACGTAAGAGGAAACAATCGAATAGACCGAGCGCCATGCTTGATACTTCATCAATGCAGGCGCAGCCTTTATCATCGAGGCAAAGTCCAGAAACGCAACCGAACCAAGCTTTTGATAGCCCTGTTCATATACGCCCTTCGAATATTCGAGAAACTTGCGATAGCCCTCAACATCTTTGGGGTTCAATTTCTCAATCTCTGATTTCAGGCCCGGCGCATCGTTGGAATAATCGAAGTTTGTGCCGTCTGGCCAATTGAGGCGGTAAAATGGGAATACCGGCATCAATTCTATGTCGTCCGCCATTTCATGGCCGGACAGCGCCCATAATTCTTCCAGGCAAGGCGGGTCCGTGATAACGGTAGGCCCACCATCAAAGGTGAAGCCATCCTTCTCCCAATAATAAGCCCGGCCACCGGGCTTGTCCCGCGCTTCAACGATTGTGGTCGATATACCGGCGGACTGCAGACGGATTGCGAGGGCAAGGCCACCGAAGCCAGCGCCGATAATGGCGGCTGTTTTGCTCACCTTTTCTTGCTCCAGATTGCCTTTATCGCCCGTCCTATGGAAATGGGTGGCTTTCCGGAGAGGATACGCACCATATCGCCGACCGTGGTATTTCCAGTATAAAAGCGCTCAATCAAGTCGGGTTGAAGCCGGTAGAAGCGTTCCAATATCTTGTAGCGGTCCGCACCATCTGCGCCACGGAAAAGCATACGGTTCAGCATGCGGAAGAATGTGCCCTTGCGCCAATGTTTCTCCGCCTGTTGCCGCAGCGCGAGGTTCAGCCTGTCACCATCTAGGTCAGGCTGTTCGGCAATGAAGATCGCGTTGCGCACGGCATCGGGCAGGGAGTAGCTGGTGACGGGTTGAAAAAAGGCACCCCGCGCGCCGGCCTTGGCGGTCCTGCCACTGCCGCTATTCCAATAACTCTCCAAATCGCCGCCCATGACCACGGGCAGAACGCCATTTTCCTCACGTAAGATGCGTTCGACTTTCCAGCCTTTTTCATCGGCATAGGCCGCAAGCCGTTGCCGCAAAATGCGCGGGTCATGGTTGGGCTTGTCGCTATAATAAGTGTCTTCGATAAAAAGCTTGTCCATACCAAAGGGCAAGACATACACGAAACGATAGCCATCATGTTGGTCCACTGTGGCGTCCATGATAATTGGCTTGGTGAGATTGTGCGGTTCGGACAATTGCATCAATTGGCCTGTGAATTTTTGCCAACCGCAGTCGAGATGATTCAAATCGCCAGCGCCGCGCGCATCGATAACACCGCCTGCGTTAATCCGCTGCGCGCCATCGAGCACCACGAGGCGGGGGGAGACGGCCTTCACTTCACGGCCGAGCATGAGGGATGATGCCGGAAGTTCCTTGCGCAAGACCCGATCAAAATGCTCAGATTCGATGCTGTAATAAATATTATCCAGCGACCGGCTGTGCGCGGGAAAATTCACGTCATAGCCCGACCAGCCATAGGTGACCAAAGGTGCAGTCAGCCAGCGATGCTCGGGCAAAATGTCGCTCGCGAAATAACTCCAGATATGGTTACCGCCAAAGCTTTGGCCTTGTTCGATGAGAACAATTTGCAACTCGGGACGCATCTTGGCAAGCGCCAGCGCGATCAGCCCGCCGGCCAGACCGCCACCAACGATGGCAACGTCGCATTTGATGTTTTCGAGAGTCACGACAACGTCCTAGCGCAGGCATTTTGCAAGCGAAAGAGGCCTGCCACTGTAATGCACAGCTTTCTACGCCATCATTTTTACCAACTGCGGGATGGAGCAGTATTTTCTGCATGCTATTCATGCGCAAGACGGGTAGATAAGGGCCGCAGTCCGCAACAAAAACGGCTGGCTATCGGGGAATGAACATGCGAAAAAAATGGCTTTTGGTGGCGCTTGGATTGATCGGACTTGCGGGTGCAGCCGCTTATACGCAGCGCGACACAATCGCGATGGCACTTATTAGTCGCGCCGCAGATGGCGCCATGACTCGCAACGTCATGGCGGATTTGCCCACCGACCAACTGCATGTTGGTTTCTGTGGCACGGGATCCCCCTTACCAAGCCGCGATCGCGCCGCCGCCTGCACGGTCGTTATCGCCGATGGCAGATTGTTCGTGTTCGACATGGGGGAAGGATCCGGCGAAACATTGTCCCTGATGGGGATGCCGCTGGATAAAGTGGAAGGTGTTTGGCTGACGCATTTGCACAGCGACCATTTTGAAGGCCTTGGCCCATTTACCTTGCAACGCTGGGCTGGCACGGGCGCCAAAACACCTTTGAAGGTGTCCGGCCCCACTGGCGTCACCGAAATCACGGAAGGGTTGAACGCGGCCTACCGCATTGATTCTACATATCGCGTTGCGCATCATGGCGAAGCCGTTGTGCCACTGTCCGGCTTTGGCATGACAGGCGCGGCTATCCAGCCGGGGGTTGTCTACAACGCCAATGGCGTTCGTATCACGGCGTTTGCCGTCGACCATGATCCCATCACGCCAGCATTTGGCTATCGCGTCGATTATAAAGGCAAAAGCGTGACCATTACCGGCGACACGGCTTTTACACCGAAACTGGCGGCTGCGGCCAAGGGTTCAGATCTGTTGGTGAGCGAGCTGCTGTCCCCGCGCATCGTCGAAACGCTCGCCAATAGCGCGCAAAAGGCTGGCATGGCAAACCGTGCCAAGATTTTTGACGACATCCAAAATTACCATATTAGCCCCGAACTCGCCGCCGATGTCGCCACGTCTGCCGATGTGGGCATGCTCGCCTTCACACATATTGTGCCGTCCTTACCCAAGCCGCTCGAGTTTGCGTTATTGGGTGAAGCGGGTGATAATTATGATGGGCCAATATCGGTCATGCATGATGGTGATGTGATCAGTATATCTGGGCCGAAAGCTTTCAAAACGCGTAATTTGCTAAACTAACCGCAAAAAGTCTAAGGCCAGAATATGGATAGTTTGCTTGTCTTGATTGTGTCTGCTGCGGCGATGACGGTGATTGTGGGAACGCGCTATTTGCTTGTCAGCGGCGCTTTTGCTTGGGCGACCAAAATCCGCGAGCCCGGACTTTATACTGGCCTCGACAACCAAATTAAGCGTGAGATCGGCTGGAGCCTGGCCAGTGCCGCTATCTACGGCGTTCCTGCGGGCATTGTGGCTTGGGGCTGGGATAATTTCGGTTGGACGCAGATCTACACCGACGTGAACGCGTTTCCTATATGGTACCTTCCCGTGTCGATTTTCTTGTATTTGCTTGCCCACGACACCTGGTTTTATTGGACGCACCGCCTGATGCATCGACCATTTTGGTTTAAGGCCGCGCATGCCGTCCACCATGAAAGCCGTCCACCCACCGCATGGGCGGCAATGTCTTTTCATCCGTGGGAAGCGTTGTCCGGCGCGTTCGTCATTCCCGTTCTGGTTTTTCTCATCCCCGTTCATGTGGGGGCATTGGGCGCTGTGTTAGCGATCATGACGATCATGGGCGTGACCAACCATATGGGGTGGGAATGTTTTCCCAAGTTCGTTGTTAATGGCAGTTTGGGGCGCTGGCTGATAACGGCGACACATCACCAAAAGCACCATGAGGCATATCGGGGAAATTATGGTTTATATTTCAGGTTTTGGGACAAAATGTGCGGCACTGATCTTGGGCTTGGGCATTGGAGCCGCCGCCCTCACTAGCGCGGCTGCGGCAGCGGCATCTCCCGCAACGCTTGAGGTCAATATTTCGGGCCTACGCAATATGAAGGGCAATGTTCTGATCTGCGTTACCGCAAACCCGCGTTTTTTCCCCGATTGCAGTAAAGATACGAAAAGCTTTCGCATCACACGGCCCGCGCGCGATTCGGCGCAGGTTTCCTTCCGCGGCATTGCCCAAGGCACGTATGCGATCGCTGTGATTCACGATGAAAATGGCAATGACAAAATGGATATGGCTGTTTTCATTCCAAAAGAAGGCTTCGGTTTTTCGCGCAATCCCGCGATCGTCACGGGACCGCCGAAGTTCAAAGCCGCCGCTTTTGCCATTGATGCAGTTGTCGTCAGCCAGCAGATTAAAATGAAATACATGCTTTAACCCGCTTTGCTGTGATAGGGGCGGAACCAAGGGTACATTCGGTTGGTTTCCAGCCTTGGTTCAACGGGAGCATTTCATGAAAATACTTAAAAGCTGTGTTGCTGTTTTGTATCTCAGTGCTGCGCTGTGCGCACCTGCCTTTGCCCAAGGTGGCGAAACGCCCGTGGCCGAACGCCCCAATCGCAGCGTATTTTCAGGTGACTGGGTGACGGTTGGCCTTGGTGCAGGCTTAAGTCCCAGCTACGATGGGTCCGACCAATATGACCTTTTTCCGGCACCGCTTGTTCAAGGCAGCGTCGAAGGTATCGACTTTGGTGCGCGTGGGCCAGGGCTGTATGTTGACCTCGTCGCCGATGGCAATAGCGGCAAGGATGTGAAATTCCTCGCAGGGCCCCTCGTGCGTTTCCGCATGGACCGCAATGATGATATCAAGGACCCCATCGTCCGCTTGTTGGGTAAGGAAGATGTGGCGATTGAGGTTGGCGCCACCGCTGGGGTGTCATTCTCCAAAATACTGCATCCCTTCGATACTTTGACGATGTCCAGTGACATTCAATGGGATGTTGCGGGCGCACATAAGGGCCGCATCATCAGCCCAAGCGTCAGCTATGCAACGCCGCTGTCGATGGCGATATTTACGATGCTCAGCCTGTCTGCCACGCATGTAGATGGCAACTATGCCGACACCTATTTCAGCATCGATCAAGCGGGCAGCATTGCGAGCGGCCTGCCGGTATTTAACGCCAAGGGCGGCTGGAAAAGCTTTGGTGCAAATCTGCTCGGTGCAGTCGATTTGTCGGGCGATGCGCGCGATGGCGGCTGGGGTGTCTATGCTTTCATCAATTATTCCCGGCTCACCAATGATGCCGCACGTTCACCCGTCACATCGCTGCGCGGCGACGCGGACCAATGGTTTATGGCGGGTGGGATTAGCTATACTTTTTGAGGAGGGCTGAGAGCCTAAAGCACGTTTATGGGCAATCTGCTGGACTGACTGCGCTGTCTCGCCTATCGTCTACACATCCCCGGGGAGTCGCATGACTGAGAGGCGGTGCTGATATGCCCGCGACCCGCTGAACCTGATCCCGTTGGCACGGGCGTAGGGAGGTGAGACCGCAGCCAGTCCGAGGGACTGGTGAGGACCAAGCCAGGTCTTCACGCTTAATCGCTCTCCTTATGAAACTTTGGAGAGAAAAAGATGGCAGACGTCCCAGCACGCACGGAAATCGGCGTAACCACTGGCCCCATTCGCGGCAGCAAGAAAATCCATGTTGGGCCATTGAATGTTGCCATGCGCGAAATTCATTTGGAGCCATCGTCGGGCGAACCACCTGTGCGCGTCTATGACACCAGCGGCCCTTACACTGACAACAACGCGCGCATCGACATTAGCGTCGGCCTGAATGAAATCCGCCGTCCGTGGATCATCGCGCGCAATGATGTGATGGAGGTCACCCAGCGCGAGGTAAAGCCTGAGGACAATGGTCAGCTTGGTCCTGACCGCAGCGGCGGCGTCGCGCCATTCCCCAATGTCCGCAAAAAAGTGCTCCGCGCGAAACCCGGCATGAATGTCAGCCAGATGCATTATGCGCGCAAGGGCATCATTACCCCCGAAATGGAATATGTCGCGGAGCGCGAAAATCTGGGCCGTGCGCGGCTGGCCGAATATAAACGCGACGGCGAAAGCTTTGGCGCGTCGATCCCCGATTATGTGACCCCAGAGTTCGTCCGCGACGAAGTGGCCCGGGGCCGCGCGATCATCCCCAATAACATCAACCACCCCGAATCCGAACCGATGGCGATTGGCCGCAATTTCTTGGTCAAGATCAACGCCAATATTGGTAACAGCGCGGTTGCGTCCGATGTCGCGACTGAGGTCGACAAGATGGTTTGGTCGATCCGTTGGGGCGCGGACACCGTGATGGATTTGTCCACCGGCCGCAACATTCACGACACGCGCGAATGGATCATCCGCAACTCCCCCGTCCCGATTGGCACTGTGCCCATTTATCAGGCGTTGGAAAAGGTCGGCGGCGTGGCCGAAGACCTAACATGGGAAATCTTCGCCGATACGTTGATTGAACAAGCCGAACAGGGCGTGGATTATTTCACGATCCACGCGGGCGTCCGCCTGCCTTATGTCCCATTGGCTGCAAAGCGCATGACCGGCATCGTGTCACGCGGCGGAAGCATCATGGCGAAATGGTGCTTGGCGCATCACAAGGAAAGTTTCCTCTACGAACGCTTTGACGAAATCACCGAGATTATGAAGGCCTATGACGTTGCCTACAGCCTTGGCGACGGCCTGCGCCCCGGCAGCATTTACGATGCCAATGACGAAGCGCAATTTGCCGAACTCTACACGCTGGGCGAACTGACCAAGCGCGCTTGGGCACAAGATGTGCAGGTGATGATCGAAGGGCCCGGCCATGTGCCGATGCACAAGATTAAAGAGAATATGGAAAAGCAGTTGGAGGCGTGCGGCGAGGCCCCATTCTACACGCTTGGACCGCTCACCACCGATATCGCGCCGGGATATGACCATATTACCAGCGGCATCGGCGCGGCGCAGATCGGTTGGTACGGCACCGCGATGCTTTGCTACGTCACGCCAAAGGAGCATCTTGGCCTGCCCGACCGCGACGATGTGAAGGTCGGCGTTGTCACCTACAAGCTCGCCGCCCATGCCGCCGACTTGGCCAAGGGCCACCCCGCGGCGCAGGTCCGCGACGATGCGCTAAGCAAAGCGCGCTTCGAATTCCGCTGGCGCGACCAATTCAACCTAAGCCTCGACCCAGATACCGCCGAACAATATCATGACCAGACGCTGCCAGCCGAAGGCGCAAAATCCGCGCATTTCTGTTCGATGTGCGGACCGAAATTCTGCTCGATGAAAATCAGCCAAGAAGTCCGCGAATTTGCCAAGCTGCAAAACCAGCCAGCAGACAGCTTTGTCGCCGCAGAAGAGGCCGAAGCCGGCATGGCGCATATGAGCAAGGTCTATGACGAAACCGGTCGCGAGCTATACATGGGAGCTGGTGACCGGGAGCATGATTAACCGCGCAAGCAGCACCTAACGCCAAACCGCCTCGCGTACGCCCCCCGCCGCGTTATTGGCGCGTGACATTCTGGCAAGGCGGATTAGGGTTGGGGCATGACCACAACACCGAAAAACCTCAACTGGTTCGACATAAACATGGACGCCTGGGCGCTTGCCGCGGAATCGAATATGGTGATCGCGATGCGCATCGGCAGTCTGGCGCAAGGTGGGCCTGCGGCGGTGCAAGAGGCGGGGCGGATGGTGTCGGAAAAGGTCGCAGCGAACCTTACCCTTGGCTGCGACCTGATGACCGGAAAGCTGGGGAACAGCCCCGAGGCGATCGTCAGCAGCAGCATCGCGCATTATTCCAAAAGCGTGGTCGCAAACCGGAAACGGCTCAGCGGCACATCTGTGGCGCAGATGTCCAAAAATGGCACTGAGCGGGAATAAGTCGTTATTTTCGCTTCTAGTTTGCACATCGGCTAAATTAAGCGTATATGGGACGAACGCTATCGTCGACCGCGACGGATTTTTGAGGCGCGTCACCGGTCACATGATCGGAACGGGCAACGTTTTTCCCTACCACGACTTGGCTACCCACTTGGCGCTGTTGTCCGGTGGTCACCTGTTTCGTGAAAGGAACATATTATGCCCGTAGGCACCGTAAAATTTTTTAATGCAGACAAAGGCTATGGCTTTATCGCGCCTGATGGCGGCGGTGATGACAGCTTCGTACACATCTCGGCTGTTCAGGCAGCTGGCATGCACACGCTGGATAAAGAACAGCGCGTGAATTTCGAAGTTGAAGTTGGCCGCAACGGTAAGGCTTCAGCCATCAACCTGTCCGCAGCTGATTAATCAACTGCGTAATGCGAAAAAAAGGGCTGCCGAAAGGCGGCCCTTTTTTTGTATCGCGCTGATGCTTAGTCGAACAATTCTTCCAGAAACGACTTCCTCCGCTTCTTATACGGATAGCCGTGACCATAGCCTTGATGCGGCATAGGATAGCCTTGTGGGGCAAAGCCGCCTTGGGGTGGCTGCGGCGCTTGCGGCGCTGGCGCCTGTTGCGCCGGCATTTCGGCAGCGGCAATGCGCTCGATAATCTTATCTAGCTCACCGCGATCCAGCCAAACGCCGCGACATTGCGGGCAATAATCAATTTCGACACCTTGGCGGTCACTCATGACTAACGGTACCTTGCATACAGGGCAAGGCATTCCAACGGCTGCATTCATTTCGGGTCTCCTCTTGAACTCATGAAGCGGTCCGACATCGCCGTCACATGACGACCAGAGGGGCCCGGCCCGCAATCGCCAAACTGGGCATTCAGGGACCGGATTTCAAGACGTGCGAACGCTGCAATGTAAGATCAACAGGATGGATTACCTGCTAAGTCTAGTGACCAATGGACACGTCTAAGGTGCGCGGCAGACCATGAACGCTTCTGCACGAAAGCCAGTTGCAATTTGCAACGATGTCAGTAAGATTTTTGTGTGGAATGGAGAGGCATATGGCGCAGGCTGAGACGACGATAGATGTTTTGATTGTGGGTGCCGGTCTGTCCGGTATTGGCGCTGCGGCGCACCTCACTATGCAATGTCCGAATAAAAGCTACGCGATTGTGGAACAACGCGCCGATATGGGCGGGACTTGGGATTTGTTCCGTTATCCCGGTATCCGGTCGGACTCCGACATGCACACTTTGGGCTATCGTTTTAAACCATGGTTGCATGAAAAAACGATCGCGGATGGCCCCTCCATTCACGAATATGTTCATGAAACCGCTGACGAATATGGCATTTCTCCGCATATCCATTTTGGCCATAAGGTTATCACGGCCAATTGGTCGAGCTCCGATGCCCGCTGGCATGTAACAGCCAAGGCCGTTGACGGTGGTGCCGAGCGACATTTTGCCGCGCGCTTCTTGTTCATGTGCGCTGGCTATTATGATTATGATCAAGGCTATAAGCCTGATTTTGCGGGCGAGGGCGACTTTGGCGGTCAAATCATCCATCCGCAGCATTGGCCCAAGGATTTGGATTATGCGGGCAAGAAAGTTACGGTCATCGGTTCAGGCGCGACAGCGGTTACGATAGTCCCCGTGATGGCGCAACAAGGCGCGCAAGTGACCATGCTGCAACGCTCACCAACCTATATGGTGTCGCGTCCTGCCATTGATCCGTTTTCGAAATTTGTCCGCAAGATCCTGCCGGAAAAGCTCGCTTATGCGCTGACGCGGTGGCGCAATATCAATATGCAGCGTTTCACATATTGGTATGCGCGCCGGAACCCTGCAAAGCTGGGGGAGAGGTTGGTCAACATGGCGCGGGAGGCTTTGCCGGCGTCGGTTGATGTCGACACCCATTTTGTCCCTAAATACGGCCCTTGGGAACAACGCCTGTGCCTCATTCCCGACAGCAACATGTTCACGGCGATTACCGAGGGTAAGGCGGAAGTTGTCACCGACCATATCGACCATTTTACGAAGACCGGTATCCAGTTAAAATCGGGTAAGCATATCGACTCCGATATCATTATCACGGCAACGGGCCTGAACCTTGTCACCATGGGCAAGACGGCGATCAGCGTAGACGGCAAAGCCGTCAATTTCGGCGAGCATTTCAATTACAAAGGCGTGATGTTCAACGACATCCCGAACTTCGCCAGCATATTTGGCTATATTAACGCATCTTGGACGCTGAAGACCGACATTGTGGCCGATTATGTTTGCCGCTTGCTATGGAAAATGGATGATAAAAATGCATTGGTAGCAACGCCAGTTCTGGATGATCCCGACATGCCCAAATTGCCATTTGTGACCGACTTCAGCTCTGGCTATTTCGCACGCAGTTTCGACACGCTGCCAAAGAATGGCGATCGTCACCCATGGCGTGTTTTGCAAAATTACATGGCAGAAAAGAAAATCCTGACACAAGACCCTATTGAAGACGGTGTCATGGTGTTTTCGGCGCCGCACTTTGTTGGTCTGCATAATGCGGATTCCGAAACGCTTATCGCTGCGGAGTGAATTTGATTGGACGGGCGCTGATAGTACCCGTCCGCTTGCCGAATTTCCGATTGTCGCGGATATGGCGCGCGCTGGGCAACAATGCGATTGCATACAGACAGGCCGATTGTGGCCATGAAAAGCGTGCATAAAAGAAAAACACGGGACATTTCTAAATTATCTCCCGTTCACATGCTATTCCGGCTATCGCAGAGCTTATGCGTTACGACAATTTGATCCAGCCTGACAATGGACAGGCAGCCACCCTCATCCACATCACCGACAAGGGCCGTTTTGAATCTTGGCTTGCGCTGCAATCTGATGCGGTCCGAACCGCGATCAAAGCGCAAAAGTTCGAAGGAAATGCGAACGATATAGCCATATTACCAGGAGATAAGCCTGGGGAGTGGTCTGCCGTCGCTGGCGTTTCGGATGCGGCTATAATGGGTGTATGGCATCTTGCGAAAGCCGCAGACAGCCTTCCCGAAGGGACATATCGGCTTGCCGATTATGATGCAGGCGATGCGATGCTCGGCTGGATATTGGGGCAATATCGCTATCATGAATATCTGAGCGAACCGAAACTTGTCGGGCCGCGGGTCTTATTGGTGCGCGAGCCCGCCCGCATCCCCTTTGCCGAATTGCAAGCCACCGCAACCGCTTTGGTGCGCGATCTTGTCAATCGGCCAGCAGGCGACTGTGGGCCACATGCGTTAGAAGCCGAGGCACGGCGCATCGCAAAATCGCACAAAGCCGACGTCACGGTCACCGCTGGTGAGGCGTTGGAAACGGGCTATCCGCTCATCCACGCTGTTGGCAAGGCCGCCGCGCGGGAGCATGCGCCACGCTTGATTGAATTGGAATGGGGCGACCAGCGCCACCCACGCATCGCGATTGTAGGCAAGGGGATTACGTTCGACACTGGTGGTTTGGATATCAAACCCGCCTCCGGCATGCGGTTGATGAAGAAGGATATGGGCGGCGCAGCACATGCTCTGGCGTTGGCGGAGCTGATTATGGCGGCGCATTTACCTGTGCGGTTACACATGCTCGTGGCGGCGGCCGAAAACAGCATAGCGGGCAACGCCATGCGCCCCGGCGACATCGTCAAAAGCCGTAAGGGTATCAGCGTAGAAATCGACAATACCGATGCCGAAGGGCGATTGGTGTTGGCGGATGCGCTGACCAAAGCGATACAGGATGAGGCCGCGTTGATCATTGATTTCGCCACGTTGACTGGTGCGGCACGCGTGGCGCTTGGTCCCGATTTACCGGCGATGTTTAGCAATGATGAAAGCGTCGCAAATGGCATTCTTGAGGCCGCAAAGGCAGCATCGGACCCGCTCTGGCGCATGCCGCTTTGGGCGCCTTATATGGAGATGCTCGACAGCGACATCGCCGACACATCCAATAGTGGCGGTGCCTTTGCAGGCGCGGTGACGGCAGCGTTATTCCTCCAAAAATTCGTCCCCGACGATGTGCCTTGGGTGCATCTGGATACCTTCGCCTGGCGGCCCACAAGTAAGCCCGGCAGGCCAAAGGGCGGCGAGGCGCTTGGATTGCGGGCGGTCTTTCGTTATTTGACGGAAACTTATCCGGTCGGCTAAGGGCTTTGCATGAAATCTACCGTCGCCCCAGCGCATGCTGGGGCCCATTACGCCTCTCAATTTTGAACGACAGGCGAGATAGGCACCAGCCTGCGCTGGTGTGACATATTTGGGGGAATGAGTAATTGGATATCAATAAGCCAATTGGCAGGCCTATTCACAAGCTGACGGGGCACAGCCTTTTCGGCGACAAAAGGACCACGCCCATCCGTGGCGACCTTGCCGATATCAGTCTGGCTGGAAAGCTTTTTGCGCCGCATTATGCCGTGCCGATGCTACGCACGGGTATCGCGCCCGTCACGGAAATCCATGCGGAGGCCCATGCGACATCGATGCCAGTCAGCGCGTTGATGCATGGCGAAGAATTTGCCGTGTTGGATGTCGCGGGAGAATGGGCATGGGGATATTGCCGGCACGACAATTATTTGGGCTATCTGCGCTTTGCCGAACTGGGTGATGATTTTGCCGCCACGCATATTGTCAGCGCGTCGGCGACTTTACTCGTAGCGGCACCATCGACAAAAGCGCCGGTGCTGGCGCGCTATCCTATGGGCGCGCGCTTGCTTTGCGGAGATCTTAGCGATTGTGGCAAATATCTAGCGTGCGAAAATGGTTTTGTACCGCGCGCACATGTTTCTGAAATTGGGTGCGTTAATGCCTCGCCTGCTGATCTCGCCGAGCAACTTATAGGCACGCCCTATAGCTGGGGTGGACGCAGCGGCGATGCGCTGGATTGCTCCGGTCTTGTCCAATTGGTCTTTGGTTTGAAAGGCATCATGGCCCCCCGTGACGCCGATATGCAAATGGCCGATTTTGGCGCGGCATTGCCCGAAGGAACCACGATGGAACGCGGCGATTTGGTGTTCTTCCCCGGCCATGTCGGCATCATGGCCGACGCCGACAACATCATCCATGCGAATGGCGCGGCAATGGCGGTAAGCGTGGAACCGTTGGCGGACGCGGCGGCAAGGTTTGCCGAGCATGCGGTCGCGATTTTGGCACATAAGCGGGTTGCGCTTTGACCAAATCCATCTTCATCGACGGCGCTGCGGGCACCACTGGGCTTGAAATTGCCGAGAGGCTAGCAGGCCGCGATGAGTTCACGCTTATCGCCTTGGACGATGCCAAACGTAAAGAAGTGGCCGCGAAACGCGAAGCGTTGAACGACGCCGACTTTGTTATTCTCTGCTTGCCAGACGACGCCGCAAAAGAGGCGGTGGCGATGACAACTTCAGCCAGCACCCGCATCATTGACGCGTCCACGGCCTATCGTATTGACCCCGATTGGGCCTATGGCTTTGCCGAATTTCGCCTTGGTCAGCGCGAACGCATTGCCTCTGCACGGTTGGTCAGCAATCCCGGTTGCTACCCCACCGGATTTTTGGGCCTTATCGCGCCCTTGGTGGCCGCTGGCTGGCTCCCTGCGGATTGGCCTTACACGGTCAACGCGGTGTCGGGCTATTCGGGCGGCGGCAAGGCGTTGATACAACGGTTCGAAGGCGAGGGGGCGGATATTGGTTATCGCAGCTACGGCCTTGATCTGGCGCACAAGCATGTGCCCGAAATGCAGACGCACGCAGGCCTCATCCACCCGCCCATCTTCGCCCCCGCCGTCGTCCGCGCCTTTCGCGGGATGGTGGTTGAGGTGCCTTTGCCGCTATCGGCCATGACGGAGGCAGGTAGCGCGGACGCGTTACGCGCTGCCCTTGCGGCCCATTATGCAGGGTCGCCCGTGGTGAAGGTGCACAGCGAAGCTGCGCCAAGCGAATTATTAATGCACGCCGATCAAGCGCCGTCCGACCGGCTTGATCTCTATGTGCTGGCTTCGCCCGACGGGTCGCAAGTGCGATTGATCGCGATGCTCGACAATCTCGGCAAAGGCGCGAGCGGCGCAGCGGTGCAGAACCTAAACATCATGGCCGGCTTGGACGAGACGGCTGGGTTGCGGTTGTCATAACCCCTTAATAAGGCGGCTGATCAAAACCCTTAGGGCTCTTGGTAAATATCTCGCAGCCATCTTCAGTAATGCCGATGCTGTGCTCAAACTGCGCGCTCAATGAACGGTCGCGCGTTACCGCCGTCCAGCCATCGTCGAGCACTTTGCCAGCGGCCTTGCCGATGTTGATCATCGGTTCAATCGTGAAGATCATGCCGGGGCGCAGCTCTGGGCCCGTGCCAGGGCGGCCGACATGGACGATTTCGGGGGCATCATGGAATAATTGGCCCAAGCCATGGCCGCAAAAATCGCGGACCACACCATAACGATGCTTTTCGGCGTGGGTTTGGATCGCGTAGCCAATGTCACCGACATGGTTGCCGGGCTTCGCCGCTTCGATACCGAGCATCAGGCATTCAGAAGTCACATCGACCAAACGCTTGGCCTTCACCGGCACATCGCCGACCAAGAACATGCGGCTGGTGTCGCCGTGCCAGCCGTCCAGTTGCGGCGTCACGTCGATGTTGACGATGTCGCCGTCCTTCAATTTCTTGTCCGACGGAATGCCGTGGCAAATGACATGGTTGATCGAGATGCAGCAGCTATGGGTATAGCCGCGATAGCCCAAGGTCGCAGGGACAGCGCCACCGCGCATTGTCATCTCGCAGACAATATCGTCCAATTCTTCGGTCGTGACGCCGGGCACGACATGCGGCACCAATGCGTCGAGGATTTCGGCAGCAAGGCGACCGGCCTTGCGCATGCCGTCAAAGCCCTCAGGCCCGTGCAATTTGATCGTCCCATCGCGGGCCTGCATCGCCTCTTGGGGCGTCACGCGTACATATTGTTCCATGCGCGAGATATAAGGCAATAATCCGCACTTTGCGAGGGGGTGAATTATGCTATCGGTTGCGGATGACAGATTCCCGCATCTATACCGCTGCCCTTGTAATTATCGGCGATGAAATCCTTTCTGGCCGCACACAGGACAAAAATGTCAGCCAAATTGCGCTTTGGCTGAATATTCAGGGCATTCGCCTGCGCGAAGTGCGCGTGGTCGCCGATGACATGGATGCGATTATTGAGGCAGTGAACCTTTTGCGTGCGCGCAATGATTATTTGTTCACCACCGGCGGCATTGGCCCGACGCATGATGACATTACGGTGGATGCGATTGCGGCGGCATTGGGTGTAGAGGTTGTTATTCACCCTGAGGCAAGCGCGGTCCTCCATGCGTATTATGAAACACGCGGCGGCATCAATCCGGGTCGCTTGCGTATGGCGCGCGTGCCCGATGGCGCGGACCTCATCCCCAACAAAATGTCGGGCGCGCCGGGTATCCGCCATGGCAATATCTTCATCATGGCGGGCGTCCCGCACATTACCGCTGGCATGTTGGACGCATTGACCGGCACGCTTGAGGGCGGCGCGCCCTTATTGTCACAACAAATCGGCTGCTGGGTCGCCGAAAGCGAAGTGGCAAGGCTGCTGGGTGATACCGAAAAGCATCATGAAGGCTGCCAGATCGGCAGTTACCCGTTTTTCCGTGAGGGCAAGGTCGGCGCAAACTTCGTCGTGCGCACCACCGACGCGCATAAATTGGCGGAATGTGTTGAGGCATTGCAACTTGGTCTGCGCGGTTTGGGTTATGACACCGTCGACGGTGGAATTTAAACGGGGGTTCGTCGGATCGTTCATGTGCGGTCAAGCTGCACACCCGTTATGAGGAGTGTAATGCGCAAATTTTCTTATGCCCTCGCTTTGGCGGCCTTGCTGCTTTCCCCCGCTGCGTACCCCCAAACTGCGCCTGTCGCGACAGCGCCCGCCAAGACAACTGCGCAACCTTGGTTATATGAAGGCAGCGATGTCCCTGTGGACGACACATGGACTTTTGGCGTTCTACCCAATGGTCTTCGTTATGCGGTCAAGAAAAACGACGTCCCGGCGGGGCAAGTTTCCATTCGCGTGCGGATAGATGCGGGCGCATTGCATGAAAATAATGACGAGCAAGGCTTTGCCCATCTCATCGAACATCTGTCGTTTCGCGGATCGACCTTTGTTCCGGATGGGGAAGCCAAGCGCATTTGGCAGCGGTTCGGCGTAACATTCGGCAGCGATAGCAATGCGCAAACCACCCCGACGCAGACTGTTTACAAGCTCGATTTGCCCAATGCGACGGCGGAAAAGCTGGATGAATCGGTCAAAATCATTTCGGGCATGATCCGCAATCCAAGGATTTCACCAACTGCGCTGAATGCCGAACGTGCGATTGTTTTGGCCGAATTGCGGGAGAATAGCGGCGCGCAGATGATCTACAGCGATGCCCTGCGCCAACATGCGTTTCAGGGGCAGCGCCTTGCGAGCCGGTCGACGATTGGGACACCGGAAACGTTGCAGGCCGCAGATGCCATCCGCCTAGCCGCCTTTCATGAACGATGGTATCGGCCCGAAAACGCTGTTGTTGTCCTGGCTGGCGATATGGAACCGGCCAAGCTTGCCAATCTTGTGCAGAAATATTTCAACGATTGGAAAGGCAAAGGACAAAGCGCGCCGGAGCCGGATTTTGGCGACCCAAGCCCGCAAGGAACACCTGCGCGTGTGTTGATTGAACCGACATTACCGACAACGGTCAGCCTTGCCTATCTGCGGCCCTGGCGCAAAGTGAACGACACGATTGTTTATAATGAACAATTGTTGATCGATGCCTTGGCGTTGCAAATCATTAATCGCAGGCTTGAGGTGCAGGCGCGCAATGGTGGCAGCTATCTATTTGCCCAAGTCGAGCAGGAAGATATTTCGCGCACCGCCGATGCGACTTTGGTTTCGTTGACACCCGTCGGTGACCAATGGGAAGCCGCAACGCGCGACGTCCGCGCGATTATTGCTGATGCGGTTGCGACGCCGCCGTCGGTTTCGGACATTGATCGGGAAAAGACTTTGTTTGGCAACGCGCTGCGCACGATGCTGGACAGCTATCCGTTCGAAGCCGCTGCCAAGCAGGCGGATGATATTGTAAGCGCCGTAGATATTCGCGAAACAGTTGCAGCCCCGAAAACCGTCATTGCGGTGTATGAAAGGATGCAAGACAAGCTCACGCCCAAACGGCTTTTGGAGTCCACGCAAAAGCTTTTCAGCGCGGATGTCAGGCGATTGATGGTCTCTTCGCCTACCACGATACAGGATGCGGATAATCGCGCTCTGGCGGTTTTGAATGCGTCGGTGGCGGCGAACACATCGGCGCGCCTGTCTGAAAACAATATTGGCTTTGCCGCGCTGCCCAAATTGGGCGCGCCGGGAAAGCTGGTAGTCGAGGACACATTAGCGCGATGGGACCTCACGCGGCTGGAGCTATCCAATGGCGTGCGTGCATTGCTCTATCCGAATAAAGCCGAAAGCGGCCAGATTCGCGTGCTGGTCCGTTTTGGTGGTGGCTATAAGGCTGTAAACCCCGACCAAGGTGGGTTGTTATGGGCAGGGCCATTGGTTCTGCCTGAAAATGGCATTGGTAATATCAAGCGCACCGAAATTGATCAGATGGTTAATGGTCGGCGGATTGAGCTGAATTTCTCGGTCGTTGATGACGCCTTTCAATTCGGCGCCAATACGCGACCCGATGATCTTGCCGATCAGCTCACCTTAATTGCGACGAAGCTGGAGCATCCTGGCTGGGATGCTGCGCCCGTTGAACGCGCCAAGGCCTTGGCTACGTCAGGCTATGGCAGTTTTGAAATGTCGGCGATGTCAGTGTTGCAACGTGATTTGGAGTATCTGCTGCGTAATAAGGACGCACGTTGGAAGGCGGCTACTCCGGCAGAAGTGGCAAAAATTGATGCAGCGAAGTTTGAATCCTATTGGCAGCCGTTGATGGCGCAAGGTCCGATCGAAGTTCTGCTTTTTGGCGATTTTGAGAAAGCGGACGCAATCGCTGCATTGGAAAAAAGTTTCGGCGCGATGGCACCGCGCGTGATATTGCCCGTATCGGCCGCGGCCAGCGATGTCCGTTTCCCCGCGCCCACGGCCACGCCTGTGCGCTTGATGCATCGCGGGGCCAGTGATCAATCGGCAGCCGTAATGGCTTGGCCAACGGGCGGCGGCATTGCGGGCATTACCGAGGGGCGACAGTTGGAAATATTGGCGGCGATTTTCCGCGACCGATTGTTCGAAAAATTCCGCGCCGAACAAGCCGCGAGCTATAGCCCAGACATGGCTGCCAATTGGCCTCTGAGCTTTAATAGCGGCGGATATTTGATGGCTTATACGCAGGTTAAGCCTTCGGATGTGGACCGTTTCTTCGCCTTTGCAGATGCTGTTGCAGCGGATTTGATAGCCAATCCCGTTAGCGCCGATGAATTGCAGCGCGCGGTGGAGCCGACCAAGCAAGCCATTGAGCGTGCGGCGTCGGGTAACACATTCTGGCTGAACCAACTGAAAGGGGCGACCTATGACCCTCAACGCTTTGTCGCATTAGGTAAGCTATATAGCGATTTTAACGATGTTACGCCGACCGTTTTGCAGGCGCTGGCCAAGCGCTATTTTATCAAGGACAAGGCGTGGAAGCTCGTTGTTGATCCGCAACCAAGCGATGGCGCCGTGATTTCCGCGCGCTGAACCTTATCCCGGGAAACGTTCAAATGCGGGAAGGGTGTGTGCGTTCGCCATCCAATCAATCCGTTCGGCTGTCTGGATAAGGCACTGCAACGGAAATACGGACGGGTCATCAAGCGTCGCCGATTGAATATCAACGATACCCGGTAACATTTCGGCGTTGCGATAGGCGATACCTGTGCCGCAACTTGGACAAAAACTGCGCATCGTGGTGCCTGATGAATTGAAGTCGGTCAGTTCGCCTTGCAGCAATTGAAATTCGTCCTCTGCAAAGGCTGCCCATGCGATTGCTGGCGCGCCCGCACTTTTGCGGCATCCTTCACAATGGCATAAGGCCACATGCTGGGGCGATCCGCTGACTTCATACCGCACGGCACCGCATTGGCACCCACCTTGCTGTGACATGATCCGACTCCATTTAAGACGCTGACATCATATCAAAAGTCAGCACCCGTCAAAGCACATATTTGGACAGGTCTGTATCCTTGGCGATGCCTGAAAGCTGCTTGCTGACATAGGCCGCATCAATCTTCAACGTCTCGCCTTTGCGGTCCTCGGCGTCGTAGCTGATATCTTCCAGCAGCTTTTCCATCACGGTTTGCAAACGCCGTGCGCCGATATTTTCGACCGAAGAATTCACGTCCACCGCAATGCGTGCAATGGCGTCAATGGCGTCGTCGCTGAATTCGAGCGTAACTTCTTCGGTCGCCAGCAATGCCCGATATTGCATCGGCAGGTTGGCGCGGGTTTCGGATAGGATCCGAACAAAATCGGCATGTTCCAGCGCACGCAGTTCGACGCGGATGGGCAAACGACCCTGTAATTCGGGTAACATGTCGCTTGGCTTCGAAATGTGGAACGCGCCCGAGGCAATGAATAACACATGGTCGGTTTTCATCGGGCCATATTTGGTCGCGACGGTGGTTCCTTCAATCAACGGCAGCAGATCGCGCTGAACACCTTCGCGACTGACAGAGCCTCCGCCTCGCGTGTCCGACACGGCAATCTTGTCAATTTCGTCCAAGAACACGATGCCATTCGCCTCGGCATCGGCCAACGCGACGCGGTTTACATCGTCTTGGTCTAGGCGCTTTTCGGATTCTTCCTCGACCAGCTTCTTCCAAGCGTCGGGGACCTTCATCTTGCGCCGTTTCAGATTGTCTTTGCCAAAGGCTTTGCCCATCATCTCGCCAAGATTGATCATCCCGACATTGCCGCCCATGCCCGGTATTTCCATCGGCATTGTCGGGTTGTCAGACACTTCGATTTCAATTTCTACGTCGTCCATGTGCCGTTCGCGAATGCGCTGGCGGAATGCTTCGCGTGTCGCCTCGCTGGCCGTGTCGCCAGCCAGCGTTTTCAAAATGCGCTCCATCGCCGCTGTCTCGGCAGCTTCGCGCACATGTTCGCGGCGACGCTCTTTTTCCAAGCGCACCGCCTCTTCGGCCAAATCGCGGGCAATTTGTTCTACGTCGCGACCGACATAGCCAACTTCAGTGAACTTGGTGGCCTCGACCTTGATGAACGGCGCATCGGCCAACTTGGCCAAGCGCCTGGAAATCTCGGTCTTGCCGCACCCCGTGGGGCCAATCATCAATATGTTTTTGGGCGTCACCTCATCGCGCAAATCC
>JAIOYN010000015.1 GCA_021741065.1 Sphingomonadaceae bacterium | reverse complement strand
CGGTGTTGCGCGCATTGGCGATGATCAAGTGTTGGATTATGCCGCACGCCGAGGGTTGGACCTTGACCGTGCACGGCAATATTTGCGGCCCAACCTCAACGAATAGGAATTTAAGTGGTCCTGACCCTAAGCGCGCATCGGGAATGGCCTAAAGCCGGTTGAAGACAAATCCGGCAAACCAACCGAGCAGCAATGAGACAAGCACTGCCATTGCACCATAAAACAGCGCATAATCTTGTGCCAAGACAGTGACCAACTGTTCGAACCCTGTTTTTCGTATCCGGACCTCGACATTGTCATCGGCAACAATCACCCGGCCATCGCGAATGAGCAAAGTTTCAGCCGTGTAGACACCGACCGGCACGCTGGACGGAATGTTGAGGCGCGCGCGATACAGCACTTGATCGGTGATTTCGACCGTACCTGCCTCTTGGCGGAAAAGACCATTGCGGCGATTTAAGTCTACCAGTCCATCGACAAAGCGACGCTGTTCGGTGGCGTTGACCTCGCCGCTTGGAGATAATTGTAGGCGGTCAAGACCAAGCTCGTAAATCGCCGCTGTTTTGCTGTTGACGATTTGATCCAGTGGCCGTGATGAAGCGATGGCATAATATGCCGGGACGGACCGGAAATCGCTGCTGTCGGCGTTGACCCAGATACCGGCAATTTTCTGCTTTTCCCGTAAAGTTACGGACCGAGTTGGCCCGCGCAGAACAACGGCAACATCGACTTGCCCTTCTGGCGCCACGCCGCGCGGGTAGATGATGGCCCCAAATAACAGCATTTCGGCTCCCGTGAAGCCCGACTGAATATTGATCTGCCGTTGCGAGACATCCGGCACCAGCTTAGGCACATTTTGCGCGCTCGCGCTGATCGGTAGCAAAAACAAGAGCAGGGCGAATAAACGGATCATAGGGCCTGCAAGGTATAAATTTCGTCAGGCCGCCAGCCGAGACCAAGCGCCATGCGGATGGCCACAAGCAGAACAATCGCGGCGAGAAAGAGGCGTAGATATTCTGGCCGCATGCGCTGCGCCAGACGCGCGCCGATCTGCGCACCCGTCACACTGCCAATGAGCAAGAATACGGCAAGCACTATATCAACCGCTTTTGTGGTCAGGCTGTGCATCATCGTTGACGCAATCGTCACGAACAAAATCTGAAACAACGATGTCCCAACCACAACCTGCGCGCCCATGCCTAAAAGATAGAGCATGGCGGGCACCATGATGAAGCCGCCGCCCACGCCAAGCAGCATAGTCATAATGCCCGTGATAAAGCCCAATATCAGCGGCGCGATAGGCGAGATATAAAGACCGGAGCGATAGAAGCGCCAGCGCATCGGTAAATTGGCTACCAACGGATGATGCCGCCGTTTGGCCGCAGCTACTGGCTTACCCGCGCGCACGGCCAGAACGCTGGTTAAGCTTTCCTTGGCCATTAAGCCACCGATGCTACCCAACATGAGAACGTAGAGGATGTTGATAACGGTATCGATCTGGCCAATCGACTCCAACATTTCAAATATCGCTGCGCCCGCGCCTGTGCCGAATATGCCGCCGACCACAAGCACACCGCCCATCTGGAAATCGACCCCGCCGCGTTTCATATGTGCGAAGACGCCTGAGACGCTGGCCCCTGTCACCTGCGTGGATGCGGACGCCGCGGCTACCGCAGGCGGGATACCGTAGAATATGAGCAAAGGTGTTGTCAGGAAACCGCCACCGACGCCGAACATCCCCGACAGCACGCCGACGCCGCCACCCAGAAGGATGATTACCAGCGCGTTGACTGACAGATTGGCTATGGGAAGATAAATATCCATAATCGACAGTCGGACCCTAACGGCATTTGACGGCAGGATAAAGGCGGCGTTTTAGAAACTGGTGGACAAGGTTACCGTCGGACCATCGCCGGGCCGTGCGTCGCCCGCAACGCGAAAGCGCCAACTTGCGTCAAGCCGGAGTGAGGCTGCACCAGGCTTTAGGTTTGCGCGGACAGTTGGCCCCATGTCGAGCCGCATAATGCCGCTTTGGCCGCCCGCCCATGTGCCTGCGCCGGCCGCCAACGTGATATGGCCGTGGCTGGCCATGTTTTTCAATAAATGCAATTGGCCGTCGGCAAATCCACCACCAGATTTGCCCGTCACAAACCCTGCCTGTCCATATCCGTCGAGCACAAAGCCCAAGGGCAATGAAGTGCCGCCATGTCCACTAGATACAAAGGCCGCAATGGCATCGGAGCGCTTTGGCCGAAAGCGGCGTTCGAGGGATAAATTTGCTGGGAACGTGGTCGATGGACGCCAGAGCAACCCCGCCGCCCATTCGCGTTCGCGCGGGTCATCGTGGGAAACCGACGCGCGCCCGACGAGTGCCAAATGCGAAACGTTGCGTTCACCTTTATGTCGAATATCTTGGCAGCGTCTATGCGGCTGGTAGCATTTAGCTTGCGCCTTGCCGCATCAAGCCGTTGATCAACGGTGAATGGTGAGATGCCCAATGCTCGGGCTATTTCCTTAGAAGTGTGATGCTGCACCACCAGTCGGAGGCATGCCTTTTGGCCCTCGGTCAAGTGAAGAGGTGACTGTGCGCTCATCGAAATGTTTTTTTCGACATAAGACTTTTTGGACATTATTTTGGCCATGGTCTCCGCCCCCTTAACTAAGGTTATAAACCGAGATACGCTGCTAAGGCAAGGCAATTACTGCATTTTTCGCCTTTGCTTGCCATCGTTTGGCCGAGTCGCCATAAGCAATGGCGATGATCGGAACCGTCAAACAGCACACCAAAACTTCTGCGTTGCGGGTTTTTTTGGCGAGTGAAGCCGCTGGCGGTCTTTTGTTAATGGCCGCCGCCGCATTGGCCATGATTTTTGCGAATTCACCAATTGCTGAAAGCTATAGTCATTTTCTACATTTGGTAATCGGGCCGGAGTTGACACCAAAGCTTGGTCCAATGACCATTCACCTTTGGATCAATGACGGCCTGATGGCGATTTTCTTCTTGCTCGTCGGGCTGGAGATTAAGCGTGAATTTGTTGACGGACATTTGTCGACTTGGGCCGACCGCAGGCTTCCCATGGTTGCCGCTGTGGCGGGGATGATTGTTCCGGCAATTGTGTATCTCGCGGTCGCGGGCGGCGATCCTGCGTTGCGGCGTGGCTGGGCCATACCGGCCGCTACCGATATTGCATTTGCCATTGGCGTGCTTGCGCTGCTGGGCAGCCGAGCACCCGCTTCGCTGAAACTGTTCCTGACGACGGTTGCCATTGTGGACGACATGGGCGCAGTGGCGATTATAGCTTTATTCTATACGGCCGAGCTGAACATCACCGCGCTGACCGCTGCTAGCGGCATTTGGTTGGCGATGATGATGATGAACCGTTTTCGGATAAATGCCCTGTGGCCATATCTCATCCTTGCGGCCCTGTTATGGTATGTGACTTTATTGTCCGGTGTGCACGCGACCATTGCGGGCGTGATGGCGTCATTTGCAATTCCCTTCCGCCGAACGCTCGCCGCACCTGACGCCGAGGATTCGGCACTCCACCGGTTGGAACATGCGCTGGTAAACCCAGTGGCCTTTCTGATCATCCCGATCTTTGGATTCGCCAATGCGGGTGTTTCTTTGGCCGGTGTAAACCTAGCTGCCTTGGCTGCTCCGCTGCCGCTTGGCATCGCGATGGGCCTGTTTTTGGGCAAACAAATTGGAATTTTTACCAGCGTCTGGGTGTCGGTGAAATTTGGCATAGCTGCGCGTCCAGCACATGCAAGCTGGCTACAAATCTATGGTGTCGCATTGTTATGCGGTATCGGCTTCACCATGAGCTTGTTTATCGGCGGCCTTGCCTTCACTGGCCCGGATCAGGCGGACGATGTCAAAATTGGGGTTCTCATGGGTTCTGTGTTATCCGCCATAATTGGGTATCTCATCCTGCGCTTTGCCGCCCCACAAAAAATTATATCTGAAAGCACCATATGAACCTTCGCCATATCCTCCTTCCGCTCGCTGTGCTTGTGTCGGGTTGCGCCATTGTTGCTCCCGTTGTCCCTGCAAATGCCGCCACACCAGCGATGTCGATTGCTGATATTTCCGATGCCTATATCCGGTTGACGCTTGAGGCGGGCACTCATGAAGCGGAATATGTGGATGCATATTATGGCCCGCCCGCACTGCAAGCCGCAGCCAAAGCAAATCCACGATCATTGGCGCAATTGATTGCCGAAGCCCGCGCCTTGACGACAGCCATTGATGCGGCCTTGCCTTCGATCACAATAGATTCGGACCGCCGCCGTGCAGTTGCGCTGCGCGGCATGTTGATTGCGGCGGATACGCGGTTGCAAATGCTTCAGGGTCGAAAATTTGCGTTCAATGATGAAGCCCGAGGTCAGTTTGCGACGGTGCCGGACCTGAAACCTCTGACACATTATGACGCCATATTGGCCAATCTTGAAACGCTGATTCCCGGCGCTGGGCCGCTCGCTGCACGCGTCGATGCCTTTAATGAGCGCTATGTCATTCCCAAGGATCGGTTGCAGCCTGTGTTTGATGCCGCAATTTCCGAATGCAAACGGCGCACGGCGCAATTTATCAATTTACCAGCGGGCGAGACATTCGTGATGGAGTTTGTCACGGGCAAGCCTTGGTCAGGCTATAATTATTATAAGGGCAATTATAAAAGCTTGATTCAGATTAATACTGACCTGCCGATCCGTATCAGCCGCGCGGTCGATTTGGGCTGCCATGAAGGCTATCCCGGCCACCATGTGTTGAATCTGATGGTCGAAGAACAAATGGCGCGCAAAAATGGGTGGAAGGAATATGAGGTAAATCCGCTCTATAGCCCTACGAGCGTTTTATCCGAAGGCAGCGCCAATTATGGCATCGATCTGGCATTCCCTGCGGCAGAACGCTTGGCATTTGAACGCGATATTCTGTACCCGATGGCGGGACTTGACCCCAATTCTGCAGAAGCGTTTTGGAAAATGCAGCAAATGACCGAGGCGCTATCGGGCGCGCGGTTAACAATCGCGAAAATGTATCTCGATGGTGCGGTTACACGTGCGCAGGCACTCGAACTAACGCAGAAATATCTGTTGCTCTCGCCGGCGCGCGCGGAACAATCGGTGAAGTTCACTGACCATTATCGCAGCTATGTGATCAACTATGGCTGGGGCAAAGATCTGGTCCGCGCTTATATTGAGCGCGGCAATCCCGACGCGACCGAACGTTGGCGCCGGATGGAGAAAATATTGAGCGAGCCGACGCTGCCAGCCGACTTGCTGCCTTAGCCCCAGTGTTTGCCTAACGAGGCGGCGCGATAGTCTTCGGCGGTGGATTCGCAGCGGTCACCCTGATTGTAGGCGGATACGCCATTGACAATCGAGGTGGAAATTCGGGTAGCTAAATGCGCTGGTTTTGAACCTTTAAGGCAAATGAAAATAGACATTGTTCTGGTAGTAAGACATCAATGGTTGTCCCGTTGCATCTAGCGCTGGAGAAAAGCGCGCGCGCCGCATGACCGATTTGCAGACGGCATTGTCAAATTCTTTAGGACGTGTTGTCGCCTGAATATGGCACGCTGTGGGTATGCCGTCGGGTCCAATGCTGAGCCGGAAACTCACCAATGCTGGCTGGCCAGCCCTAAGCATATTTTCGGGATAATCAGACGACTTTATCCAATCACCCGGGGATTTTAAGGGCTCTGCCTTCCGGGTTAAGGTTTTATGTTTTTCAACATCCACACCCCAGCTGGCGACTAAATTTTCAACGCATCTATCGAGCGCCGCGAGCGGTCCCCGCAGTGAACCCGTTTCCAGTGTTACTGGCTTTCGCAGGGGCTTACCTATACGCAGGTATTTGACTGCCTTTTTCCGATCCTCGCTTATGGGCTGAAGGTTGATCCATTCATCATCGGAGCGATCTTTAATGGCCGATAATTCCGCCGCGTTTGGCGGCGCGATGCGCCCGCTTTTCGAAAACAGTAGTGCAGGCTCTTTGCCAATAGTTCCTCTAACAAATGCGAATTTCTGTTCCTCTTCGATTGGCCCGAACTGGATGTTTGCGTCTCCTTTTTGAACCGAGGTCGGCACAAATTTACCTGCAATGGTCAGTTGGAAATATTCGTTTGGTCCATAAAGGTCCATGAACAAGAACGCGGTTTGCTTGCCTTCGCCAAACTGGCGCACGAGTCGGCATTTCTCGTCCCCATAATCTACCTGCCATGCCGATGTAGGCTTCAAAATCAACGGCGCAGGCGCTGCGACCGCCGCGGGTGCAGGTATCGCTAGGGCAACAAATATAAGCGATGCGACGAATGATTTTGACATGACGAGCAAGCTACACAGCAAAAGCTCGTAGCCACAAGCAAAAAGGGCGGACATTGCTGCCCGCCCTTAAAATTTACATTTGATTGCAAGCTACTACAGCTTACCAACCAGTTCCGGCACGACGGTAAACAGGTCACCGACGAGGCCGATATCGGCAACTTGGAATATGGGTGCGTCTTCGTCTTTGTTGATCGCGATGATGACCTTGGAGTCCTTCATACCTGCAAGATGCTGGATCGCGCCGGAGATGCCGACCGCGACATATACTTCTGGAGCGACGATCTTGCCGGTCTGGCCAACCTGATAGTCGTTGGGCACAAAGCCCGCGTCCACTGCGGCGCGGCTTGCGCCGACGCCAGCGCCAAGCTTATCAGCCAAGGGCAGGATGGTTGCCGCAAAGGTTTCCGCATCCTTCAACGCACGGCCGCCCGATACGATGATCTTGGCAGAGGTGAGTTCAGGGCGTTCTTGCTTGGCGATTTCTGCCGACAGGAATGATGACGTACCGGCATCGCCTGTGCTTGCAACCGCTGCGATTGTCGCCGAACCGCCGGTTTCTGGTGCCTTGGCAAAGGCCGTCCCGCGCACAGTGATAACCTTCTTGGCATCCGACGATTGCACCGTGGCAATCGCGTTACCGGCATAGATGGGACGCGTGAACGTGTCTGCGCTTTCAACCGATAAAATGTCCGAGATTTGCATGACATCAAGCAAAGCCGCCACGCGTGGCGCGATGTTCTTGCCGTTCGATGTGGCAGGCGCCAAAAATGCATCATGGCTTGCCATCAATGACGCAACCAATGGCGCGACATTTTCGGCCAATTGCTGCGCATAAGCTGCGTCATCGGCAACATGCACCGTGGTCACGCCAGCGATCTTGGCAGCCGCTTCGGCAACCGCGCCGCAGCCTGAGCCTGCAACGAGGATATGCACTTCGCCCAACTGCGATGCAGCGGTGACAACAGCCAATGTTGCATCCTTTAACGATGCATTGTCATGTTCGGCATAAACGAGGGTCTTCATGCGGCCACTCCCATTTCCTTAAGCTTTGCGACCAACGCATCAACGTCGGCAACCTTGATACCCGCGCTGCGCACGGGTGGCTCGATTACCTTTAGCGTTTTGAGGCGCGGGCTAACATCCACACCATAATCGGCAGGGGTTTTCTGCGCGAGTGGCTTTGACTTTGCCTTCATGATGTTCGGCAAGGATGCGTAACGCGGCTCGTTCAAGCGCAGGTCAGTTGTAATGATCGCTGGCATTTTCAACGCCACTGTCTGCAAACCGCCATCGACTTCGCGTGCGACATGCACTGCGTCGCCCGATACATTTACCGTATTGGCAAATGTGCCCTGCGGACGCCCGGTCAACGCAGCAAGCATCTGTCCTGTCTGGTTGCTATCATCGTCAATCGCTTGCTTGCCCAAAATGACAAGTCCAGGCTGCTCTTCATCCATGATCTTTGCAAGGATCTTCGCAACGCCCAAAGGCTCGACATCTTCAGCAACCACCAAGATCGCGCGATCCGCGCCCATGGCCAAGGCCGTGCGCAGCGTTTCTTGCGCCTTGTCCGGCCCAATCGACACCGCGATAACCTCGGTCGCAACACCTTTTTCACGCAAACGCAACGCTTCTTCGATGGCGATTTCGTCAAACGGGTTCATGCTCATTTTGACGTTCGCCAAATCGACGCCCGAACCATCGGGCTTCACCCGTGGTTTAACATTATAATCGATGACCCGCTTCACGGGGACGATGATCTTCATGTCAGAAATCCTTCCATACCGACTCAATAAGGCAACTGGATGCCTGCTTAATCTATTGCGCCTATGCTTAACGCTTACGTGAACGTCAAGTGCCTGATCTACGTATCCTGCCAAGCATTTTCCATGCTGACGATTCTTGCATCGTGCAGGAATCGTCAGCAGTAGGTCTCACGCCGCCTTTCGCACTTCCGCGACAATCTTCTCCGCTGCATCGCCCAAGTCGTTGGCCGATACGATGGGCAGGCCGCTATTGGCCAAAATATCCTTACCCTGCTGCACATTGGTGCCTTCAAGGCGCACAACCAGCGGCACTGACAGGTTCACTTCCTTTGCCGCGGCAACAATACCATCGGCGATGATGTCGCATTTCATGATACCGCCGAAAATGTTCACGAGGATTCCCTTTACGGCAGGGTCCTTCAAAATGATTTTGAACGCAGCGGTAACCTTTTCCTTCGATGCGCCGCCACCGACGTCCAAAAAGTTGGCAGGGAATTCACCGTTCAGCTTGATGATGTCCATGGTTGCCATAGCAAGACCAGCGCCATTAACCATGCAGCCAATGTTGCCGTCGAGTTTAATATAGGCCAAATCATATTCCGATGCTTCAACCTCTGCTGGGTCTTCCTCGGTTAAATCGCGCAGTTCGGCGAGGTCCTTGTGACGGAACATCGCGTTGCCATCAAAACCGACCTTGGCGTCGAGCACCAGAAGCTCGTCGCCATTTTTACCTTCGCAAACCGCCAACGGATTGATTTCGATCTGTTCGGCATCGGTGCCGATGAATGCGTTATAAAGACCGGCAAGCACAGTCTGCGCTTGCTTGGCAAGGTCACCCGTAAGGCCAAGTGCCTTGGCAACGCTGCGACCATGATGGGGTTGAAGGCCAGCGGCCGGATCAATGACGATGGTATGGATCTTCTCGGGGCTGTCATGTGCCACGTCTTCGATGTTCATGCCGCCTTCGGTCGACGCTACAACCGCGATACGGCTGGTCGCGCGATCCACGAGCAATGCGAGGTAGAATTCCTGTTTAATGTCGGCGCCATCGGTGATGTACAGGCGATTGACCTGCTTGCCTTCGGGGCCAGTCTGGATCGTCACCAGCGTGTTGCCCAACATGTCTTTTGCGTGGGCCTCAACTTCATCCAGATTGAAGGCCAAACGTACGCCGCCTTTTGCATGGGGACCCAATTCCTTGAACTTGCCCTTGCCGCGTCCACCAGCATGTATTTGGGATTTAACCACGTAAAGCGCGCCGGGAAGTTGTTTTGCGGCGGCAACCGCCTCTTCAACGCTCAACGCCGCGATGCCGGCGGGCACAGCCACACCGAATTTTGCGAGCAGTTCTTTGGCCTGATATTCATGGATATTCATGGGAGATTGCGTCCTTGCAAAGCGAAATTTCTGAATCGCTAAAGCACAGACGCGCCATGAATGGAAGGGCTTGCACCCATGTTTTTTGGTGCATGCAGAGGCGCAGAGCAGGGTATTTATTATCTGCGTCCTCCACGCATCTGCGTGCAAGAATTCAAAGCAGTAAACTAAGTGCTACCAATTCGCGGTGGAGCGACGCTGCATCCGTAAAATGATGCGCAGCAAAACCGTTGGCGCGCGCGCTGACAACATTGTCATGATTGTCATCGACGAAAATTGCCTCGCCCGGCTGTAGTCCGAAACGCTGCAACGCCAGTGCGTAAATGGCTGGATCAGGCTTTACCAATTTTTCGACTCCCGACACAATTATGTCCTGAAAACGGTCGAATATCGGCTGGGTCGGGCGGAAGCTATTCCAGAATTCTGCACCGAAATTGGTGATCGCAAACAATGGCACGCCGCATTCGGCGAGCTCCTGCACAATCTCTAACGACCCTGTAACGGGCCCTGGAATGGTCTCATTGAAACGGGTGGCGTAAGCCGCAATCAATTCTGCATGTTGCGGAAATTCAGCGACCCGCTCAGCAACCATATCGTCCAAAGCGCGACCCGCATCATGCTGAAAATGCCATTCGGGCGTCACAATTACTGTAACGAAATATTCCAGTTCGTCCTTGTTTGCGATCAGCTTTGCAAAAAGATGCCTAAGATCCCATTCGAACAGCACTTTGCCGACATCAAAAACGACAGTGGTTATCTGGGCCATCCAAAATTCCTTGCGAGCGGACGCAAAAAAACCGCCCGCGAATCAGATTCGGAGCGGCATTCTGCCTGATTCAAACGCCCGCGTCGCGCAGGCAGAACCAAATTAGCCCTGGCGCGCCTTGAAGCGTGGCTGGGTCTTGTTGATGACATAAGTGCGACCACGGCGACGAATCACGCGGTTATCGCGATGGCGGCCCTTGAGTGACTTCAGAGAATTAACGACTTTCATCGGATTTACCCGTCTAATAAATGCAATAAGCTTGATTTGAAGGCGCGCTCCTATGGCTCGAGCTGCGGAAAGTCAAGCGTGATTGGCCCTCTTTGCGGATTAAGCCCCCATGCATCGCTTGATATGCAATATGACAGGCCTAAGGATAGCTGCATGATAAAAATTGCCAGAATTTTGCCGCTTCTCACGCTTTCTGTGTTAACTGGTTGTGTCGTGCCCACAGGGCCAGTCGAGGTCACCCGCTTTAACCGCGCTACCGAAGGCGTCGGATATGGCACGGGACGTTTTGCTGTCGCGCTTGTGGGCGAATCGGTTTCGGACTGGTCACTTGCCGGATCGCCCTATCTAGCGGCTGTTGCGCGCGAAATGCAGCGCATCGGCTATCGGGAAAACACGGAAAATTCAGACGTGATTGCCGAAGTACGTGTTGGCGCAACCGTGATTCTCCCAGATCGCCGCCCACCCGTTTCTGTTGGCGTTGGCGGGTCGACGGGGGGCTATGGCTCGGGGGTGGGGGTTAGCCTTGGTTTCAATCTGGGCGACGGTTCAGCGGCGCAGTTACAATCCAGCTTGGCCGTCCGCATCGTGCGGCGCAGCGACCAATTGGTGATTTGGGAGGGCACGGCGGTGCAAGCTGCCAAGGCCGGCTCACCCGCCGCGCAACCGGGTATCGCTGCATCAAAATTGGCCGAAGCCTTGTTTAAGGACTTCCCCGGTGTGTCGGGCGAGACTATCCGCATTCCATAAACTTCATTGCGAGAGCGAACCCAAAATGCCAATTACTGACATCAATGCCGCCTTCGACAGCGGCAACATTATCGTTCATGCCGTCGATAGCAATGTTGCGACACTGGGCATCCGCAAGGACAAGGATTCGGAATTCGCGCAATGGTTCCACTTCCGCGTTGCATGCACCGCAGGCGAAGAACTGGAGTTGCGGATTGTGGGGCTACAGGGCAGCGCCTATCCTGGTGGCTGGCCCGATTACCGCGCTTGTGTTTCTGAAGACCGCGATTATTGGGGCCGCGCCGATACGACCTATGACAAGGCAAAAGACGGCGGAACGTTGACCATCCGTTATACCCCCGCAAGCGATCTTGCATGGTTTGCGTATTTCGCACCCTACAGCATGGAACGGCACCATGACCTCATCGCCGAGACGGCATCGCTGGAAGGCGTGACCTATCGCTGCTTAGGCCACAGCATTGAAGGCCAGCCGATTGATTGCCTCGAAATGGGCGATGGTGACACGCAGGTCTGGCTTTATGCGCGGCAGCATCCTGGAGAGACTCAGGCCGAATATTGGATGGAAGGCGCCATCGATATGCTCACCGACCTCAGCGATCCGCATACACGCGTGCTGCTCGAGAAATGCCGCTTTCACATTGTGCCCAATTGCAATCCAGATGGAAGCTGCCGTGGGCATTTGCGGACCAATTATCTGGGGGTCAATCTGAACCGCGAATGGGCCGAGCCATCGGCAGAGCGGAGCCCTGAAGTTTTGGCTATCCGCAACGCGATGGATGAATCCGGCGTGCATTGGGCCATCGATGTGCATGGTGACGAAGCGATTCCAGCGGCATTTATGGCTGGTTTTGAAGGTATTCCTTCATGGACCGATGATCAGGGTGATCGGTATAACGCCTTCATCAACCGCCTTTCGGCACGCACGCCAGATTTCCAGACGGAGCTAGGTTATACCAAGGCTGGTCCCGGCAAAGCCAATCTGTCGATGTCGACGAACCAACTGGCGGAACGATTTGGTCCTTCGCACAAATGTGTCTCCATGACTTTGGAAATGCCCTATAAGGACACCGTTCACGGCAATGACCCCGATCAAGGCTGGTCGCCCGAACGCTGCCGCTTGCTGGCCCGCGAATGTCTCGCGACCTTGGCGGAGATGGTCCAGACATAAATATATCCCTTAGCTCGCTCAAAATCCTTTCGGCGGTTACATGACCTTGGCGATTTAACCGATTTGCGTTAGGGCGCCGGCAATCAACGAAGGAACTCCCATGCCAAAACTCATCCTCATCCGTCACGGCCAATCGCAGTGGAACCTTGAAAACCGCTTCACCGGCTGGTGGGATGTGGATGTCACTGAAAAAGGTGCGGCTGAGGCGTGGGCAGCGGGCGCGTTGATGAAGGAAAAGGGCATCGCGCCCGATACTGCCTTCACCAGCGTGCAAACGCGGGCAATTAAAACGCTCAATCTGGCGCTTGAGGCGATGGGGCGTTTGTGGGTTCCGGTAACCAAAAATTGGCAGTTGAACGAACGGCATTATGGCGGGCTAACGGGCCTTGATAAGGCAGAGACAGCGGCAAAGCATGGCGAAGATCAGGTAAAGATCTGGCGCCGCAGTTTCGATATTCCACCGCCGCCGCTTGCGGTCGGGTCGCCATATGACCTGTCGTCTGATCCGCGTTATGCCGGTATCAATATTCCGGCGTCAGAAAGCCTCAAAGACACCATTAATCGTGTGCTGCCTTATTGGGATAGCGCGATTGTGCCTGAGTTGAAGGCAGGAAAAACCGTTTTGATTTCGGCCCATGGCAACAGCCTGCGCGCGCTTGTCAAGCATCTGTCGGGTATCTCCGATGCCGATATCAACGGCTTGGAAATCCCAACAGGCCAGCCAATCATATATGAATTGGACGACCATCTGCACGGCGAATATTACTATCTTTCGGAGCGTTAGTTTCACTTTATTTGCTTAAGCAGATAACGCCGCGTTGCTGGATTGCGCCTTTTGCACCACAAGGCTAAGGCCTTTGCCATCGAACTTGTCAGGGGAGTGACATATGACCGACGCAGCGCCGATCATTGGCATCATCATGGGAAGCCGTTCGGATTGGGAAACGATGCGAGAGGCCTCGGCGACGCTTGCTGCGCTGCACATTCCCCATGAATGCAAAGTGGTGTCCGCGCATCGCACGCCCGAACGTCTGTATGATTATGCCAAAGGTGCGGCTGACCGTGGCTTGAAATGCATTATCGCTGGCGCAGGCGGCGCGGCGCATTTGCCGGGCATGGCAGCGTCGATGACGCGCCTGCCTGTGCTGGGCGTACCCGTACAGTCTAAGGCGCTGGACGGCATGGATAGCCTTTTATCCATCGTGCAAATGCCCGCTGGCATTCCGGTTGGCACATTGGCAATCGGCAAAGCGGGCGCAACAAACGCGGCGCTTTTGGCGGCGGCAATGCTTGCGAATGAAGATGCCGCACTCGCCGAACGGTTGGATGCCTGGCGCGCGGCACAGACGGCTTCGGTCGCCGAAACGCCGGAATAAGGCGCATTTATGGCGGCATTACCTCCCGGATCGACGATTGGCATATTGGGCGGTGGTCAGCTTGGCCGTATGCTGGCGACTGCGGCTGCGCAATTGGGCTATCGCTGCCATATTTACGCGCCGCCGGGGGACAATGTCGCATGCGATGTCACTGCCGCTTATACGATAGCCGAATATGATGATCTGGTCGCGCTGAAGGCATTTGCATTAGCTTGCGACGTGGTGACATTCGAATTTGAAAATGTGCCCGTTACGCCGCTCGAATCGATTACTAGCCTGGTTCCGGTCTACCCGCCGCTTAGGGCGCTTGAAGCGGCGCAGGATCGTGCAGCCGAAAAGCAGTTTGTCCGCGCACTTGGGGGGAAAACCGCGGAGTTTGCGGTGGCGCAGGACGAAAGCGCCGTACCCGCGGCGATTGCGGCTGTAGGTATCCCGTGCATCCTGAAAACTATTCGCTTCGGTTATGACGGCAAGGGCCAGTCGCGGATCACCGACGATGGTGACATAGCAGGTGCGTGGGAACGTACCGGCGGACAGCCGCTCATTGCTGAAGCTATGGTGTCGTTTGATGCGGAATTTTCGGTCATATTGGTCCGCGGCCAAGATGGTGAAATCCGTTTTTGGGACAGTTCGCAAAATCTGCATGTCGGCGGCATCCTCGCGAAATCGACACTGCCGGCCGGGCCATTGGTCGAAAGCCAGCAACAAGCGGCGCGTGATATGGCTGCGGCTGTTGCATCGGCGCTGGATTATGTTGGCGTCTTTACCGCCGAATTCTTCGCCAGCGCGCAAGGCCCGTTGTTTAACGAAATCGCGCCCCGTGTGCACAATAGCGGGCATTGGACCATCGAGGGCGCAGTCACGAGCCAGTTTGAAAACCATATTCGCGCCATTTGTGGACTCCCGCTAGGAGCCACCAAAACGTTGGCGGAACGCGTCGAAATGGAAAACCTGATTGGCGACGGTGGCGAGCGCTTTGAACAAATTCTGGCTGATCCGGCGGCGCATCTGCATCTGTATGGCAAGGCAGAAGCAAGACCCGGCCGAAAAATAGGCCACGTCACCCGCTTGTATAGGTAAGAAAAAGTCGGCAAGACGAAGGATATGAATCATCCCGAAATCGTTCTTGTCCTCGCCCGCGCCGCCAATGGAACAATCGGGAAGGATGGCGGCATGCCATGGGACATTCCCGCAGACCTGCGCCATTTCAAGCAAGTCACCAAGGGGCGGCCCATGATCATGGGCCGCAAGACCTTTGACAGCCTGCCGGGCTTGCTGGAGGGCCGTCGCCATATCGTGCTGACCCGCGACCATGATTGGGAAGAAGATGGCGCTGAAGTTGTGCATTCGGTCGAGGAAGCATTGAAGTGCGCCAATGGGCCGCATGTCTGCGTCATTGGGGGCGCCGAAATTTACAGCCTATTTCTGCCACTGGCCGACCGCATTGAACTCACCGAAATCGCGGCCAGCCCCGATGGTGACGCGACCGTCCCCGCGTTTGACATGTCGCTCTGGCAAGAAATTGCGCGGGAGAGCCATGCCGCGCAAGGCGGCGTTCCGGCCTATGATTTTGTAACGTTATTGCGGCGGGTCACGACCTAAACGTCGGCGTCATAGGGGGGATTATGCGTAAGAGAATCTGGATACCGGTGACGTTGATTGCTGCCGCTGCTGTGAGCTTTTTCGGCTTTGCACCCGGCCATGTCGAAGGGTCAATGAACCAGATCGACGGCAAGCCGCTGATCGCCGTCAGCGACGAAGCCAAGGCCTTGCACAAGACGCTGAACATCGTTGACCTGCACAGCGACACATTGATGTGGAACCGCGACCTAAACGACAGCGTCGCGCGCGGCCATATGGATTTGCCGCGCTTGCAACAAGGCAATGTCGCGCTGCAATTGTTTTCGTCGGTGACAAAGACACCTAAGAACCAGAATTATGATGGCAATGGAGCTGACACCGACAACATCACTTTATTGACCATCGCGCAGTTGCAGCCTGTGAAGACGTGGAGCTCTTTGGTAGAGCGGTCCTTATATCATGCACAAAAGCGTGATGACGCCGTTGTTGCTTCTGTTGGCGCGATCAAGGCCGTCGATACCGCAGGCCAGCTGGACGCGCTAATATCCGCGCGGCAGAGAGATAAGCGCGCCGTCGGCGCTATGCTCACCATTGAAGGTCTCCAGAATCTTGAAGGAAAGGCTGCCAATTTGGACCGGTTGTATGACGCTGGTTTCCGCATGGCTGGCCTGACCCATTTCTTTGACAATGAACTGGCGGGTTCCATGCATGGCCTAAAAAAAGGGGGTCTGACCCCCTTTGGCCGCGATATTGTAAGGCGGATGGAAGCAAAGGGTATGATTATCGACATCGCCCATTTGTCGCATAAAGGTGTTGCAGAAGTGTTGGCAATGGCCACGCGGCCGATCGTATCCAGTCATGGCGGCGTGCAGGCGACATGTAAGGTCAACCGCAACCTGACCGATGACGAAGTGCGCGGTGTGGCCAAAACGGGCGGCGTCATTGGCATTGGCTATTGGGATGGCGCCTTGTGCGACACGAGCCCGCGCGCGGCCGCAAAAGCAATGAAGCATGTCCGCGATCTGGTAGGCATAGAGCATGTCGCCTTGGGGTCGGACTATGATGGCGCGACTACCGTGCGGTTCGACACCTCGCAACTGGTTCAGGTAACTCAAGCCTTGATGGATGAAGGATTTACTGCGGCCGAAATCCGGGCTGTCATGGGCGAAAGTGCCCTGCGTGTTATCCGAGCTGGCTTGGTGCCAAGGGCAAGTGCTCAATGATGATTCCCCGCCTTTCAGCCAAGGATCGGATGCCTGACGCGCTGCGTGGAGGCGTCGTTGCCTTGGGCAATTTTGATGGCTTCCATCTGGGGCATCAGGCCGTTGCAGGCGAAGCAATCCTTCAGGCGAAGGCTGCAGGCCGCCCAGCTATCATCGCGACCTTCGACCCACACCCTGTGCGTTTTTTCGCACCCCAGTCACCTTGGTTCCGGCTGACGACATTGGATCAGCGGCAACTGCTTTTCGAAGATGCGGGCGCCGATGCCATGTTGGTGTTTGATTTTGATACTGAACTGGCGGCGACCAGCGCTGAAGATTTCATTGTCAAATTGCTTATTGAGCGACTCGGTTTTTCCGCTGTTGTCACGGGCGAAGACTTCACCTTTGGCAAAGCGCGTGGCGGCAATATCGATGTGCTGCGGGATATTGGTGGCGCGCATGGTTTATCTTCCACCGCAATGGGCCCAGTGGTCGATGATGCAGGTGTCATCTCCTCAAGCCGCATCCGTACGGCATTACAAGACGGCGACTGCGCAACCGCCACAGCTCTGCTGACGCGGCCCTTTACGGTAGCAGGCATTGTCCAGCATGGTGACAAAAACGGCAGACTTCTGGGCTTTCCCACCGCTAATATCGACATGGGCCATTATCTACGCCCGCGTTACGGCATTTATGCGGTGAAGGGCCGCTTGCCCGATGGCCGGGTTTTGAACGGCGCCGCAAATCTCGGCATCCGTCCGACCTTTGACCCGCCCAAGGAATTGCTGGAGCCGCATTTCTTTGACTTTGCCGAAGATCTCTATGGCCAAAATATTGAGATTGAATTCCATGCCTTCATTCGTGGCGAAGCGAAATTTGACAATCTCGATGCGCTCATGGCGCAGATGGCAAAGGATTGTGATCAGGCGCGCGATATTTTGGCGTGACAATTAATGGAACAGAGTGACCCTCTCGTTCGGCAGCCTTGCGCTCAAATAGTTGTCTAAAGCGCCAACCTCCCCTAAGCACCCGCACGATATGACTGAACCTGCTGACTCACCGAAACAAGACTATCGCGACAGCGTCTTCTTGCCCAAAACCGACTTTCCGATGAAGGCTGGCCTTCCGCAGAAGGAGCCGGGGATATTGGCGCGCTGGCAGGCGGCAGATTTTTATGCCGAATTGCGCAATCGCCGCCGTGGGCGGGAGAAGTTCATCCTGCATGATGGCCCGCCTTATGCCAATGGTGACATGCATATCGGCCATGCGTTGAACCATATCCTGAAAGACATGGTTGTCCGCACGCAGACCCTTCTCGGCAAAGACGCGCCTTATGTCCCCGGTTGGGATTGCCATGGCCTACCCATTGAATGGAAGGTTGAGGAGCAATATCGCAAGAAAAAGCTCAACAAGGACGAAGTTCCCGCTGTCGAATTCCGCGCTGAATGCCGCGCTTATGCCCAAAATTGGGTCGATACGCAGCGCGAGCAACTGAAGCGGCTGGGCATCAATGCCGATTGGGATAATCCCTATCTGACGATGGATTTTCAGGCCGAAGCAACGATTGTTTCGGAGCTGTTGAAGTTCGCCGAAAGTGGCCAGCTCTATCGTGGCGCAAAGCCGGTGATGTGGTCGCCGGTTGAAAAGACGGCTTTGGCCGAAGCCGAGATTGAATATGAGGACATCACATCGACGCAGATCGATGTGGCGTTTGAAATTGTCGACGCGCCCAATGCGCCGGATCTGGTTGGCGCGTTTGCGGTTATCTGGACGACAACACCTTGGACAATTCCGGTCAATCAGGCTTTGGCTTACGGGCCGGAAGTTGAGTATGTCGTTTCTGAGGTGGCTGGCCGCCACTATATCTATGCCCTTGATCTTGAACGTGCATTCTTGTCACGGCTAGGGGTCGAGTCTGTTGATCGTGGCCATGGAACGCTTAAAGCTGGAGCGCTTGCTGATGCCACCGTCCGCCATCCAATGCACACGCTCGGCGGTTTCTTTGAAAAGCTACGCCCAATGCTCGCGGGCGATTTCGTTACTACCGACAGCGGCACTGGCCTTGTCCACATGGCACCTGACCATGGCGAGGATGATTTTGACCTGTGCAAGGCCAATGGCATTGAACCGGTGTTCGCGGTTGAGGGCGATGGCAAATATCGCGCCGACTGGCTCTGGCTGGGCGGCGAAGGCAGCGTCATTAACCCCAAGTTCAACGCGCCCGATGGCCCGATCTGCTCGGCGCTACGCGATGCTGATGGATTGCTCGCGGCGTCGGCGGATTACAAGCATAGCTATCCGCATAGCTGGCGGTCGAAGGCGAAGGTCATTTACCGCTGCACCCCGCAATGGTTTGTGCCGATGGATAAGGCGTCGGCCGATGGCACGCTGCGTGAAAAGGCAATGACCGCGATTGCGGAAACCCGCTGGGTACCCGAAAAGGGCCAAAATCGTATCACTGCAATGGTCGAAGGCCGCCCTGACTGGGTGCTGTCGCGTCAACGCGCATGGGGCGTGCCGATTACCTTGTTCGTGGACCGCAAATCCGGCCAATATCTCTGCGATGCGGACGTTAACGCGCGCATCATCGCAGGCGTACGTGAAATGGGCGTCGATGCCTGGTCTGATGAACGCGCGCAGGCATATTTGGGCAGCGACTATGCCTTGGCCGATTATGAGCGCGTCACCGATATTTTGGACGTGTGGTTCGATTCGGGCTGCACCCATGCATTTGTGCTCGAAAGCGGACGTTGGCCTGACCTGCAATGGCCTGCGGATCTTTATCTGGAAGGCAGCGACCAGCATCGCGGTTGGTTCCAATCTTCCTTGCTGCAAAGTTGCGGCACGCGCGGCCGTGCGCCCTATAATGCCGTGCTGACGCATGGTTTTACCATGGATCAAAAGGGCATGAAAATGTCCAAGTCGCTGGGCAACACCATCAACCCGTTGGACCTGATGCGCGATAATGGCGCGGATATCTTGCGCTTATGGGCGCTGACCGTGGACTTCACGGAGGATCATCGCATCGGCAAGGAAATCCTTGCTGGCGTGTCCGATCAATATCGCAAATTGCGCAACACCTTCCGCTATTTGCTGGGTGCGCTCGACGGCTTTTCCGATGCGGAAAAGGTTGCGGTTACCGACATGCCAGAACTGGAGCGGTACATGCTCCATCTGCTGGCGGATATGGACGCCAAGTTGAAGATCGCGGTCGATGCCTTTGACTTTAACACTTATGTCAGGTTGCTGACCGAGTTTTGTAACGAAGACCTGTCGGCCTTCTTCTTCGATATCCGCAAAGATTGTCTCTATTGCGATGCCGTCACAGATCCAAAGCGCATGGCCTATCGCACGGTACTAGACATATTGTTCCACGCCCTCGTCCGCTACGCCGCGCCCGTGCTTGTATTCACTAGCGAAGAAGTTTGGCAGACGCGTTTTCCTGACGCGGATAGCGTGCATTTCTCGGAATGGCCGGATGGTGATGCGGGTTGGATTGATACAAAATTGGCCGAAAATTGGGGTCGCATCAGGGGAGGGCGTATGATGGCAAACGAGTTGATCGAACCCATGCGTCGTAACAAGGAAATCGGCTCAAGTCTGGAAGTCGAATATAACTATCCCGGTGATCCCGGCGAAATTGACCTAGCTGAAATATTTATCGTGTCGGCGGTGCATCTTGGCAGAGAGGAAGGCGCAGTTAAAACCGCTAACCACAAATGCGGTCGCTGCTGGCGACATTTGCCGGAAGTGGTTGACGACGGTGCGCTTTGCGATCGGTGTGCGGATGTTGTGGGTGGGTAAAGCTTTCTCTACCCACGCCCGTCATCCTGAATCTATTTCAGGATCCATCGTGCCAAACAAACCGCCAGTTGCGGCTGATAAATGGACCCTGAAACAAGTTCAGGGTGACGATGCGGTTTTGGTGCGTTAGGACGGACGCATGAATCCAAACCCCAAATTCCGCCTTCAGGGCCTCATGCTCGCCAGCCTTGTGTTCATCGCCGATCAGATAGTGAAATACGCGATGTTGGGGCCGTTGCAGTTGAAAGAGCGTGGCGTCATTCACATCATTTCGTTCTTCGACCTGCGCTACGCCGAAAATCGGGGTGTTTCGATGAGTTTCCTAACCGCGGACAGTGATGGTGAGCGCTGGGCACTGGTTGGGCTAACGACGGTCATAGCGGCTGGCGTAGGGAAATGGATGTGGCTTGAGAAATTGCGCGGTGACGCTCTGGCTTTGTCATTGGTCTTGGGCGGCGCGCTGGGAAATATCGTTGACCGCGTGCGTTATGGCTATGTCGTGGATTATGCCGATCTGCATTTTGGTGCGTTCCGACCCTTTTACATATTCAACCTGGCCGATGCCTGCATTAGCATTGGCGTATTGATATTGCTTGCCCGCGCGTTCCTGATAGGTGACAAGGACGCCGGTCGCGGCCCTGATGTTCAGGCATCTGCAAGCAATGCCGACATAGTGGAGAAGTCATGAAGCGGATATCTATCTTAGCGGCAGCGTCGGTTGCTATTCTTGCGCTTTCGGGCTGTGGCACGACCAGCATCTATGACCGTGAACGTCCCGATGAATTCGCGGTGAGCCGGTCAAAGCCAATCGAAGTTCCCAAGACCTTCACTTTGCCAACCCCGACCCCTAACGCGCCGCGTCCGCAGGATGGCGACACTAAGCAGCAGGTTTTGGATGCCATGTTTGGCGGCGCTGCGCCTGCGACTGCTCCCCGCCCGTAACTCGGCCTGAAATGGATATAGATATGAACACCAAACCTGTCCTTGTTGCCGTTGCGATGTTGACGCTTCCTATGCTGTCGGGATGTGGGTCGATCGGGAGCATCTTAGGTGGCAACCAGGCGGCTGCGCCGTCGGTTGGCCGCGCTGCACCCTTGGTGGTTCCGCCCGATTTTGCGCTCGAGCCGACGGTTGCCTCCGCGATCCGCCCCGCTGAAGCCAGTCAGGAGCAGGCGCTTGAGACGTTATTCGGCGGTACCGCAACGCGCTCCGCCGCTGAACGCGCGATTTCGACGACGTCGGGCACGGCCGAACTGGGTATTCGTTCATCGGTCGGTGATCCGCAGACGACGACTGTCAACAAAGGCAGCATCACACGCGACATTATCGCTGCCCCTGAAGGTGATGGCCAAACCGCGCAGGCGGTCATTCCGGGTTAATAAAGTGAGAGCGGCGCGCCTTTAGGCGCGCACGCTTGCTTCCTCAACGCCTGCGCTATTGTGGCGCAGTGCCTTCAACACTGTTTCGACGATCTGCGGCGCATTCAGGCCCGCCTCGTCATATTGCTTCTGTGGGCTATCATGCTCTTGGAAGATATCGGGCAGACGCATGGTGCGGATTTTTAGGCCCGCGTCCATCAGGCCGGCGTCGCTCGCCAGTGTCAATACATGCGCGCCAAGGCCGCCAACGGCGGCTTCTTCGACGGTTATAACGACTTCATGCGTGGCGATGAGGTGGCGGATCAATTTTTCGTCCAGTGGCTTGGCAAAGCGCAAGTCTGCAACGGTGGTGCTGAGACCTTTTGCGTCCAGCGTGTCAGCTGCCTTCATGGCTTCGGCCAGACGGGTGCCGAGGGACAGGATTGCGACCTTCTTGCCTTCCCGGACAATACGGCCCTTTCCGATTTCGAGCTGCTGCGGCACTTCGGGCAAGGCAACGCCGGTGCCATTGCCGCGCGGATAGCGGAAGGCGATTGGACCGCTGTCGTGCAAAACGGCGGTGTAGGTCATATGGACCAATTCCGCCTCATCGGCTGGCGACATCACGACCATATTTGGTAGAGTTGCCAAATAGGTGATGTCGAACGATCCAGCATGCGTGCTGCCATCGGCACCGACCAAACCGGCGCGGTCGATTGCAAAACGTACGGGCAGATTTTGGATCGCGACATCGTGCACGACTTGATCGTAAGCGCGTTGCAGGAAGGTCGAATAAATCGCGCAGAAGGGACGCATCCCTTGCGCGGCGAGGCCAGCGGCGAAGGTCACGGCATGCTGTTCCGCGATACCCACATCGAACGAGCGTTCTGGGTGCGCGGCGGAGAATTTGTCGACGCCAGTCCCGCCGGGCATGGCGGCGGTAATGGCACAGATTTTAGGATCAGTTTCCGCAAGCTTGGCGAGCGTTTCGCCAAAGACGTTCTGATACGCGGGCGGCCCGCCACCGGGGCCCTTGTCTTGCTTGCCCGTTATAACATCGAATTTCACGACGCCATGATATTTGTCGGCGGCTGCTTCAGCAGGGGCATAGCCCTTGCCCTTTTGCGTGACGACATGGATTAGGACCGGACCTTCGGCATTGTCGCGGACATTTTCGAGAACGGGGATCAGCTGGTCCAGATTATGGCCGTCGATGGGACCGACATAATAAAAGCCAAGCTCTTCAAACAAAGTGCCGCCCATAGCCATGCCACGTGCGAATTCTTCGGCCTTTGATGCTGCGGTATAAATACGGCGCGACAGGCGCTTGGCGACCTTGCTCGCAAGGCTACGTAAGCCCAGATACTCGCTTGAGGATACAAGCCGCGACAGATAAGCCGAAAGGCCTCCGACGGGCGGTGCGATCGACATGTCATTGTCGTTCAGGATGACAACCAAACGGTTTCCTGCGGCTTGCGCATTATTCATCGCCTCATAGGCCATGCCAGCGGACATGGATCCATCGCCAATAACGGCAATCGCCTTGCCGGGCTTGCCAGCAATCTTGTTGGCGACAGCAAAGCCCAAAGCTGCAGAAATCGACGTGGAGCTATGTGCTGCGCCGAACGGATCATATTCGCTTTCGCTGCGCTTCGTGAAACCCGAGAGCCCCCCGCCAGTGCGGATGGTGCGGATGCGGTCGCGGCGTCCGGTGAGGATTTTATGCGGATAGCATTGATGGCCTACATCCCAGACCAACCGGTCATCGGGCGTGTTGAAAACATAATGGATGGCGGTAGTCAATTCCACAACGCCGAGCCCCGCGCCCAAATGACCACCCGTCACCGAAACGGCAGAAATGGTTTCGGCGCGCAATTCGTCGGCAAGCTGGCGAAGCTGCGATGCTGCAAGTTTGCGAAGGTCCGAGGGCACTTTAACCGTATCAAGTAACGGCGTGTCAGGCGAATGTGTCATCTTTTAAGCTTAGCGGTCTTTTATCGGGCTGTCGAACGGGTAATTGCGGCTATATCAATCACAACCGGCACATTTGCCGCGTACCTCAATGACCGGACGCACTTGCGCAAAGCCAGCCTGTTCGGCCGCTGCACGCACGCTCATGGTCAATGCATCATCGTCAATATGCGTTGCAGTGCCGCAGCTATCGCAGATCAGGAAAATGCAATCATGCAAGCATCCAGGGTGCGAGTTGGCGATATAGGCATTCGCACTTTCCACACGGCGTGCGAGGTTCGTTGTCACAAACAGGTCCAAGATACGATAGACGCTGTTGGGGGCAACGCGTTTGCCGCGCTTTTGCGACACGAGGTCAGCAATATCATAAGCCGATGCCGGCTTTTCAAAGGTTGCGAGTACCGCGAAAATATCTGACCGCATATCGGTCCATTGTTCGCCAGCTTCGACAAGCGCGGATTCCGCGGCTTGCGCAAGCGATGCGCCTGCATGCTCATGATGATGATGTGCTGCCATGATGCCGATGTAGGCGCTGGCATGCGGTGGGTCAATCACCGCGCGATTGGGGTTCAGACTCTCGCCCGATGGTTAAGCAAATGGCCAATTCCCAAAAGAACAACGCCAATTACCGTCCAAGCGATCTCCATAGCGCCATGTGGCAGCGTCAGTGCGCCACCCATCATGCCAATACCCAGCGCGCCGACAAAGGCAGGCAAGAACAAGCCATGCGCACGGAAGCCCTTGCCCAATGCCAAAACACCCAAGAGGATGGCGAGAACCAGCCCGACCTCATGGATCATGGGGTTCAATAAAGCGCCGCCCGCAGACGCAAGAATGGCCAGCAAAAACGTCGTTATCAGGCAATGCAAAAGGCACAGTCCGGCGATGCTGAGGCCAAGCCCGTCCCAACGCCATTTTTGCCATACTTGTGCCATGACAGGATCACTACACTGATTCGATGCACGTTACAACATTACATCGCTAAATTGCAGCTTGGTTAGCAATTTTTGCAACCTCCTTTGCTTGCGACAATCGGCATAAAGCGGCATATCAGGCGACATGGATACTGCGCTCAACTCACATCCCGCGTCCGAAACCCAATCCGCACGACCTGCTGCGGTGATCAACTGGCTCATGAGTGTCGCTGCCTTGGTCTTTGCAATGGTCGTCGTCGGCGGGATCACGCGGCTAACCGAATCGGGTTTATCGATCACCGAATGGAAACCCATTACCGGCACGCTTCCTCCGCTAAGTGAGGCCGCTTGGCTGGCAGAATTTGATAAATATAAGCAGATTCCGGAATATACCGAGATTAATGGCCCCGCCGGCATGACCATGGCCGAATTCAAATTCATTTATTTCTGGGAATGGGTGCACCGCTTGCTTGGACGCGTCATTGGCCTGGCCTTTGCACTTCCGCTGGCATGGTTTTGGCTGAAGCAAGCCATTCCGGTCGGTTATAAGCCGCGCTTGCTTGCGTTGCTGGCGTTGGGCGGGCTTCAGGGCACCATTGGCTGGTGGATGGTGTCTTCCGGCCTTTCTGCACGCACCGACGTCAGCCATTATCGCCTTGCCGTTCATTTGCTTACCGCTTTTATCATTCTTGGTGGACTGGTTTGGACAGCGCTCGACTTAAAGGCGCTGGTCAAAAACCCAGCCGCGAAGCCGGCGAAAATCACCGTCTTCACGGCATCGGTTTTTGCGATCCTGTTTGTCCAGATGCTGTTTGGTGCATGGGTCGCAGGGTTGAACGCGGGCTATGTGTCCAACACTTGGCCCTTGATGAACGACCGGCTGTATCCCGACGGCGTAGATACCGCCAAAGGCGTTCTATTCGCGTTGGTCAACGACCCCTATCTTACGCATTTTGTTCATCGCTGGTGGGCGTGGGTCGCGGTGTTTGCCTTGATCCTGTTGTCGCGTCGCGTCAAAAAAGCAGGCGCACGTAGCGCCTCTATTGCCATTCACAGCACCTTTGGTGTTCAAATCATCTTGGGCGTTGCGACCGTCATGACCGGTGTCAACATCGTGCTGGCGGTATCGCATCAGGCGGTTGGCGCTTTGCTGGTCGCATCCACCGTGTGGGGCGCGCATATATTGGGACGCGAAAAGGCATAATTTCTAAACGGTATTATTATACCCGTCGCAAAACCCCTGCTTTTGCTTGACTAACGGGGCTTTCGCCGCCATTGGCTCCGCTTCGCATGCGGATCAGTGATGATTCTGCATAATTACAAAATTTCGAAAGGTGCGATTAGCGATGAAAACGCTATCCAGAGTTACGAAATCGATCCGTCCACAGGACGTCGAGAAATCGTGGATCCTCATTGACGCAGAAGGTTTGGTTGTTGGCCGTGTGGCCAGCCTTATCGCC
>JAIOYN010000133.1 GCA_021741065.1 Sphingomonadaceae bacterium | reverse complement strand
GAAGCGGCAGATCGCTTTGGACTCGCGCAACTGCACCAATTACGCGGCCGCGTGGGCCGCGGATCGGAAAAATCCGCCTGCATATTGGTGCGCAGTACCCAGATTGGGGAAACGGCGCGGGCGCGCTTGGCATTGATGCGTGAGACAAATGATGGTTTTCGAATCGCAGAAGAAGATTTGAAATTGCGCGGTGCGGGGGAGTTGCTGGGCACACGACAGTCGGGTGAAAACCCGTTTCGCGTCGCAACACCCGAACAAGTCCGCGCACTGATCGGTGTTGCCGCGGATGATGCGCGCCTTTTGCTCGACCGCGATGGCGGGCTTGATGGCGAACGTGGACAAGCGGCGCGGGTGGCGCTCTATTTGTTTGAAAGAGACGCAGGGGTAGCGACGTTGCGCGGCGGTTAGTCCCGTGCCTTATACGAAGTTGATTAACCCGTGTTTTTTCTTCCCCGCCGAGATTTTGACTGGGCCGGCCTGCGTCGCGATGACTGCGTCCTCGTCTGTCACCGCGTCACCTTCAACACGTGCACCACCGCCTTGAATCATTCGGCGCGCCTCTTTCTTTGACGTGACGAAGTTCAATGCAACCAACGCATCGATGACGGAAATCTCACCCGACGCGTCAAAGCTTGGTAGATCGCCACCGGAGGCGCCTTCTTCAAATGTTTTTCGTGCTGTTTCTGCAGCAAGTATCGCTGCGTCGAAACCACGGCACAATTCGGTTGCGGCGTTGGCTAAGGCAATCTTCGCTGTATTGATTTCCGAACCACCCAACGATTCAATCCGCGCAATTTCATCCAAAGATATGTCGGTGAACAAGCGCAGGAAACGTCCCACGTCGCGATCGTCCGTGTTCCGCCAAAATTGCCAATAATCATAGTCTGGCAATTGTTCACGGTTCAACCAAATCGCGCCAGACACCGACTTACCCATTTTTGAACCGTCGGCCTTGGTAATCAGCGGGGTCGTTAGGCCAAACACCTCGGCGCCGTCCATCCGGCGGGCCAGCTCCATGCCGTTGATGATGTTTCCCCATTGGTCGGACCCGCCCATTTGCAGGCGAACGCCCATAGTCTTGCTCAAATGACGGAAGTCATAGCCTTGCAAGATCATATAGTTGAATTCGAGAAAGGTCATCGGCTGTTCGCGCTCAAGGCGGAGCTTCACAGAATCGAAAGTCAGCATACGATTGATGGTGAAATGCGTGCCGACCTGTTGCAGCAATTCGATATATCCCAATTGCCCCAACCAATCATGGTTATTGACCATCACGGCGTCCGTTGGGCCGTCGCCAAATGTTAGAAATTTCTCGAATGCTGTTCGGATCGAAAGGATATTCGCTTCGATCGTGTCGTCGGTCAGCATCTTGCGGACTTCGTCCTTGCCCGTTGGGTCACCAATCCGGGTCGTTCCACCGCCCATGACCACTACTGGCTTGTGGCCTGCTTGCTGAAGGCGTCGCAGCAGCATGATCGAGACAAGATTGCCAACATGAAGCGATGGCGCAGTCGCGTCGAAACCGATATAGCCTGGAACAATCTCTTTGGATGCCAGTGCGTCAAGCGCAGGGGCGTCGGTTGTCTGGTGAATATAGCCACGCGCATCGAGCAGGCGGAGGAGATCGGATTTATAAGCAGTCATAACGCGTTCGCGCCTAGCATGGAGTTTTGACATTGGCCAATATTTCAATGACTGAAGTGCCGTTGATTTGTCACGCGGAGTCCAAGACGGCCGGCGTTGACGCGATCAGTGTCTCGATTACGCGCGGGCAGAGTGGGGAAGTTACGCTGCGTTATTGCATGGTCGGCGCACTGGACACGCTGGAAATTGCATCGCTAGCGACAGCCAAGCGGGTTGACGGATTATGGAAAAGCACTTGTTTTGAGTTGTTTATAGGTAACTTCGAAGATGAACACTATTTAGAGTATAATTTTTCGCCGTCGCGCCAATGGGCTGCATATCAGTTTGAGGGCTATCGTTCGGACATGGTTGATTTGGTGACAACCGCACCAAACATCAGGGTCGAGCAAAATGTGGATGCTCACACTCTTATTGCGACGATTGCGTTACCCGATGCTTGGCAGGAACGTGATCTTAGCGCGGGAGTAAGCGCGGTTATTGCTACGAAAAGTGGTGACGTCTCCTACTGGGCCTTAGCGCATCCCCGGGGCAAGCCGGATTTTCATCATAAGGATTGCTTTGCCTTGCAACTGGAGGCACGAAGCGCTTCATGAAATTTGGAATTGATCGCCTTTTGGCAGAACCTGAACTGCGCGCGCCCTTGAAAGGCAAGCGCGTTGCTTTGTTGGCGCATCCCGCTTCCGTCACGGCGGACCTCACACATTCGCTGGACGCGCTCGCAGCTTTAGGTGACGTGAAGATGACGGCCGCATTTGGTCCGCAACATGGCCTGCGTGGTGACAAGCAGGACAATATGATGGAATCGCCAGATTTCATGGACCCAGCGCACAATATCCCAGTGTTCAGCCTTTATGGCGAAGTCCGACGCCCGACGGCTGCATCGATGGAAACCTTCGACGTCATCCTCATTGATTTGCAAGATCTAGGCTGCCGGATTTACACGTTTATAACGACCCTGCTTTACATTCTGGAGGCCGCTGCGGAGCACGGAAAGGCGGTTTGGGTACTTGACCGCCCAAACCCTGCCGGGCGCCCTGTAGAGGGTCTTACACTGCGTTCTGGATGGGAAAGCTTCGTTGGGGCAGGGCCTATGCCGATGCGGCACGGATTGACGCTAGGCGAGATGGGGCAGTGGTTCATTGATCACTATAAAATCAACGTAGAGTATCGCGTCATCGCGATGGAGGGATACGCGCCAGATGCAGCCCCCGGCTTTGGCTGGCCGACCGATAGGCTGTGGATCAACCCAAGTCCCAATGCGCCAAACATCAACATGGCACGCGCTTATGCCGGAACAGTGCTGCTTGAGGGCACGAATTTGTCCGAAGGCAGGGGCACAACCCGCCCGCTTGAAATTTTTGGCGCGCCTGACATTGATGCGCGCAAGGTTATCGCCGAAATGCAGAGCTTCGCGCCAGCATGGTTGAACGGCTGCGGCTTGCGGGAGATCTGGTTTGAACCAACGTTCCACAAACATGTGCATCAGCTTTGCCACGGTGTGCATATTCATGCCGAGGGTCCGAGGTACGACCATCAGGCATTTCAGCCTTGGCGGTTGCAGACTTTGGCGTTCAAGGCGATCCGGCGGCTGTACCCGGATTATGATCTGTGGCGCGATTTTCCCTATGAATATGAATTGGGCAAGCTCGCAATCGACGTTATCAACGGCGGGCCAGCCTTGCGTGAATGGGTCGATTCTGCCGAAAGCACGGCAGAGGAATTTGATGCAATCACGTCAGTCGATCAGCAGGCTTGGATTGAAGAACGGCGGAAGCACCTGCTTTATTAGTGCCCATGCTTACGGCTGAGTTCGCGCATAGCGTCATCCAGACCTTCTAGCGTCAGCGGATACATGCGGTCGTTGACCAGTTCCTTGATAATTTTAGTTGACTGCGAATATCCCCATTGCTTTTCCGGTACGGGGTTCAACCAAACTGTTGCCGGATAGGTGCTGGTGATGCGGTTCATCCACACCGCACCCGATTCCTCGTTGAAATGTTCAACCGAACCGCCGGGATGGGTGATCTCATAAGGGCTCATGGAAGCATCGCCGACCATCACAACCTTATAATCATGCGGGAATTTATGGAGCAGATCCCACATCTGTGTGCGTTCGCTAAACCGGCGCTTATTGTCTTTCCACACGCCTTCATATGGGCAGTTGTGAAAATAGAAAAACTCTAGGTTTTTAAATTCACTAGTGGCCGCACTGAATAACTCTTCGCAGAGTTTGATGAACGGATCCATTGACCCGCCGACGTCCAACATCAACAGCACCTTAATGGCATTGCGCCGTTCAGGCCGCATTCTAATATCGAGCCAGCCCTGACGCGCGGTGCCATTGATTGTGCCTTCAATATCAAGCTCTTCCACGGCGCCGTCGCGGGCAAAGCGGCGCAGACGGCGCATCGCAATCTTGATATTCCGAGTGCCCAATTCCTTGGTGTTGTCGAGATTTTGAAACTCGCGCTTATCCCACACCTTAACCGCGCGCTTATGCTTTGACTCACCGCCAATGCGCACGCCTTCTGGATGGTAGCCCGAATTGCCATAAGGCGATGTGCCGCCAGTGCCGACCCATTTGTTGCCACCCTGATGGCGCTTTTCCTGTTCTTCGAGGCGCTTTTTCAGCGTCTCCATCAGTTCGTCCCAACTGCCCATTTTTTCGATCTTCGCCATTTCGTCAGGCGACAGATATTTTTCGGCGATGGCTTTCAACCAATCAGCCGGAACATCGACCGGGTTTTGTCCATATTCCGTGAAGATGCCCTTGAACACTTTGCCAAACACTTGGTCAAATCGGTCAAGCAACGCTTCGTCTTTGACCAAGGTGGCGCGCGCCAGATAGTAAAATTCCTCGGGGCTTTGATCAATCACATCCGCATCCAGCGCAGCGAGCAGGGCGAGATGTTCCTTCAGCGATGCCGAGATGCCCGCTGACCGCAACTCTTCCATGAATGAGAAAAACATCGGCTGGATCCTGTCTAAAGTGACCGATGAGGCTATCGGCGAACGAGCGGTCCTAGAGGTAAAAAGCGAGCAGGCGAATTCTAGCTCGTCGGGCGACGCGCCATGAATGCGAGGCGTTCGAACAACATGATGTCCTGCTCATTTTTCAGCAGCGCCCCGTGCAAAGGTGGGATAGCCTTGGTTGGGTCACGCGATTGTAGCACGTCCAATGGCATATCTTCATGCAGCAACAGCTTCAGCCAATCGAGCAATTCGCTCGTACTGGGCTTTTTCTTTAGGCCTGGTACGTCGCGAACTTCGTAAAAAATATCCATTGCTTTCGACACCAGCATTTTTTGAATGCCGGGAAAGTGGACATCGATAATCGCCTGCATAGTCGTGCGATCCGGGAATTTGATATAATGGAAGAAACAACGGCGCAAAAACGCGTCCGGCAGTTCTTTTTCATTGTTTGAGG
>JAIOYN010000132.1 GCA_021741065.1 Sphingomonadaceae bacterium | reverse complement strand
ATGGACATGACGGATGCGCGAGGCATAGGCCCGCGCCATATCCAGCGGATCATCCCCCGCCCAGTAAAGATGCCCCGTGTCGAGCAACAAATGCACGACCTCTGCGTCCGTCTCTGCCATCAACCGGTCAACTTCGGGGCGGAACATCACGCCCGTGCCCATATGGTGGTGATAGCAAAGCTGCATATCATTTTCGGCCGCAATCCTGCCAAGATCGTTCAGGCCCTCGGTCATCGCATGCCATTGCTCGTCATTGAACCGAGGTTTGTTGGCAATTGTAGGCACGGGCTGCTGGTGAACCGCATGCCCCAACTCTGACACAACAACCGAAGTTCCGCCCATACGCTTGATAAAGGCCATCGACTCTCGAAAGCTTTCGAAAGTGCGCTCGCGCATGTTGTTGACGGTGAAATAGGTGCTGGACCATGGCTCGGATACGCGCAATCCCCGCTGCGACAACTCGCGCTCGAGAACTTCGGGATCCCGCGGGAACTTATGTCCGACCGAACATCCCTCATAGCCGGCCAAGGCCATTTCCGAAACGCACTGACCAAACGAAATATGGTCCCCAAGGGCAGGATAATCGTCATTGGTCCAACCCGTTGGTGTGATCCCAACGAATACTTTGCTGCGGTCAAACACGGTCAAATCTCCTGCGATGGGTTGGGAATACGAGGCGGCCGCGCCCACATGGCGTAGCCTTGCGCCTTTACGCCGGCCGGATTGGTGCCAATGGCAGGCCAAAGCAGCCCTTCGGTATAGGATGCGGGGCACGGAACGCAGTCGGTATCATCAAGAGCGCCGCCGAAGCGGTCATGCCAAGCCATCGGCAAAGCATGCCAGACGCCGACATACCACAACTTGAGCAAACTGCGTGCGGCGGGCCCCAGACACGCATCGCTCAGGATGCTATGCCTTAAAATGCGATCCTTTTCGGCATCGTCTGACGCTTCGGAAAGCTTATGAACTGCCTCTCGCAATGATTGAAACGCTTTCGCGCCAATGCGGGCTGCAAGATGTGCGGTATAGATTTCAAGCAGGCGAGTGCCGCGCAGCCGGAATGCTGAGAACCCTGTCAGAACAACGCTTAGCGTTGTTACAACCTCAAGATCTGAATGTGCCATTCGAAATATTCCCTCAGGCCAGATTGATTTCGAAAGTCGGTGCCGCATTAAAAGCCGAACCATCTCCGATGGGTTGACGCATCAGTTGGTAGGTCAACTCTTTCAGGCGGAACATCTCGCCAACGGCATCAACAAGCAGGTTGGGCTCGCCATTGAAGGCGCGGGTCAACAGGCCAAGGTACTGCGTGTAGCCCGCGTTAAAAGCCTCTGCCGCCGCTCTGACATCGGAACCAGCGGGAAAGTCCGTGATTTTGGCATTCGATTTGATAGGATAAACCGATGCCCAATCCACTTCGACGGGTCCACCCATCGGATGGTCTGGCTGATCGCCTTCGCGATAGAAGCGGCCAAGAACCAGTTGCTGAAAACGGAAATAATGTGCGATCTCTCCATCCTCATCAAAGATTTCGCCACTGATACCTTCGCCCTGTTCCGCGATCAGATCCAAAGCGGCCTTTGCCGAAGCCATGTCCGTAACCGCGATCAACCCGCCGCCGCCAGAATAGTAATACTCTGGCCCGACTTGAAGCGCGGGATCTCCGCTGAACAGGGCGTCGCCCATTTGCGCGTAAAGATCATCAAGTCCGGTCTCGATGGCTTTGTAAAACTCGCCAATCGAAAAGAAATGTTCCTCTTCTGCATCACCGGTATTGCCTGCGGACAGCATGGATCCCTTGCGAGGACGGTGGCGCTTGTTGGACTCGCCATGCTTCAGGCTGGCAGGGCGTTCGATCTTTAGAAATGTGTCGATTGCTTGCGGCGAAAACGGCTGCAATCCGGCCATGAAGTCTTCTTCCCCATCTGGAAGATGGGCGGGATAATTAGGAGTAAAGCCGACTGTTGTGAGGTCGGCTTTCCCGCCGATGGCGTTCATCAAATTGCACACCAATGTGAGGTGCAGCATTTCTTCGACAGCGACAGCCCGGATAATTTGGTACCCTTCGCTGTTTGTCCCCGGAACGATGGAATAAAGCGCCGTCAGGTAAATTGGGATCGTAGCATGCTCAAGTTGCATGGCCGCATAAACATGGCGACGCAAGCTATCTAGGTCTTTGATCTTGTAAATGCTCATGTTCAGGCTCCTACAGCGGGGGCAATGGATGACGCAGTTAGCCGTGCGATGATGTCTTCCGCGGTGCGCAGGCAAATTGCGGCCAATGTCAGTGTGGTGTTGGCGGTACCGATGGTCGGCATTGATCCTGCCCCTGCGAGGTACAGGTTCGGGTGATCCCAAGATTGCTGTCGGTCATTCACGACGGAATCGACGGCGCTCGCTCCCATCAGATGCGTACCGGCCCAATGATTTCCACCCCGCACGACATAGCCTTCGCCGTTATGGGTCACCCAACCGGGCGCCATGGGATCATAGCTTGAATGGTCCTTTGCCCCGACGCGCTGATAGATCTGCTGGGTCAAACGGCGCGAAAAGGCGACCGTTTCCAATGTATATTGCGGTATATCAAAGGAAACGACAGGCCGCATATTGCCAAGTTGATCGACATAGCGCGGATCAACGGTGATCCTGTTTCCGGGATCCGCTGGAATTTCGATCATGCAGTCGATCAAGACCTGACACGCGACCGTGTCAATCAAACCCTGTCGCAGGCTTGCACCATAAAGATTGCCATGATCCACCGCGTCGTAGAGGTCGCTATAAGGGCCGCCCGTCGCCCAACCCCAGCCATCATTGTGGATCGAAAAGCGCACAGCAGCCATGTTGCGGCGATATTTTCCTGTGCGAATATCCTCGATCCCCGAAGTACAGACTGGTCCGCGCATGACGCCGATAGGCTCGGGCATCAAGGCCCATGTCAGCAGATAGCCGTGGTCCATCAGATTTCGGCCCATGAGGCCATTTTGCCCCGGCAAGCCCGAGGCCAGCATCAAACGCGCGTTTTCAACGGCATTGGCCGCAAGAACATAGGTCCGCGCCTTGAACACCCGCGTTGTGGCACCCGGCAAATCGGGATGGTCATAGGTCTTGGCCTCAATGCCTGTGATCTGACCTGTTACACCATCAACCAGAACCTTGCTTGCCACAGTGCGCGCCAACAAAACAACATTGCCGGAGGCCATAGCCTGAACCAATGTCCGACGGGCATCGTATTTTGCCTGCACTGGGCAGATCGGCACACAATTTGTGTTGCCTTGGCAGCGACCACCCATCTCGGCCTGATCGACGCTTACCGCGCCGTTTGGCACAAAACCCGCGCCTGCAGCATAGTTCTTGTTCGGAATCCCATTGCGCGCCTGTGGCGTTGTGCGAACCTTGAGTTCAAAGCGTTCTTCCGCCAACTCGACAGTCATGCCATCCACATCGCGCGCCAGTACTTGGTCCAGATAGCTGGCTGGCATTTTGTGCATAGGCAACACGTATCCGTCGTCGCCAAAAGTCAGCCCGCCATATCGCTGATCTTCGACATCTCCCGATACGCCAAGCTCGGCTTCGGACTGACGATAATAGGGTTCAAGCGTGTCATACCCGATTGGCCAGTCACGTCCATGGCCGAACAGGCTGTGCATACGGAAATCGTCCGGCAACATCCGAAGCGCTTTGCCTTCCCAATGGCGCGTGGTACCGCCCAGAACCCTGCTGTAGGTGCTGTCGATTTCGAACGGCCCCTTCTGAACAAGATAGCCGCGATCATTGATCTCGCCGTCGCGCAGGCGAACGGTTTCAAAGTCCCTCGGCATGGGCGCATTCTTGGGGTTGTAATACGCCGCATTGTTGTCTTTGCTCGCGGCCCCGTAGAAACGAAATACGCTTTCCTCATAGTCGGCAACAGTGATGTCGTTGCCTGAACCGGCTTCGACGACCAACACTTTTAGGCCTTGTGTACCCAAGCGCTTTGCAATCAGCGCACCACTTACGCCAGAACCGATGACCACAACATCGAACTCGGTCGATGCGGCCACGTTGGGATCAATACTAAAGCGATCACTTGATTGATCTGTCATCTTCGTCTCCTAAGTATCACTGCGTGACTTTACTGAAGAAGCCGGCTGCGCCGCCGATGTCTTTTTTGTCGTCCGTATTCATGGCAGCACTACGGGTTTGGCCCCAAGCGCGAGTTCTTCGATCAAGACCGCGACAAGCCCTGTCCAACCGGTTTGGTGCGACGCACCAATACCCGCCCCAAGATCCCCGTGGAAATATTCATAGAATAGGACGCTGTCCTTCCATGCCGGATCCGACTGCATCTTTTCGGTGCCACCAAACACTGGCCTGCGGCCTTGGCTGTCACGCTCGAATATCGACACCAAGCGGCGCGACACCTCGTCCGCAACTCCCCCAAGGTTCATCATCTGACCCGAGCCCGTCGGACATTCGACTTGGAATGCGTCCCCGTAATGCGCGTGATACGTGCGCAAGGCGTCGATCAGCAGATAGTTGATCGGCATCCAGATCGGACCCCGCCAGTTCGAGTTTCCGCCGAACATTCCAGAATGCGACTCTGCCGGTTGATAGCCTGCCTCAAGGGTCTGGCCTGCGACCTCGACCCGGAACGGTTCGTTCAGGTGGCGCTTGGACATCGAGCGAATACCAAAGTCAGACAGCATCTCATCTGGGTCCAGCATAGGCCGCAGCATGCGGGCCAGCTGGTCGCGCGACAGGAACGACAGCAAAAGGTCGTCTGAATCGACCCCATCTCTTTCGGTCATGCGATCGAAAAGCTCTTTCTGGTTCTTCTTGAACCAGTCAATGCGGCGCGAAAAACTCGGGTTGTCCTCGTTCTTGAGCTTGGCAATATTCAGGTCTGCCACGGCAATCATCGGAATAAGACTGACGAGTGACCGCGCCTTTAACTTGATGAAGTCATCTCCGATCCGCAGCACGTCGTAATAGAGGCCATCTTCATTGTCCCACAGACTTGCGCTGTTGTCGGAAACTGTGCCGATATGGTTTATCGCGTCCGCGATCAGGGTGAAGTGCTGGAAGAATTTTGCGACCAGTTCGTGATGATCTGGCTCATCTTCGGCAAGAATCTTTGC
>JAIOYN010000131.1 GCA_021741065.1 Sphingomonadaceae bacterium | reverse complement strand
CAACACTGCCGCCAACTTCGCCCAAAAAGTGATACAATGACGAAATAGGTGGTCTGGCTGCGACTTCGGCCTGATCGACACCGCTAACGGCATCAATCAAGCGGCTGGCATCGTTTGCGCCACCGGTGATTTGCGCATTGTGTTCTTTAGCGGTCCGATGGACGAGCCATGCGCCGACTGTGTCGATATGGGTGACCCCGGAAATGTCGATTTCAGAAACAGGGGCGCTAATGCCGCGCAAATTGCCGTCTACATTGCCAATCGACGCAATGGTGAAGTCACCGGACAGCCGGAGAATTTGCCCGCTGGGCAGATCTTCAACAGTGAAATCGGCAGAGTTACCCATGGCCATATAATTGGCCTATTATGGGGACTATCACAAGCCTGTAGACTTATTGGGTAAAGTTATGCCTTTAAGAACATGATGACCAAATCCAAAATGACCCTGCTGGCCATATATGATATGGATAAGACCGTGACGCGGCGGGCGACCTATAATGGGTTTCTTCTGCATATGGCGCTTAACAAGTCACCTTGGCGATTGTTACTTGCACCGTTTTTGCCGGTTGGTTTGGCTTTATATGCGCTGAAGATCTGGGATCGGTCGCGGCTTAAGCAGTTTTCACAAATTCTGCTGATCGGCAGGCGGGTGCCAAAAGCGCATTTTGCCAAATATTTGGAAAGCCATGCCGACCTGGTCGTTGGCAAAAACGTATATCCGCAATTGCTGGCGCGCGTGGCAGAGGAGAAGGCGGCGGGCTATCGTCATGTCATGGCGACGGCTTCTTATCGCTTATATGTAGAGGCGATTGCTAAAAGGCTGGGCTTTGATGATGTTATTGCGACCGACCTATCGACCGACAGCAGCGGCCATGTGCTGGCGCGGATTGACGGGCATAATTGCTATGATGCGGCAAAGCTGGAGCTAGTGAAGCGGTGGATGGAACGACACGACCTTGACCGCGCCACTTGCCACATCAGAGCCTATTCGGACCATGTCTCCGATGCGCCATTGCTGGGTTATGCCGACGAACCCTTCGCCACCAACCCGCATGGCCCGCTTGCGCGATTGGCGGCGACGAAGGGCTGGCCCATCCTCGACTGGCGCGTCGCTGAAACTTGATCCTAAACTTATAGCACCCGCAGCGCACTAACCAGCCAGACCGCCCCCACAATCAGCGGAATTCCCGCAAGGTCGAGAAAAAATCCGGCCTTCACCATTTTGGGCACGGCTATATGCCCGCTGGCCCATGCAATGGCATTTGGCCCCGTGCCTGACGGCATCATAAAGCCCCAGCTTGCGGCCATGGATGCCGCCATCGCCATCAACCAAGGATCAGCGCCCGTTGCGGCCACAAGGCCAGCCACAACAGGCAGCACGCCACTGGCGGTCGCGACATTGCTGGCAAATTCGGTGATCAAAATGACCAAAGCGGTTAGCGCAAGTGCGATGATGACGGGATGCACCACCGATAATGGCTCTAATGCCTCTCCAAGCCACGCAGCGAGCCCGGACTGGGTGATGCCAGCCGCGAGTGCCAAACCACCCCCGAACATCATGATAACACCCCATGGGGCTCTGTCCGCTTCCTGCCATGTCAGCAAGGGACGACCCGTGCCATCAGGGATCAGGAACAAAAGCAAAGACCCTGCAATCGCAATGCTGCCGTCGGTAATGCCGCCCTTGGGCAGTAGCGGTTCCAACAAAGGTTGCCCAATCCATAGGCCGATGACCAACAGAAATATTGGAATGAGCCGTTTTTCCGCCACGGACATGGGCTGTGCCTTGCCAATCGAGGCGCGCGCAGCATCCACGTCAAAACTTCCAGCAGTGACATTCTGCACCCGCATCAGGATGAACGCGCATAAAGGCACGCCGATAATCACGACGGGCAGGCCGTAGAGCATCCATGTCAGAAAGCTGATTTGGATACCCAATTGCTTTTCCACGAGCGCCGCTGCAATCGCATTGGTTGGCGATCCGACAAGCGTCCCAAGCCCGCCAATCGACGCGGCAAAGGCTACGCCCATGATAAGCGCGCCTGCCAGCCCGTCGGTTTCTCCGGGCTTGGTTCCGCCAGCCGCCAGCACCGCAATCGCGATCGGCACCATGATCAGCGCGATGGACGTGTTGGACATCACCATGCTGAGCAAGGCGGTTGAACCCATGAACGCAATCATGAGGCCCGTGACGCTATGCCCCGACCGCGCAAGAATCGCGAGTGCGACGCGGCGGTGCATGCCCGTGCGCTCAATCGTGAGCGCCAAAAACGCGCCGCCCAAAATGAGGAACAGGATCGGCGAGTAATATTCCTTCGCGACATCCTGCGCGGTCATAATGTTCATTAAAGGCAGCGCCAGAAACGGCAGCAATGCGGTCACCGTCAACGGCAAGGCTTGCGTCATCCACCACATCGCCATCAAGATGGTGAGCGCGGCAACATGCCATGCAGTTGGTTCCATACCTGTTGGTGCAGGCAGCGCGAGCATGACGGCAAAGACAACAAGTCCGCCCCAAAAGCCGATTCTTTCCGCCGTCATGGGCGCAGCCCAACCAGCGAGAGTTGGCGGCCATATCCGGGTTCGCCCATATGGCAACTGCGCCGGTAACTGAAGAAGCGATCCGGCTGGCTATAGGTGTCTTCGCCCAGACATGCGACTGTCCGGATACCCGCCGCCGCCAGTCGCGCCACGACATAGCCTTCAATGTCGAATTGATAATGGCCGACTTTGCCATCGGCGAAGAAGCGTTCGTTTTGCGCGGCGTGTTCGACGAATTTGCGGAAAAAGCCTTCATCCACTTCATAGCTTTTCTGCGCAATACAGGGGCCAATGGCGCAGCTTATGCGGCCCGCCTGCGCGCCGAGTTTTTCCATCGCGCTGATGGTGTTTTCCAGCACGCCGCTTATGGCGCCTTTCCAACCGGCATGTGCCGCGCCGATGACGCCTGCCTTGGTATCTGCAAACAAAACAGGCACGCAATCGGCGGTCACAATCCCCAAAAGCACATTGGGTTGGTCGGTCACCATAGCGTCGCCGCGTGGTGGATCATCTTGCGAAATGGTATTGTTGACCTGCACAACATCGGCAGAATGAAACTGATGGACGCGGGCAAGCATTGCGCCGGGCAGAACCGATTGCACGCCGAGTAGGCGATTTTCAATGACGGATTCCCGGGCATCTTCAGAACCCAACCCGACGTTTAGCCCGGCATAGATTCCCGTCGATACCCCGCCCTTTCGTCCAAGAAAACCATGCGCGACTTTGTCCAGCACGCCTGATTGGATTACCTCAACTGCCATGCCTTGCATGTCCTCCCTTCGCCTCTATTCGCAACTGCCGCGCTTGACGGCAAGCCATTAGATTGCGAACCAGCCTATATGCAGAGACATATGCTTATATTTGGAATGGGCTACACCGCCACCCGCCTTGCCGACAGTTTGCGCGCCGATGGTTGGTTGGTCACGGGTACAAAGCGGATGAGCGGTGGCGATGCCATTGCCTTTGATGATGAAGTCGCGGTCCTGACCGCGCTGGAGACCGCGACGCATATATTGTCGAGCGTACCGCCCATGAGCGAGGGCGGCGATCCGGTGCTTTTGAAATATGGTGCGGCGATTGCCGCGCGCGAGCCTGCATGGATTGGCTATCTGTCCTCCACCGGCGTCTATGGCGATACCGGCGGCGCATGGGTTGATGAAAGTGCGCCAATAGGCAGCGGGCGGCGCACCGCGCGGGCCGAAGCTGACCTTGCATGGCAGGCATTGCGCGACGATGTCCGTATTTTCCGCCTGCCCGGCATTTACGGCCCGGGCCGATCGGCGCTGGAGCGGGTGGCAGAAGGCAAGGCGCATCGCATCGACATGCCCGACCAGATTTTCAGCCGCGTCCATGTTGACGACATTGTCGCTGCGGTCATTGCCGCCTTTGATGGTCCCGCGGGCGTTTATAATATTGCCGATGACATGCCCGCGCCGCAAAATGATGTCATCACTTATGCGTGCGACCTGCTGCGCCGCGATTGGCCACCCCTGCAGTCCATCGCAGAGGCTGGCCTATCGCCCATGGCGCGTGGATTTTATGCTGAAAACCGCCGCGTCGCGAATATAAAGGCGAAGCGCCTTTTAAACTGGGCGCCGCAATATCCCAATTACCGGTTGGGCTTAGGCGCCTGCATCGCGACGACCAAACCGAGCATCGCCAACCCGCCACCTGCCAGCGCCAGCATTGACCAGACATAGCCTTCGAATATCGTCGACAGGATCATCGCGACCACGGGAATGACAATGCCCGTATAGGCCGCCTTGCCGGGACCAATATCGCGGATCAGGCGGAAGTATAGTGGAAAGGTGACGACCGTTCCAATGATGCTGAGATACAGAACGCCGCCAATATAGCCGGGTCGCATGTCGATAACGGGCGGACCCGCCGTGATGAAGGCATATATGCTATTGCCAATGCTGCCCCACAACATCGACCATGCCAATATCGTGATCGTTGGAAAACGCGCAATCTTTGGTGTGACTTGCAGGACGTTGGACACAGACGCCGTCGCCACCGCACATAAGACTAAAGATAGGCCAAGCAACACATCCGCCCCGCCCACAGGTGCAGCCCGATATTCCTGCAACATCAACAGCCCGACGCCGACGCTGGCAATGACGGAGCCCAATTTGAACGCCCCGCTTATGGGCCGCCCCAACCAATATTTTGCCAACAATGCATTCGGCACAATCAACAAAGCGAACACCACCGCGACAAGGCCCGATGTCACATAATGTTCGGCCGTGTACACAAAGTTGAAATTCATCCCGAATTGCAACAGGCCCAGCAGCATCGTCCAACCTACCATCGGCCGGTCAATTTTCAGCGATTGCCGCATCACCAGCGCAAGGATGAACATGCCGATTGCCGCCACGATGAAACGATAGGTCACCGACCATGTTGCGGGCACGCTGCCCAATTGGTCGCGGATCACCAGCCAGGTCGAACCCCAGATCAACGACGTCACCATGAAGGGTATCCATACCCGTGGCGTCAGAAAACCGGGTTCTTCGGCGTGTCCTTCTCCGACGACGCTCATAAGGCCTGTATCGCGCGGGCCAGCGGCGCTACGTCGGATTCTGTATGCTGCCAACTGGTCACCAGCCGCGCCGCGCCCCAGACATTGTCAAC
>JAIOYN010000130.1 GCA_021741065.1 Sphingomonadaceae bacterium | reverse complement strand
CATTCCGACGCAAACCAATCACCACCACGGATCGTCATGGGGTTGGCATAGCCCATAAGCACCAATGGCGTATCAGGGTGGCGTTTGCGGAATGCAGCGGCAAGGGCGAAGATATCCGCAGTCGTGGTGCCCGCGTTCAAGCTGCGGATATTCGCCTCTTGAATAACAGGGCCATCGGCCATCGGGTCCGTAAACGGCATGCCAAGCTCAATGACATCCGCGCCCCCCGCGACGAGCGCATCGAGATTGGACGCAGTGTCGCCATCACCAGCGGTGATGAAGGTGACAAGCGCCGGATGTGGTTTGGCAAAGGCGGCGGAGAGGCGAGTCATTTGCCGACGTCTCTAATCACGGGCGAAAGCACGGCGATTGCGATGATCACTGGCACGGCTGCCACCAAAACTTGATCGGTCAATAATGTTGGAAAGAATAATCCCGCAATCCAATAAAGTCCAATAAGGAGACACGCGACGACGGTCGCGATTGGTGCGACTTTTTGCCGGTCGTTCATATCGTCGTCCCCAAAGCTTCAGCCACAGTGAAGATATCCTTGTCGCCACGTCCACACAGGTTCGCCAAGATAATCTGGTCACGGTCCATCTTCTTCGCTTCGCGTTCCACAGCTGCAATCGCGTGGGCTGGTTCCAGCGCAGGAATGATGCCTTCGGTGCGGCACAGCAATTGGAATGCCGCCAGCGCCTCTTTGTCGGTTACGCTGTCGTACCGGACACGGCCAATTTCCTTGAGCCAGCTATGTTCGGGGCCAATGCCGGGATAGTCCAGACCGGCCGAAATCGAATGTGCCTCGGCAATCTGGCCGTCATCGTCCTGCAGCAAATAGGTTTTGTTACCATGCAGCACGCCGGGGCGACCGCCCGCCAAAGACGCGGCATGTTCTTTTTCAAGACCATGACCCGCAGCCTCAATGCCGAGCATCGCAACGTCCTTGTCATCCAAAAAGGGGTGGAACAGGCCAATCGCGTTTGAACCGCCGCCAATAGCCGCAACAAGCAAGTCGGGCAGGCGATTGATGCGCGACAGCATTTGTGCGCGCGCTTCCTTACCGATGACGCTTTGGAAATCACGGACGAGTTCGGGGTAAGGATGCGGGCCTGCCGCCGTGCCGATTATATAGAATGTGTCATGGACATTGGCGACCCAGTCGCGCAGCCCTTCGTTCATCGCGTCCTTCAACGTGCCTGCACCACTGGTGACGGGAATGACCTCCGCCCCCAGAAGGCGCATGCGGAACACATTGGGCTGCTGCCGTTCAATGTCCTTGGCGCCCATATAGATAAAGCAAGGCAGACCAAAACGGGCGCATACAGTTGCCGTTGCGACGCCATGTTGACCCGCGCCGGTTTCCGCAATGATGCGCGTCTTGCCCATACGAATGGCGAGCAAAATCTGGCCAATACAGTTGTTGATCTTGTGCGCGCCGGTATGGTTCAATTCATCACGTTTGAACCAGATTTGCGCGCCTTTGCCCGCTGGCGCGTTCTTTCGGACTTCTTCAGTCAGGCGCTCGGCATAATATAGCGGCGAAGGCCGGCCGACATAATGTTCCAGCAGATCATCGAACTGCGCGGCAAAGGCCGGATCCTGCTGCGCGGCGCGATATTCGCGTTCCAGATCGAGCACGAGCGGCATGAGCGTTTCGGCGACATAGCGACCGCCAAACTGGCCAAAATGGCCGCGTTCGTCCGGTTGGTTGCGAAAGGAGTTCGGGGTGCGTTCAGTGATTGTCATAGTCCCGCACCGCTTGGCAGAAGGCCGCAATCTTGTCCACATCCTTGATGCCCGGCGCGGTTTCTACGCCCGACGATGTGTCGACCAGTTGCGCGCGTGTTTGGCGCAAAGCCTCCTTAACGTTGCCGGGGGTCAGGCCGCCCGCAAGGCCCCATGGGAGCTTATGTGTGTGCTCGGTGAGCAAGGACCAATCAAAACGCATACCAGTCCCGCCGGGTAAGGTCTGCGCGGGGGCATCAAACAAGATGAGATCGGCCGCATCGACATATTCATCTGCAGCTTTGAGCGATGCGGCGTCCCGAACGCCAAAGGCCTTCCAAATCTCTATGTCCAAGGTGCTTTTCAGGACGCGGAGCCATTGCGCGGTTTCCGTTCCGTGGAATTGGACGACATCTGGCTTGATGACTTCAATTGCTTTGGCGGTAAGGTCAGGATCTGCGTTTACGAGTAACAGCACAACTTTCAGAGAAGCTGGCGCGCGCTTCCGAAGGGCGGCGGCTTGTTCCAATCCAACATGGCGCGGGCTCTTTTCGAAATGGACGAGGCCAATATGCGATGCGCCCGCTTTGGCGGCGGCATCAACGCTGGCTTCGGTGCTGAGGCCGCAGATTTTGATTTGAGTATTCATACCCGCGCTAATAGCCGACCCTTTAACTCCCGTCATGCTGAACTTGTTTCAGCATGACGGGGAATACGAATGGCCTAAAGCGTGCCCAAAATTGCCCTTGCAGCCTCGTCTGGGCTTTCGGCCTTGGTGATGGGGCGTCCGATGACCAAAATGCTCGCGCCATCGTCACGGGCCTGTCTGGGCGTCACAGTGCGTTTTTGGTCGGCGGCGGTTCCGCCAGCGGGGCGAAGACCGGGGACGACGAAAAAACCGTCTTTCCATGCCTTTTTCGCGGCCTTCACTTCATGCCCTGAACAGACAATGCCATCAAGACCAGCTTCCTGTGCCAGCGCGGCCAAGCGGGCCACTTGAAGCTCTGGATTGTCGGTTACACCAATGCGGGTGAGGTCATGGTCGTCCAGACTGGTCAGCACGGTGACCGCAACTACTTTGGTATGTAAGCCCGCCGCGGCTTTGGCGTCTTCCATCATCGCACGGCCACCCGCGGCGTGGATAGTTACAATGGCGGGTTCAAGCGTGTTGATTGCCTGCATCGCCTTGGCAACCGTGTTGGGGATGTCGTGCAATTTAAGGTCGAGGAAAATGGGAAGGCCCAGTTTCTGCACCTCATGCACGCCATGATGGCCATTGGCACAGAAAAATTCGAGACCGAGCTTTATCCCGCCAACTTGCCCTTTGATACGGCGGGTTAATTCCAGCGCGTCTTCGAGATAAGGCGTGTCGATGGCGACGAAGATCGGGTTGGTCATATCGAATCCACAGCAGTGTAAGCAGGGGGAGGAGAGGCTGGCGGTGGCGGGAAAGCAGATGTCTGCTGGTTGCCCTCAAGCGTCAATATGCGGCGCTTCAAGCGCCATATTTGTGTCCGGTGCACAAGGTACAAAGGCAAAAACCCGAGCAGGAAAGCAACACTAACCAAAGCTGGCAATTTGGTGTCGAGTCGAAGACCGCCCCAAAGGCTGACCGACACAGGGGCCCAATTTTTGGTGGCGAACACGATCAAACCGACAATGATCGTTACCCAAATCAGCGTTTTTAGAAATCGCATCGTGCGGCTTCTCCTTTTCAAGCGCAGCTTAAGGAAACTTTCCTCTTTTGGGTAGGGGTTAGTGTCTTTTCGCCTAATGTGCTTCAAACAGGGTGGCGTGCTTATCCAAATACGCGGTCGAAAATCGTGTCGATATGCTTAAAATGATAGTCAAGATTGAAATGATCTTCGATTTCCGACGCGGTCATTTTTGCGGTGACATCCGCGTCAGCTTTGAGCAGTTCCATCAAAGACTCTGCGCCATCTGACTCCCAAACCTTCATCGCATTGCGTTGCACGATGCGATAACTGTCCTCACGGCTAATGCCCGCTTGCGTCAACGCCAACAGCACGCGCTGCGAATGAACAAGCCCACCCATGCGGTCGAGATTCTTTTGCATCCGCTCTGGGTAGATCAACAACTTGTCGACAACACCCGTCAGGCGGCCCAGCGCGAAATCGAGCGTGATGGTCGCATCGGGGCCAATATAGCGCTCAACGCTTGAATGGCTGATGTCTCGTTCATGCCACAAAGCAACATTTTCGAGCGCAGGCGTGACATAGCCACGCACCATGCGAGCTAGGCCTGTTAGGTTTTCGGTGAGTACGGGATTGCGCTTATGTGGCATGGCCGAGCTGCCCTTTTGACCCGGCGAGAAATACTCTTCCGCTTCCAGTACCTCGGTGCGCTGCAAATGGCGGACTTCGGTCGCAAGGCGCTCAATCGATGAGGCGATGACACCCAAAGTTGCAAAATACATGGCATGACGGTCGCGGGGAATGACTTGGGTCGAGACAGGTTCAACCGCAAGACCAAGCTTGGCCGCTACATGCGCCTCCACTTCAGGGTCGATATTGGCGAAGGTGCCGACGGCGCGCGAAATCGCACAGGTGGGGATTTCGGGACGCCCCGCGACCAGACGTTCGCGGCCGCGTGCAAATTCGGCATAAGCTTGCGCCAGCTTCATACCAAAAGTCACAGGTTCGGCGTGTATGCCATGGCTACGGCCAATGGTCGGCGTGAACTTATGCTCCATCGCGCGGGTTTTGATGGCGTCCAGAAGCGCGTCCATATCCGCAAGCAAAAGATCAGTCGCTTGCGTCAATTGCACCGCTAGGCACGTGTCGAGCACATCCGAGGACGTCATCCCTTGATGCATGAAGCGGGCTTCGTCGCCTACCTGTTCGGCAACCCATGTTAGGAAAGCGATAACGTCATGCTTGGTTACGGCTTCGATGGCGTCGATGGCTGCTACGTCTATTGCGGGGTTTGTATCCCACCATTTCCAAAGGGCTTGGGCGGCAGATGCGGGTACAACGCCGCGTTGGGCCAGCGCGTCCGTGGCATGCGCTTCAATTTCGAACCAAATGCGGAAACGGTTCTCCGGCTCCCAAATCTTGACCATGTCGGGGCGGGAATAACGTGGGATCATAAGAAACGCTTTCGGCTGATATCGGGAGTCGTGGTCCCGTTAGCAGGCGTAAGGTTTGGCGTCAAAACGCCTGACAAAAAAGAAGGGCGCGGGTTTTACGCCGCGCCCTTCTTATTCAGGTTATGAAAGGTTTAGAAATCGATCGACACACGACCGTAAACAAACCGTCCGCTGAAGCCGAATGGCGACTGCGAGCTGTAAGGCAAGAACGAGTTGTTAAAGCCATAGTTCACGCCATCCACAGTGCCAAAGGGCAGACGGTCTGGGTATGTGTCGAGAAGGTTGTTTGCACCAAATGCAACGGAGACAGACTCCACAGGCTTAAAGCGGAACTCGAGATCTGTGACCCATTTTGGCGATAAGAAGATGTCACCTGGAACAGAGCCTGGCGCTTTTGTAATATCGCTTGTGGGGTTTGTTC
>JAIOYN010000129.1 GCA_021741065.1 Sphingomonadaceae bacterium | reverse complement strand
CGAACGGTTCAGGTCAACGAACGACATCGTTGGATGCTGGTCATGCATCAACTTGCCCGCGTCTTGTTCGACGTGGATGCGTTCAATGCCAATTTTCTTGGTCGGGCTGTCGGGGTCTTTTTCGTTGAGCGTTACCTCGATCTCGCCTTCGCCCACGATCGGGTGGTATAATTGCGAAATTTGGTAGCCCTGCGGCAAATCAGCGTAGAAATAATTCTTACGGTCAAAACGCGACCAGCGGTTGATCTGCGCATTGATCGCCATGCCCGTACGGACGGCCTGACGCAGGCATTCGCGGTTTGGCACAGGCAACATGCCGGGCATGGCCGCGTCGACCAGACTCACATGGCTGTTCGGTTCAGCGCCAAAGCCCGTCGAAGAGCCCGAAAAGAGCTTGGACTCGCTGGTGATCTGCGCATGGACTTCAAGGCCAATCACGACCTCCCATGCGCCAGTATTCCCTTGGATGCGGTATTCGCTCATATTACCACCACTCTCCGGCTTCCGCCGTAAACCCTGAACGCTGCTCAATCGCGAGGCCCGCGTTGAGCACCGCCTGTTCATCGAGCGCTTTACCGATAATCTGCAAGCCCAAGGGCAAACCCTCTTTGCTGAGGCCGCCCGGAACGGACATGGCAGGCAGGCCAGCCAATGAAGCAGGCACAGCGAACACGTCATTCAAATACATCGACAATGGGTCGGCATTTTTTTCGCCCAGCCCGAACGCCGCACTCGGCGCTGTTGGCGCGAGGATGAGGTCACAGCTTGCCCAAGCGTTGTCAAAATCGCGCGCGATTAACGCACGGACCTTCTGCGCTTGCGTATAATATGCGTCGTAGAACCCGGCGCTCAACACATATGTACCGATCATGATACGGCGGCGGACTTCTTCGCCAAAGCCCGCGGCGCGGGTCGCAGCATACATGTCCTGCAAGCCAGCTCCCTCAGGCAAATCGCGCAGACCAAAGCGCACGCCGTCATAACGCGCAAGGTTCGATGACGCTTCGGCAGGCGCTATGATGTAATAAGCAGGCAGCGCATATTTTGTATGCGGCAGGCTGATATCGACGATTTCCGCGCCTGCATCCTTCAGCCAAGCAATGCCATTGTCCCACATTTTGGCGATATCTTCATCAATACCGTCGAGGCGATATTCCTTGGGAATACCAATACGCTTGCCCTTGAGGTCGCTATTTAGCCCCGCTTCCCATGCGGGCACGGGCAAATCAAGCGAAGTCGAATCCTTCGGATCAAAACCGGCCATCGATTCCAACATGATTGCACAATCGCGCACGTCGCGCGCCATCGGTCCAGCTTGGTCCAAGGAGCTTGCGAAAGCGACAACGCCCCAGCGCGAACAACGGCCATAAGTCGGCTTGATGCCGCTAATGCCGACGAACGCAGCAGGCTGGCGAATCGAGCCGCCGGTGTCGGTTCCGGTCGCCGCAGGGCAAAGCCGCGCAGCGATGGCGGACGACGAACCGCCCGACGATCCACCGGGCGCTAAAGCTGCCGTACTGCCGTCATTGCGCCGCCAAGGCGATATAACATTGCCAAAATAGCTGGTCTCGTTCGACGAGCCCATCGCGAATTGGTCAAGGTTGAGCTTGCCCAACATCCCTGCCCCGGCCTTCCACAAATTGGCGGACACGGTGGATTCATAGGTCGGCACAAAGCCTTCCAAAATGTGGCTTGCCGCAGTTGTCTGCACGCCTTCGGTGCAGAACAAATCCTTCATGCCAATGGGCACGCCAGCCATTTGGCCCAGCGGCTTGCCAGCGGCGCGGTCGGCATCAACCGATTGAGCGGCTTCTATCGCCTTTTCGGGTGTTTCCACGATAAAAGTGTTCAAGGCCTTTGCCGCAGATACGCGGGCGTTCAGCGCTTCTGCAACTTCCACCGCCTTAAATTCACCCTTGGCCACGCCATCGCGAATGGCGGCCACACCGAGTCTGGAAAAATCAGTCATTATTCAATCACCTTCGGCACGCCAAAGAAGCTGCCTTCCTTGGCTGGTGCGTTGGCGAGCACTTTGTCGCGTACATCACCATCCGTCACAACATCATCGCGCAGGCGCAGCTTATTGGCGATGACGGCCGTCATCGGCTCGACGCCAGTGACGTCGACCTCTCCCAATTGCTCCACCCAGGCCAAAATGCCATTGAGCTCGCCGACCATTTTGTCAGCCTCAGCATCGCTAATCGCGATACGCGAAAGCCGTGCGATTTTGTTCACGGTATCTTTATCTACAGACATAAGCCCGCCGCTAGCATTGCGCCTGCATTGCTTCAACGGAAAAGCTTGGGGTAAAGACCTAATCTTTCAGCCCCCGTTCAATTTTCCGATGCTATTTCCATCCAATCGGGTAAATCGCATCAAAATCTCGGGACATACACTTGGCACGCAAATTTCTTTATATCGTCGCAGCGCTCATCGTTCTTTTCATTGCAGGCGGCTTTGTCATTCGCATTTATGAAAGCGAGCTAACCGAGCTTGCCTTTGTTCCCACAACCAAATTTGAACCCCAACCGGCCTTTGAACCCAGCAAATATGCGGGCAATGATATGTGGTTTGCGCGTCCCGGCAAAGTAAACAATCCAGCCAATTGGGTACCAAGCGGTGCGGCAAAACCCGAAACACCTGGGTCTGCCGCCATATTCTTCTTGCATCCGACATCGTATATCGGCCGGGATTATTGGAACGCACCCCTAGATGACTCAGAATCGCAGGACCGCGCGCGCATGTTCCTGCGTGGCCTTGCGTCGCCCCTCGCCAGTGCCGGCGAAATGTGGGCGCCGCGCTATCGTCAGGCCGCGATTGGCGCATTTCTGACCAGCAAGCCAGAGGGTCAACAAGCGCTGGATGCCGCCTATCAAGATGTTCTTTTGGCCTTTGATGAATTTGCGGCAAAGGTGCAAAAAGACCGTCCGATCATCTTGGCTGGGCATAGCCAGGGCGCGCTGCACCTTACACATTTGCTCAAGGACCGCGTGGCGGGCCAGCCCATCGCCAAGCGGATTGTTGCAGTCTATGCCGTTGGTTGGCCGATTTCAGTGACGGCGGACATGCCGCAAATGGGTTTCCCCGCGTGCGCTGGTCCCGATGACCCCGGATGCATCATGGCGTGGCAAAGTTTTGCCGAACCGGCCGAATATGACCGGATCGTCAAAGTATACAACGCCACAACCGGATTTAACGGCACCCCGCGCAAGGACACGGCGATGCTGTGCACAAACCCGCTCAATGGCGGCGCGAAGGCTGCGGCGTTGATGGACGCCAATTTGGGCACGTTAAAGCCCGATGATAAATTGGAAACCGGCGAACTAATTGTAGGTGCAGTGCCGGCAAGATGCGACACCAAAGGCTTTTTGTTGATTGGCGACCCGCCAGAGGTCGGCCCTTACGTCTTGCCCGGCAACAACTACCATGTGTATGATTTTCCTTTATTCTGGGCCAATGTGCGCGCGGATGCGACATGGCGCTTGAAGAAATATCTACAGAAATGATTTTTGAATCGGTTGCCAGCTTCCGCGAACAACTGCCGGACGGCGGTGTTTTAATCGGACTTGATGTCGGTAGCAAAACCATCGGCACAGCATTTTGTGATGCTGGCTGGACCTTCGCCTCACCCGCCGACCTCATTAAGCGTGCCAAGTTTACCAAGGATAAATTCGAGTTAAAGGCCGCCATCGCCACGCGGCCAACGCGCGGCATTGTCATTGGCTTGCCGCTCAACATGGACGGCAGCGAAAGCCCGCGCAGCCAATCGAGCCGCGCTTTTGCAAAAAATATTGCCGATCTGGGCCTTCCAATTTTGCTGCGCGACGAACGTTGGTCTACCCAAGCGGTTGAACGCGACATGATCGCTGCCGACATGAGCCGCGCCAAACGTGCCGAAAAAATCGACAGCGGTGCGGCGGCGTTCATCCTGCAAGGCGCGATTGATGCGCTGACAAGTGGGTGATGGCTGAATTAGGCTTTGGTTAAGAAGGCGCCGACAAATCATTTGAGTCTCACCCAAATCCCCATTAAGGGCATCGCTTTAATGACATGGACAACACCTTTCACAGCCGACAGCTTTCCTAGCGGGTCGGATGCCTTTCCACACAAGCATTTGCTTGGTATCGCCGGACTTCAGCCGTGGGAAATTCTATACATGCTCAAAGAGGCGGAGCAATGGGTTGCGCTGAACCGCGCAGGGGCTGCGAAACATGCTGATACGCTGTCCGGCTTGACCATCATCAACGCCTTTTTCGAAAATTCAACACGCACCTTGTTGTCGTTCGAAATCGCAGGAAAGCGGCTCGGCGCGGACGTGGTGAATATGCACGCGGCGCAATCGAGCGTGAAAAAGGGCGAAACGCTTATCGACACAGCCATGACGCTTAACGCCATGCGCGCCGACGCCATTGTGATTCGCCATGGCAGTTCCGGTGCGGTGCAGCTCATCTCCAGCAAGGTGGATTGCCCTGTCCTCAACGCTGGCGACGGTAGCCACGAACATCCGACCCAAGCCTTACTCGACGCGCTGACCATAATGCGCCGCAAGGGCAAGGTTGAAGGTCAAACCGTCGTTATCTGCGGCGATGTCCTGCACAGCCGCGTGGCCCGGTCAAATCTGTTTTGCCTAAAATCCTTGGGCGCAGAAGTGCGTGTGGTTGCCCCCCCTGCCCTCATGCCCAGCGGGATTGAAGCATTTGGTGCCATTCCCTTTACCAATTTCGATGCCGCATTGGACGGCGCCGATGTCATCATGATGCTGCGTCTGCAAAACGAACGGATGCAAGGCGATTTCATTCCATCGCCGCGTGAATATTTCCATCTATATGGCCTTGATGAACGTCGATTGGTACTGGCCAAGCCGGACGCGCTTGTCATGCACCCCGGCCCCATGAACCGCGGCGTAGAAATTGCCAGCAGCGTTGCGGACCATGTCGACCGCTCCGCCATTACCGAGCAGGTCGAAATGGGCGTTGCAGTGCGGATGGCCTGTCTCGACATATTGACCCGCAAGGCACGCGGTCAGGAGGGCTGGGCATGACGGACATAAGCATCATTCATGGCCAATTGATCCTGCCCGGTGCGGATAAGGCCGCACCGCTACATGTGCATATCGAAGACGGCAAAATTGCCTCGGTCGGCACGGCTGCGCCGATAGCTCATCATATCGACGCCAGCGGTTTAATCATTGCACCGGGCATAATCGATTTAGGCGTGTTCAAAACCGATAAGCCAGCATTTCGATTTGGCGGGATAACCCGCGCCGCATTGATGCCCGATCAATCGCCCGTGCATGACGATCC
>JAIOYN010000128.1 GCA_021741065.1 Sphingomonadaceae bacterium | reverse complement strand
GCCCTTTGGGCAAAGTGCGCAGACTATCGGCAAAGCCATCGCCAAATTCGCGTCCGATGCTGTCCGACGCTGCCTTTTCCATGCTTGCAGATACGCTCAATGGCTGCGCCTGCACTTGCTTTCCGGCGTTTAGGGCAAGGACCGATGCTTTCGCGGTGTCTTCATCATCGCCCAAAAATATCTGGTCGAAACTGAAGGCCGGTTTTTCGGCATAGCGAATTTTGTTGGCGGCATAGAAGCTTTGAAGCGCGGCTTCGGTTGGCTCCATATTCTGGATTTCTGCGTTTGCCAGAAATTCCATTTTGGCGCGCAGACGGCGGCGGATGACGGGGTCATCGACGTCGAGGCCAAGGCGCATCCCCTCCCGAAAATAGATTTCTTCCTTGATATAATGGCGGATCAGGCTGTCGAGTTGCTGCCCGGTGGGCGCGCGCCGCCATGTCTGTTCCCATTGCGACGCGAGCCGCGCAACGTCTGCTTCATTGATGGTGATGCTGCGGTCGAGGCTGTCTTCCCCGCCAAATTGCCCCATCAGTAGGAACAGGGCCGACCCTGCGGCAAGGAAATGCACCAAGGGCTCCCGCAGGGCCTGCGTCATCCAATCCCGCATCATAAAATGCTCACTCCAGGGCCAGGACGTTCCACCATAACCGCCATGGTTGCGTCGCCAAATACTTCACCCGTCATGCGTGCCCCGCCTTGATTGCCAATCGTATTTTGTAACATCGCTACCAAATCATCAATCGCGGGAATAGTGATTTCGAAATCGACGCGCATCAGCCGCACGGCGTTGTCAGCTGTGTCGTGTTGCCTCTGATATGGCCTTTCACCCGATGCGGAAACACAAAGTTATATTTATTTTGCAATGGTTTGAAATGAATATGAGGTTCCTCATGGAATGACATCGGGCAGTGTCCAATCAATCGGCGAGTGTTCGTTGCTAACCAGAAAGGCGTTGCATTGCGAGAAATGTTTGCAGCCTAAAAAGCCGTTATGCGCTGACAAAGGCGATGGATGCGCTGCCTTGAGCACGAGATGGCGACTGCTATCCACATTCGCAGCCTTTTTGTGCGCATAAGCCCCCCAAAGCATGAAGACGACAGGCTCTGCTTTGCCGTTCACCTGGGCAATAATCGCGTCGGTAAGCTGCTCCCACCCCTTTTTGCTATGCGACGCGGCCTTGGCCATTTCGACTGTGAGGACGCTGTTGAGCAACAGCACGCCTTGCCGCGCCCAGTGCTCCAAAAAGCCATGAGGCGGGCGGGGGAGACCCAAGTCATTTTCTAACTCTTTGTAAATATTCACAAGACTCGGCGGAGGGCGCACGCCTGGCAGCACGCTGAAACACAGTCCATGCGCTTGCCCCGGCCCATGATAAGGGTCTTGCCCCAAAATGACGACGCGCACTTTATCCAACGGCGTGAGTTCAAGTGCGCGGAACCATGTGCCCTGTGGCGGGTAAATCGTCTTGCCTGCGGCGATCTCGGCGTCGAGAAAGCCTTGGAGCGCCAAGGTTTCTCTTGTGGCAAGCGCTGTCTGTAGCGGCGTCTGCCAATTATCGGGTAACGAAAATGCGGTCATTCGGCCTTTGGCGGCGCAGTCAGCAAATCGGTCCAGGCCTTCATTTCTTTAGACGTGGCAGGGCCCAGCAATTCCATTGCATGGCGCAACCGCTCACGAATGATGTCGCGGCCCAAATGCGTGATCGCGTCGAACAAAGGAACACCCTGCGCGCTGCCGGTGATCGCGATGTAGAAGGGACGAATGACGTCTTTCAATTTGGCGTCGAGAACCTCGGCGGTACGGCGCAACGTGGCTTCAATACCTTCGCGGTTCCATTCGATCATATTATCAAACTGCTGCAAACCAAGGGTGTAGGCCGCGCGCTGTGCATCTTCCTCCAGCTTAACGCCATCGCGCAGGCGTTCCACAGTCATGCCGTCAATCCGGTTCATGAAGAACATAGCGGTCAGACCGCCTAAGTCCGACATTTTGGTAATCCGCGCCTGTGCCATTTCAGCGATAGGGGTGAGATAGCTATCATTCAGCGCCCACGCCTTCACCGCATCCAAGAATTCCGAAACGCTCAGTTCCTCGCGCAAATAGCGACCATTGAGCCAATCCAGCTTCGACGTGTCGAATACGGGGCCGCCAAGCGAGATATTGTGAACGTCGAATTCGTCGATAAGCGCTTGGAGCGAGGTTTTCTCGTCTTCTTCGCTGGCCGATTTTATGAACAGACCCAAGAAGTTCTGCATCGCCTGCGGCAAATATCCCGCACGCTGATAATATAAAATGCTGGTTGGGTTTTTGCGCTTCGATAGCTTCGATTTGTCGGCATTGCGGAGCAACGGCAAATGCGTGAGCTCGGGCGGTTCCCAACCGAAATATTGATAGAGCAACAAATGCTTTGGCGCCGACGAAATCCACTCCTCACCGCGCATGACATGGGTGATGCCCATGAGATGGTCGTCGACAACATTGGCGAGATGGTATGTCGGCAGGCCGTCCGACTTCATCAATACCTGCATGTCAACGACCGCATATTCGAACGCGATTTCGCCGCGCAGCGTATCTTGAACGATGCATGTGCCTGTCGTTGGAATTTTCATTCGGACAACGTGCGAAACGCCTTCGCTGTCGAGCTTTGCGATATCGTCAGCAGCCAACGAAAGGCATGCGCCGTCATATTTTGGTGGCTGCTTCGCTGCCATTTGCGCCGCGCGTGACGCCGCGAGCTTTTCTGGCGTACAATAGCATTTGAACGCATGGCCATCGGCCAACAACTGGTCGCAATGCGCGGTGTAAATCGCGCTACGTTCTGACTGGCGATAGGGACCATGCGGACCGCCAACATCAGGGCCTTCGTCCCAGCTAAGTCCCAACCAGCGCAGCGATTCCAGGATCATTTTCTCCGATTGCGGTGTTGACCGTGCCTGATCCGTATCCTCAATCCGCAACAGAAATTCGCCCCCATGCTTTTTGGCAAAGCAATAGTTGATGAGCGCAATATAGGCGGTGCCGACATGTGGGTCGCCGGTGGGGGATGGTGCGACGCGGGTCCGTACTTTCATGAGAAACAAATGCCTTTGGTTTGGTTTGCCCGCGCTCTATCAAGCTGCAACGGCCTTGTCATCTTTCCGGTGCAGTTAAAGGTCAAAGGTATAGGAGCGGATCATGCAAAGTAGCCATATTTCGTTAAGCAGGCGGCAGTTCGGATTTGGTCTTGGCAGCATCGCGTTTGCGGGGCTAGCTGCGCGCGGCATTGCGCAGGCACCCGCCGCTGGAGCCAATGAAGTATATGGCTATGGCCCGTTGGTGCGCGACCCGAATAACCTGATCGACCTGCCCAAAGGCTTTGATTATCGCGTTATTTCGCGGTTGGGCAATATTATGGATGACGGATATCTCGTGCCAAATTCCGCCGATGGTATGGGCGCAATTGATTTGGGCAAAGGAAAGATTGCCCTGATCCGCAACCATGAGCTTGGTATCAAGGAGCAGGATTTCGGTCCATTTATCGGCAATGTGCCGAAGAATCTTCCTGCTTATGACAGGATGGCGGATGACAAATCGATGCCCTTGCCGGGTGGCACGACGACTTTGATATACGACATCAAGACCGGCCAGCGCGCAAGTGAGTATCTGAGCCTTGTTGGCACAATCCGCAATTGTTCGGGCGGGATTACGCCATGGGGAAGTTGGCTTAGCTGCGAGGAAAATGTCACCCGCGCTGGAAACGGCGTTGGCAAAGACCATGGCTATATTTTTGAAGTTCCAGCTGCGCAGAAAGGCCTTGTTACACCAGTGCCCCTAAAAGACATGGGCCGTTTCAACCATGAGGCCGCATGCGTCGATCCGCGCACGGGTATTGTTTATTTGACCGAAGATCGCGGCGACAGCCTGCTTTACAGGTTCATTCCCAATGAAAAGGGACAGCTTGCCAAAGGTGGACGGCTGGAGGCTTTGGCCTTTGTTCAGAATGACATTACTGACACGCGCAACTGGACTGAGATTCAGGTTAGCAAAGGCCGGCAATATCAGACGAAATGGATATCGCTTTCTAACCCCGAAAGCCCCGAAGATGATTTGCGTAAACAAGGCGCTGCCAAGGGAGCAGCATTGTTCGCACGCGGCGAAGGAATTTTCTGGGGGAAGGGCGAGTTGTTCTTCGCCTGTACCAATGGCGGCGCTGCAAAATATGGTCAGATTTTTCGATACATTCCATCTGCAGACGAGGGGTCCCAGGGTGAGGCCAAAGCGCCTGGGCTCATCGACTTGTTCATGGAATCGGCTAATCCTGCCTTTTACAATTATGGCGACAATATCGCTGTGATGCCGACAGGCCATTTGTTGGTGTGTGAGGATCAATATACCGACATTTCAGACAATCATTTGCGCGGCGTCAATGCGCAGGGTCAGACGTACATGATCGCTCGAAGCCGTGTGCAAACCGAATTTGCCGGCGGCTGTTTCTCACCGGATGGATCGACAATGTTTGTTAACATGATGGAGCCGACGATGACGCTGGCGATCACCGGACCATGGGGTAGGGTAAAGTCTGCCTAGCGGAAACCCTTGAACTAGCGTAGCGATTAACGTCCATGGCGCAGATTTTACCCAGGCTGATTTCCCTTGGCACCGCCGTGCCGCCACACTGCATTTCGCAAGCGGATGTCCTTTCGATTTTGGCGCAGGCCAAAGGGCAGGCATTGCCATCGCGCATGGCCGAAATATTGGGCAATACGGGTATCTCGCAGCGTCATATAGCCATGCAGCCCGAATGTTATTTTGGCCCGAGAAGTTGGGCACCGCGCGCGCTCGTTTATGAAACTGTCGCCGCGCAGATTTTTGAAGCGGCGGCCATGCAGGCGTTGGCGCGCGCAAACTTGCGCGCCGCTGACATAGGACAGATTGTTTTCGTGTCCACGACCGGAACGATGACGCCGAGCCTGCCGAGCCGGATGATCGCGAAAATGGGTTTCCCGCCCGACACACGCTGCGTGCCCTTATTTGGCTATGGTTGTGCAGGCGGTGTTATCGGCCTTGGCGTTGCCGCTGATCTGTTTCGTGCAAGCCCCGACAAACCTGTCCTGCTGGTCAGCCTTGAGCTGTGCAGCCTCGCTTACGACCATGCGCGCATGGATAAAAAAGATATGGTCGCACTGGCGTTGTTTGCTGATGGCTGTGCCGCTGCGGTCATCGGAGCGGGGTCAGGACCACAATTGGACGCGTTTGCGAGTCATGTCTGGCCCGATACGCTCGACATGATGGGCTGGGAGATTGGCGATACGGGGTTTGATCTGGTCCTAGCGCGTGATATTCCGGTTTTCGTGAACAGCCATTTC
>JAIOYN010000127.1 GCA_021741065.1 Sphingomonadaceae bacterium | reverse complement strand
GCCATCGTGGTGCCGCAACCCGACAGCGGGAGTGGTCCCCCACGCTCTACCGCTCGCGCCAGATTGACCGCGCGGGGTGGTCAGGCGATACTTCGCGAGGTCTCCGGCGTTAGCGCGGTCGCGCCGCAAATCCGGAGCAGCGTGCAGATTGTGACGCCTGGACGCAGTGCAACGACGCAGGCGACGGGTGCGACCCCTGAATATGGCGCAGTTTCCAACATCGCGGCATCCGAAGGCCGATTTCTGACGCAAAGCGATGTTGGTTCGGCGGCGCGCGTCGCCGTTATCGGAGAAACCGTCGCCACCAAATTGTTCCCCGAAACAATTCCGGTTGGTGAAACTATTCGCATTAACCGAGTGCCTTTTACCGTCATCGGCCTTCTCGAGAGTAAAGGCAGCAATTTGGGTAATGATAATGACGACCAAATCGTCGTGCCAATAACGACGTTGCGCCAACGTTTGTTGACTACGGCAACGCAAGGACCGGACGATGTGACGTTGATCTTTGTCGGATTTGAGGATGAAGATTCGCTGCTTACCGGGCAAAAGGAAATAGAGCGTTTATTGCGGGACCGGTATCGCGTGGCGAAGGGGAAGATCAACCCGTTCACTGTCCGCACTACAACCGAAATTGCCGAAACTACGGGCGAAGTAACGCAAATATTTCAAGCCGTGCTTGTCGCCATTGCATCGATTTCGCTGCTGGTTGGCGGGATCGGAATCATGAATATCATGCTGGTTAGTGTCACAGAACGGACCCGCGAAATTGGGCTGCGCATGGCATTGGGCGCAAAGCGGAGCGACATTCGCAACCAATTTCTAGTGGAGGCGGCCGTTTTGTGCGTGATCGGCGGCGCTATTGGGCTGTCACTTGCCATATTGGCCGCCTCAATTTTCGAGCGCATCGCCGAATTTCCGGCGCCCATTGGCATTGATACGGCGATAGTGGCGGTCGCTTTTTCCGCCATCATCGGTCTGGTGTTCGGCGGATATCCCGCCATCCGCGCATCGCGGCTTTCACCGATTGAGGCGCTGAGAAGCGAATAACGGGCGGCGGTATCCTGATTGGGTAGGTTCTACGGAAATGTTGCGGCCACGCGCTGTAGCTTGGTTCCCCGGTAAGGATTCGAACCTCAATAGACGGAGTCAGAGTCCGTAGTCTTACCGTTAGACGACCGGGGAGCAGAGCGAGGTTGGGCATATATGCCTGAGGCCATGGCCGGTCAACCCGCTGAATCATGAGGCTGCGGCGGGGACGTTCAAAAATCTTGAAACTTTGTCTGTCTGCGCGTAGCAACGTGCTCAGGTACCGGCGGCATATTCGACCGGATAGAAAATAAGAAGTGAGTTATCGGCCATGGGCGAAAATGTCGCGCCATCGCCGCAAAAAGGACGTGGACGAAAACGTAGAAATTCGTCCCGTCGCAAAAATGCGGCACCCAAGGCTGCAATGTTGCAGCAGGCTTCGGTCGAGGGCGCGGTGCGTCTTGACACTCCGAAGAATTCAACGTCGGCTAGCAACAGCGGGCCACAGGGCGAAAAGGCTGCGTTGCGTCGAAATTGGCTTGAACGAAACGCTTATGCGGCGCTTGACCTTGGCACCAACAATTGCCGGTTGCTGATCGCGCGGGCAGGCGGCGACGATTTTAAGGTCGTAGACGCGTTTTCGCGCGTTGTCCGGCTGGGGGAGGGAATGACCGCCACGGGCCGCATGAGCGAAGAGGCCATGGACCGCGCGGTTGAGGCGTTGGCCGTCTGTGCCGAAAAGTTAAAAAAACGCAATGTGGTGCTAGCCCGATCTGTTGCCACGGAGGCCTGCCGTCAGGCAGTAAACGGGGTGCAGTTTATCGAACGGGTGAAACGAGAGACCGGCATTCACCTCGACATTATCAGCCCAAAAGAAGAAGCGAGGCTGGCGGTGATGGGCTGCTACGCTCTGTTGGAAGAGGGCGAAGGACCCGCGCTAATCTTTGATATCGGTGGAGGCTCAACTGAACTGGTTCTTGTGTCTACCCAAAATGTCGTTCCTGAAATTCTCGATTGGGTGAGCGTGCCTTGGGGGGTCGTATCGTTGACCGAGAGCGAACGTACGGACGGCCACAGCCCCGAACAGTTAAAGGCAGTCTACCAATCCATGCGCGACAAAGTCATGGCCAGTTTTGCCGACTTTGCGGCCCGTTTACCAGAAGATGCTGGCGATCGACGTCTGTTGGGGACATCGGGGACCGTCACAACGCTCGCCAGCGTCTATCTGAAGCTTAACAGCTATGACCGGCGCGCCGTGGACGGATTACATCTCGAGACGTCTGCCATGCGGGATATCAGCCGCGAACTGGCAAATCGCAATGTTGCCGGACGCGCGGAATTTCCGACAATTGGTCAAGAGCGAGCCGATTTGGTAGTGGCTGGTTGTGCGATATTGGAATGCATTTTTGACATATGGCCCGGCGAACGGCTGGGCGTGGCAGATCGCGGCATTCGCGAGGGTATATTGCGTGCGCTGATGGCCAGCGACGCCAAGCGCCGCAATCGACGGAATTGAGACATGGCAGATAATCTTTTTGGTGGTAAAAATTCTGGTCGGACACTGGCTGGCAAACAAAAGGTCAAGACAGCCAAGCGGCGTACGGCGGGGTCGACGCGTTGGCTGGAACGGCAATTGAATGACCCATATGTAAAGCGCGCGCATGGTGAAGGCTATCGTAGCCGTGCAGCGTATAAGCTGGTCGAGCTGGACGAAAAATTCCATATTTTGCGTGGCAAAAAGGCGGTCGTTGATTTGGGCGTTGCACCCGGCGGATGGGCGCAGGTGGTACGCCGGCAGCAACCCAAGGCAGCCATTGTAGGCATTGATCTATTGCCCGTTGACCCGCTTGAGGGAGTCATCCTGCTCGAAATGGATTTCATGCATGACAGCGCGCCAGATCGGTTGATCGCCGAATTAGGCAGTGCGCCAGACTTGATCTTGTCAGACATGGCGGCCAATACCGTCGGCCATAAACAGACCGACCATTTGCGCACAATGGGACTAGTGGAAGCTGCGGTGGATTTTGCGATCAAGGTCCTTGTGCCAGGTGGTGATTTTGTCGCAAAGGTATTTGCAGGCGGTACCGATCCAGCAATGCTTAGCATCCTGAAGACGAACTTTACGACGGTCAAACATGCAAAGCCGCCCGCAAGCCGTAAGGGATCGGTGGAATGGTATGTGATTGCCCAAGGTAAAAAGGGCTAATCAGCCCTTTTGGCGGGCCTTTTCAACCGCGCGTTTCAGCGCGTCATAGCCCAAGGCACCCTCCAATATCTGATCACCGATAATGAACGTCGGCGTGCCGTTGAAACCGATTTGCTGCATAAACGCTAAGTTGCGTTCGATCTCCTGGCTTGCTTGCGGAGAGGATGCGAAGGTTCTGGCCGCGTCCACGTTAAGCCCTGCCTTGCGAGCGGCGGCCGCTATATTCGCGGCGTCAGCGCGGCCACCTGCGAACAATGCATCATGAAATGCCTTATGCTTGCCTTGCTGCGCAGCCGCAAGCGCCCATAAGGCCGCATCCCGGCTAGATTGGCTGAGTATCGGCAATTCGCGATAGACCAACCGAATATTGCCATCGCTTTTCAACAAGCGCTGGACATCGGGCATACTTGCCCGGCAAAATCCGCAGTTATAGTCGGTGAATTCGACAATCGTCACGTCGCCCTTAGGATTGCCAGCTTCGGCTCCGGGGAAGGGCTTGGTGATGTCATTTCCTGCTGCGGATAGGCGTTGTGCGACTTCGCGTTGCTGCAAAATGGCAACAGCGTCGGTTATGATTTCTGGATTTTCGAGGATATAGGCTTTCACCAATGCCTCCGTCGCCTTGCGATCGGCGGGCGACATGCCAGCAGCAGCAACAGCCTCTTCGGCCGACTTTGCAGCGTCTTCGGCGATAGGTGCCGCATCAGAAGGGCGAACCTTGACGGCGCTTGGCAAAAAGATATAGGCTGCCAAGGCAATTAAGACTGCTAACGCTATAATGATGGCTGCGATGATAATCCAGCGAGTTGGCGCTTGTTCGTTCATAAATGGTGATTAGCTGCGCAATACATAATCTGCCAGCTATTTAGCGGCGGCGCCTCTTTAACTTTGCAAGCTGTGCCTCGGCAACCATATTGATATCCTGTGCACGGATCCAATCCGGCGAAAATTCCGGCAACCCAGCCATGGCGGTTTGCGCATTGGACAAAGCGAATTGCGGTGCGCCCTCCATCATATAGCGTTCCGCACTGGCAAGTGCGGCGCGTGCCGTATCGCCTTTCTGTGCATAGACGACGCCAAGTTGATACCATGCAAACGGGTTTTGGTTATCTTTGGTGACGGCAGCTTTTAAAACCTGCGCAGCTTCATCAAGTTGCATTTTGTCTTCTGTGGCTATCAATGCATGTCCGAATATGGCCGCGATTAATGGCTGGTTGCCAGTCAGGTTCACGGCTTTACGCAATGGTGCAATCGCATCGGCGGGCCGACCAGACTCCAACAAAATCTGCCCATGCAGTTCGAGGAAATATGGATCTTCGGGTGCGTAAGCGACAAGAGCGGATGATTCATCCAGCGCTTTTTGCGGATAGGCCGACTTGTGCCACGCATAAGCGCGCGCATAGCGGCCAGCTACCGATGTGTCGGACTCAGGATAATCACGCATGGTAGCTGCTGGGGCGGCGAGATAGCCCGTCAATTTTGCTTTGACGCGTTTGAAATCACTTTCCCATTTAGGGTTTAACGGCGCGTTCCACGCGGGGTCGGCTGAATATGTGTCCTCCAGCACCGCAATACGCTCACCAGATAATGGATGGGTCCGACCATAGCTGTCCTCTTGCGGGATACCGAGGCGGAATTCAAAATTCTGCAGTTTTTTGAAGAAACTGATCGAACCGCGGCCAGATATCCCTGCCTTGGACAGATATTGTGCACCCGACGCATCGGCTGTGCCTTCTTGCCCGCGGCTATACGCCAAGAACTTGCTCATTGCCGCCTGCTGACCAGCGGACAATATGCCCATGCCTGCTTCCCCTGCACCTGCGGCGATGGCCGCTGCTGCGAGAATGAGGCTAGCGATGCTGATACCGCTGGCTGCAGATACGCCCTCGTCGAAGCGCACGACATGGCCGCCGACAATATGACCGATCTCATGCGCGATCACGCCTTGGACTTCATTCGCGGTTGTTGCGGCGTCGATTAAGCCACTGTGGATATAGACTGCTTGTCCACCGGCGACAAAGGCGTTGATCGATTTGTCGTTGATCAGGATTATGTCGACATTTTTGGGATCAAGTCCTGCAGCCTCAATCAAAGGCGCGGAAATCTCTTCGAAAAAGGCTTCGGTCTCGGCATCGCGCAAAATCGACTGGGCCATCACGGGGCGCACGGACACCAAAACGGCAAGAAACAGGACAAATATTGTCCGGACGGCGCGAAGCGTGAAAAAACTCATTTTTGTTGAATGGCCCGAACTGCATGAACGC
>JAIOYN010000126.1 GCA_021741065.1 Sphingomonadaceae bacterium | reverse complement strand
GCAAGAAGTGCCCGAAATCTATGACGGTGTCATCGAGATCAAGGCCGCAGCACGTGACCCCGGTAGGCGCGCCAAGGTTGGCGTCATCAGCTATGACAGCAGCATTGATCCTGTCGGCGCCTGCGTCGGCATGAAGGGTAGCCGCGTTCAGGCCGTCGTGCAGGGAATGCAGGGCGAAAAAATCGACATCATTCCATGGTCGGAAGACACCGCGACATTCATCGTGAACGCGCTGCAGCCAGCCACGGTCAGCCGCGTTGTGATCGATGAAGAAGAAGGCCGTATCGAAGTTGTCGTTCCTGACGATCAATTGAGCCTCGCCATCGGCCGTCGCGGGCAGAATGTCCGTCTGGCCTCGCAGCTTACGGGTCGTGGCATCGACATCATGACCGGAGCGGAATCGAGCGAGAAAAGGCAGAAGGAATTTGTCGAGCGTTCCGAAATGTTCCAGCAAGAGTTGGATGTTGACGAAACGCTTGCGCAATTGCTGGTCGCGGAAGGCTTTAGCGAATTGGAAGAAGTCGCTTATGTCGATTCCGCCGAAATCGCCGCCATCGAAGGCTTTGATGACGGCTTGGCCGAAGAATTGCAAAGCCGTGCACAAGAAGCGCTGGATCGCCGTGAAGAAGCAAACCGGGCCGAGCGCCGTGAGCTTGGTGTTGAAGATGCCGTCGCTGAACTGCCGATCCTGACCGAAGCGATGTTGGTCGTTTTGGGTAAGGCGGGCATCAAGACGCTTGACGATCTGGCAGATCTTGCCACCGATGAACTGATCCAGAAGGCACGTGAGCCACGTCGCAATGAACGGAGCGATCGCGAAGTGCGGCGCAATCGTACGGAAGACAAAGCGGGCATATTGGCGACCTTTGGTCTGTCTGAAGAGCAGGGTAATGAAATTATCATGGCTGCTCGCGCACATTGGTTCGAAGAGGAGGACGCGGTTGCAGCGGACAACTCTCAATGAGAGCCGACACTCCCCTATAAGGAAGTGCATATTGTCAGGTGAGCATGGGACTCGTGCCCAGCTCATCAGGCTTGCCCTCGGTCCCGATGGCAGCATTGCACCTGACCTGTTCGCAAAGGCGCCCGGTCGCGGCGCATGGATTGGCGTTTCCGGTGAAGAATTGTCCAAGGCGCTCGCCAAGGGGAAGCTTGCTGGATTGCTGCGCCGTGCGTTTAAAACGGACAAGATCGATATCATTGATGACCTGACGGGCCGCATTGATCGCGGCTTGGAGAAGGCATTTTTGGACCGGCTCGGCTTGGAAGCGCGGGCAGGGCATCTTATTTTGGGTGCAGAGAAGATCGATTCCGCGTCACGCAGTGGCCAAGTGAAGCTGTTGTTGCACGCATCAGATGCAAGCGCCGATGGCAGCGGCAAACGCGACCAAGCATGGCGCGTTGGCGAAGACGCCGAGGGTTCCGGAAAGGGTGGCGTGAAGCTGCCTGTGGACCGAGATGCATTGTCTGCAGCGCTTGGACGGCAAAATGCTGTGCACGTTGCATTGATTAACCAAAAAGCGGCGGAGCGGGTGATGCATCATCTTGGACGCTGGCTAAATTTTAAAGGATGCAGTAATGCGCCATTCGATTCCGCTGCTTCGGCTGCGGACTTGCGGGGCAATGACACTGACATCTCCGCAATTGACTGAGTAAGGACGGGTTCTGTTTCGATGAGTGATGATAACAATAATAAGCCGACTTTGACGCGCAAGCCGCTCACTTTGAGCCGCTCGCTTGAGTCCGGCGAAGTGAAACAGACCTTCAGCCATGGCCGCACCAACAAGGTTGTGGTTGAGGTGAAGCGCAAAAAGCTTGTTGGTAAGCCTGGTTATACCCCTGAGCCCGAACTCGCCGCGCCCGCGCCTCCACCGCCCCCAGCAGCTGCGCCAGTAACGCCCGCACCTGCACCTATCGCCGCGCCAGCGCCAAAGCCACGCCCCACGGGCAATGACATGCTCAGCCGTCAGGAGCGTCAGGCAAAGCTGCTGCGCGAAGCTGAAGAGGCGCGCTTGGCTATGCTTGAGGAAAGCAGCCGCCGCGAAGCGGAACAGCGCGCGCAGCGCGCCGACGAAGAGCGGCAGCGCGCCCAGTCTAACCGTGAAGAGGCTGCTGCATCGCCGCCGTCACCGCCTGCAGCCACCGTTGAAACGGTCGTTCCGGCGGCAACGCATGTGGATGAAAGCGTTGCGGAAGAAAGCAATCAAGACGGTGCAGCGCCGGCACCGCGTCGCTTTACCCCCTTAGAAGCACCCAAGCGTCTAGAGCGCGAACGTGAGGAAATCAAAAAGGCTCCACACCGTCCAACGCGCGGTGCAGCCGATGACCGCCGCCAGTCTGGCAAGCTTACCGTTACCCGCGCACTTGAAGGTGATGACGGCGCGCGTGCACGATCACTGGCCGCGTTGAAACGTGCACGTGAGAAAGAAAAGCGCCTGCATGGCGGCGGTAGTCGTCAGGCACAGGTGAAACAAACCCGCGACGTGGTCGTGCCGGAAACCATCACGGTGCAGGAACTTGCCAACCGTATGGCGGAAAAAGGCAGCGACTTGGTCAAAGCATTGTTCAAAATGGGCATGCCGATCACGATCAACGAAACCATTGACCAAGATACGGCAGAATTGCTGGTCGAAGAATTTGGCCATAACATAACGCGCGTGTCGGATGCTGACGTCGACATTTTCCATGATGACGATGTAGACGGCGCCGAAACCATGAAGCCGCGCCCGCCGGTTGTGACTGTCATGGGCCATGTCGACCATGGTAAGACGTCCTTGCTGGATGCCTTGCGCGGTGCGAATGTCGTATCCGGCGAAGCTGGCGGCATTACGCAGCATATTGGCGCGTATCAGGTGAAGGCAAAGGATGGCTCGGTCATCACGTTCCTCGATACACCGGGCCATGAAGCGTTCACGCAAATGCGTCAGCGCGGTGCGTCGGTAACCGATATCGTTATTTTGGTGGTCGCTGCCGATGATGGCCTGATGCCGCAGACGATTGAGGCCATTAAGCATGCCAAGGCTGCAAATGTCCCGATGATCGTTGCGATCAACAAGATCGATAAAGAAGGCGCAAATCCGCAAAAGGTACGCGAGCGTTTGCTTGAACATGAAGTTGTGGTCGAAGCCATGGGCGGCGACGTTCAAGACGTTGAGGTTTCAGCGTTGAAGAAGACAGGCCTTGATACTTTGCTTGAAAAGCTTGCCTTGCAAGCCGAAGTCATGGAGCTGAAAGCCAATCCAGATCGCGCGGCGGAAGCCGTTGTGGTCGAAGCACAGCTCGATAAAGGGCGCGGTGCTGTCGCAACCGTGCTTGTGAAGCGCGGCACGCTGAAGCGCGGGGACATCTTCGTTGTCGGCGCGCAAAGCGGCAAAGTTCGTGCTTTGGTCAATGAAAAGGGGCAGCAAGTAGCCGAGGCTGGCCCTGCAATGCCTGTTGAAGTGCTTGGCCTGACCGGTGTTCCATCGGCAGGTGACGTTCTGACCGTTGTGGAAAACGAAGCGCGTGCGCGCGAAGTTGCCTTGTATCGCAAGGAGCAATCGACCAAAGTTCGCACGGCGCAAGTCACGCCAAATCTTGAAAATCTGTTTGATAACCTATCCGCCACGCGCGCGATGGAATATCCAGTGGTTATCAAGGGGGATGTGCAAGGGTCGGTTGAAGCGATTGTCACCGCTCTCAACAATATCTCGACCGACGAGATTAAGGTCCGCGTATTATTGGCGGGTGTTGGTGGTATCACCGAATCCGATATGTTGCTCGCGGCGGCTTCAAATGCGCCACTTATCGGCTTTAACGTCCGTCCAAATGCCAAGGCCGCTGCATTGGCAAAGCGTGACCGCGTGCGTTTGAAATATTTCGACGTGATCTATCACCTGACCGCCGACATCGCCAAAGAAATGGCGGGCGAATTGGGTCCTGAAATCATCGAAACCGTTGTTGGACGCGCCGAAGTCAAGGATGTGTTCAAATCCGGCAAGCGCGACAAGGCCGCTGGTCTTTTGGTCACCGAGGGCGTCATCAAAAAGGGTCTGCACGCGCGTCTTACCCGCGAAGACGTCATCGTGTCGAAAACGACGATCGCATCGCTGCGCCGTTTCAAAGACAATGTCGACGAAGTCCGCGCCGGTATGGAATGTGGCGTCGTTCTGGCGGATACCAACGATGTCAAGGCAGGCGATATGCTCGAAGTCTTTGAGGTCGAGGAGCGTGAACGGACGTTGTGATATTAGCTTGGTCCTAAACGGGGAATATCATGGCTAAACATAATGATACTGGTCCCGAAGGCCGCTCGGTTCGCCTGCTGCGCGTAGGGGAACAATTCCGGCATATATTGTCCGAATTGCTCGCGCGCGGTGAGGTGCATGATGATGTCCTCAACAGCCATAGCGTAAGCGTAACCGAAGTGCGTATGTCTCCGGATTTGCGCCATGCAACGGCTTTCATTAAGCCGCTGCTTGGGGTGAATGAAGCGGTGGTACTGAAGGCACTGCGCACGAATACTGCGTTTTTCCAAAAGGAAGTCGCCGCACGGGTCAGCATGAAATATGCCGCTAAATTGAAATTTCTGGCGGACGACAGTTTTGACCAAGCAACGCATATCGAAACCTTGTTGAGCGCGCCCAAGGTCCAGCAGGACTTGACTGAGGATGATGCCAGCGCGCCAACAGACGACGCGGCGTAATGGCTAAGCTCTATTTCTATTATGCCTCAATGAACGCGGGCAAATCGTCGACCTTGTTGCAAGCGGCGTTCAATTATGGCGAACGGGGCATGAAAGTCATGCTCTGGACGGCGGCTATTGATGACCGCCCCGGCTACGGCGCGATAAGCTCGCGTATCGGCCTTGCAGGCGATGCAAGCCGCTTTGACGCGACGACTGACATCGAAAAAGCGGTGCTTGCCCAGCATGATGAAACGCCGTTTGCATGCGTATTGATCGACGAAGCGCAGTTTTTGAGCAAAGAACAAGTTTGGCAAGCCGCGGCACTCGCCGACAAGGCCGGAATTCCCGTTGTGTGTTATGGCTTGCGTACGGATTTCCAAGGCGAGCTGTTTCCCGGTTCCGCCGCTTTGCTGGGAATAGCAGATAGTCTTGTCGAGCTTAAAGGTGTGTGTGATTGCGGACGCAAGGCCACAATGAACTTGCGTGTGGACGAGTTTGGAAAAGCAGTGGTCGACGGCGCGCAAACCGAAATTGGCGGCGATGACCGCTACATCGCCATGTGCCGTAAGCATTTTAACGAGGCGCGGGCAGGGCGATAGATCAGCATGCATGGCTGGATCATCCTAGATAAACCGCTTGGGTTGGGGTCAACGCAGGCGGTTTCTGCGGTAAAGCGCAATTTGCGCGCGGCGGGCTTTGGCAAGGTCAAGGTGGGGCATGGTGGAACGCTTGATCCTTTGGCTACTGGCCTGCTGCCTATCGCTTTGGGCGAAGCGACCAAATTGTGCGGGCGTATGCTGGATGCATCGAAGACCTATGATTTTACCATCTGCTTTGG
>JAIOYN010000125.1 GCA_021741065.1 Sphingomonadaceae bacterium | reverse complement strand
GACTTTTGCGCGGATAATCTCGACAGCTTTTTTGCAGGATCCCCTGATATCCGCGCACAGGCCATCATCCGGTCCGTGCAGTCGAAGGCACGGATTGTCGCCGCGGACGAAACCGAACGCACAGGTACGCGGGCGCTGTTGAACTTGGGTCACACTTTTGGCCATGCCTTGGAAGCCGACACTGGTTTTTCCGACCGGCTATTTCATGGCGAGGCGGTTGCCGCTGGCATGGCATTGGCGTTTCGCTATTCGGTGCGGCTGGGCCTGTGCCCTGCAGAAGATGCGGAACGTGTCAGCACGCTATTGAACCGGGCTGGCTTGCCAACCACTTTATCAGAAGCCGGTGTTAGCTCCAATGGCGGGGCGTTGGTCGACTATATGCGGCATGACAAAAAAATGAGCGGAGGCACGCTACCCTTCTTGCTGGCGCGCGGCATCGGACAGACATTTTTGTCCAAAGAAGTGTCGCTGGACGACGTTGCCGCGTTCCTCGACAGCGAAGTTTAATCGTCCGCAATCAGAAAGTCGTCGGAGTCATCGCCGCCGAAACTGTGACGCCTTCCTGCATGCATGTCCCCGCTGGTGAACTGCGCTTTTAGGCGGCTGCGGTCACGCCGCCGGAATTCCAAGATAATCTCGTGGATCTTTTTACGATCCGTACCAAAAAATTTCAGCGCATCGGCAGACATCCGGATCGAGGATTCAAACACTTCGCGCATAATGCTGATGCCGTCATCCTGCATCAACAACATAGCTTGCTGTCGGTCGTAAGCCCGCACGAACAATTTTGTGCGCGGGAATGTTTCGCGCACGGGCATCAGCGAGTCTGCGGTCATGTACCGGTCGTCAATGCAGAAGAATATCGCCTGCGCGTCTTCGCCCCCTGCCCGCTTGAGCAAGTCGACGCGTGTGCCATCGCCATAAAAAACCTTGAAGCCAAAGTCCCCGCTGCGATCGATGGTCTGTGGGTTGATGTCAATCAACGTCACCGAACGCCCCGCAGCGCGCATGATCTGGGACACCTGTTGCCCGAAACGTCCATGCCCGACGATGATGACATTGGCCTGTGACGCCAATTCCGGGTCATCCAACTGGACGTCATCCTTCCCCTTGCGCGCCGCAAGCTTGCCGGCAAAGATCATCAGGAACGGCGTGGTTGCCATGGACAGCGTCACGACGGCTCCGAAAAGGCTCGCGGCCTCTGGTTCAATCAACAAAGCCTGCTGCGCGGCTGCAAACAACACGAAGGCGAACTCGCCACCTTGGCTCAACAGCATCGCCATAATGATCGATGGCTTGTCTTGGAGGCCAAAGCATCGACCGAGCGCATAGATGACGGCAATCTTGACCGTGATCAAAGCGAGGGCAAGACCCGCCACGAAAAAGGGCTGCGACAAGATCACATCAACGTCGAGCAACATGCCAACAGCCAAGAAAAACAGACCCAGCAAGATCGATCGGAACGGATCAATATCCGCCTCCAATTCATGCCGGTAAGGCGATTCCGCCAACATGACGCCAGCGACAAATGCGCCCAGTGCTGGCGACACGCCGATCGCCTGCATCACCGCGGCGCTGACGCAAACGGTGAATAGACCAGTGACGATGAACAATTCACGCTCCGAAATCTTGCCGACCAAGCGCAAGAGTGGCGACAGCAAATAGCGTCCCGCCAAGACCAATCCGACAATCGCCAACACCGCGTATATTACCAGAGACCATCCCTCAATCGCGCCTTCCTCTGCTGGTGCGCGCGACAAGGCGGCAACGATGGTCAGCAAAGGAACAATCGAAATGTCCTGAAACAACAATATGGAGAAGCTTTTCTCACCATAATCGGTCTTCATACGGCCGCGCGATTGCAGCAAGGGCAAAACCTGCGCGGTGGACGACAATGCCAGTGGCAACCCAAGGACTAAGGCGGCTTGCCAGCTAAAACTTGGCATTGCGAAATGGATGACGGCAAACATGCCAAGGCCGCACAAAATGACCTGTAAAGGCCCGAACAACAGAATGTCACGTCGCAACAGCCACAGCCTGCTCGGCGATAGCTCTAGCCCGACGAGGAACAGCAGCAAGATGATACCGATTTCGGAATAGGCCAATATCGTCTCTGGCGCGTCAATCAACGCAAGGCCATCAGGCCCAATGGCAATGCCCGCGACCAGATAGCCAAGCACCGCGCCAAGGCCGAGACGCCGGAAAATCAGCACCGCCAATAGCGCCGCGCCGAGCAGTACCACACCGCCCAACATCACATCAGCGACGAGGTGGTGTGATGTTTCTTCCATCAGACTTTCTCTTTGGCCTGCGCGGCGGCAGAGAGGATCGCGTCATAAGGCAATAAGATCGCGGCATGGCGCGAAGGATAATCAGTTGCCGCCGCGAGCAAGGCGAGTTCCGGCCAGCAGCTTGGCATATCGCCCGCCCCCTGTAACGCCTGCGCCACGCCATCGCGTAATTTGGTGATTTCGGTCATCGCTGTGCCAACGGCATTTTGCGTCAAAATCGCCGCAGAAGCTTGCCCAAGCGCGCAGGCATTGGCGCGTAGGGCAAGGGCACATAATATTCCGTCGGCGTCTGTCGTAACATCCGCTTGAATACGGCTGCCGCATAAGGGCGAACGCACTTCGGCGGTGCCGCCGGGGTTTGTAAGGCGATGCCCCGCGACCAGAGATGTTGCCAGCCTTAAGATATCCCGATTGTAGAGCGCCGAGTCCATCAGTTCGCGGTTTCGGCGGCACTATCGGCGGCGAGACGTTGCGCACGCACAAATTCGGACATGGCGTCACCGCTGGCGTTGAGCAGCGGATATGTCCGCGAACTGGTCATCCACTCGGGTCGCCCTTCATCCGCGTCATACACCACATCATATCCCATCACGAACAGCAGGAAGATGAGCGTCGCGATAATCAAGCCCTTGAGCATACCGAAACCAAACCCAAGCACGCGGTCAATTGGCCCCAAGACCGATTTGCGCGTTTTGGCCCCAATCGATTTCGCGATCCATTTGCCCACGGCAAAGATGACGATGGCAAGCGCCAAAAAGGCGAGCACGGCCGCCCCGGAGCCAGAGCCCACGGCCTCTGCCAAAGCCGCCGTCGCGGGTGTATGGAACATGCGAACAGCGAAGATGATCAGCACCCAGGCAATCATCGACAGAGCCTCTTGCACAAATCCGCGTAAGAAGCCGAATGCGGCCCCGCTGCCCAACAAGAACAGGACAATGATATCAAGTGCTGTCATCTGATCCTATTGCCTTTAAAACCGTTCGAAGCAGATTTAGGAGCGTCCCAGCATATGGTCAACGAGATTGGCAAGCGTGCGGAACTCTTGCGTGGAAATACCGGCCTGCCCCTGCACAGACGGCGGCACTAATGCGCGGCTGAACCCAAGCTTTGCCGATTCCTTCAGTCGCAACGCACCATGGGCGACGGGGCGGATTTCGCCAGACAAAGCCACTTCGCCAAAAAGCACCGCATCGGACGGCAATGGCCGCTCCGCCAAAGCCGAAACCAAGGCCGCTGCCACCGCGAGATCGGCAGCAGGGTCGGAAATGCGATAGCCACCTGCGATGTTGAGATAGACCTCTGCGGTTGAAAAACTGAGGCCGCATCGCGCCTCCAAAACCGCCAATATCATCGCAAGCCGACCACTGTCCCAGCCAACGACAGCGCGGCGCGGTGTCGCTCCGCTGGATAGCCGCACGGTCAGCGCCTGAATTTCCACGAGAACGGGCCGTGTCCCCTCCAACGCTGGGAACACCGTTGCGCCTGTGACCTGCTCGGCGCGGTCGGTCAGGAACAAGGCGCTGGGGTTGCCAACTTCGGTCAGGCCTTCTTCCACCATCGCAAACACGCCGATTTCGTCGGTCCCGCCAAAGCGGTTTTTGGAGGCACGCAAAATGCGATATTGATGGCTGCGTTCGCCTTCAAACGACAATACGGTGTCGACCATATGTTCCAGCACGCGGGGTCCGGCAATCGTCCCGTCCTTGGTAACATGGCCGACGAGCATGAGCGCTGTGCCGCGTTCCTTGGCAAAGCGGATAAGCTCCTGCGCCGATGCGCGGACTTGGCTGACCGTGCCCGGCGCGCCCTCAATAAGGTCGCTGTGCATGGTTTGAATGGAATCGATGACCAATAAAGCAGGCGGCGCGCCTTGGGCCATCGTCGTCAATATGTCGCGCACCGAAGTTGCGGCGGCAAGCTGCACCGGCGCATCGCCTAGGCCAAGCCGCCGAGCCCGCAAGCGCACTTGGTCAACCGCTTCTTCGCCCGAAATATACGCAACAGCCAAGCCCCGCCGCGCAAGATTTGCGGCGGCTTGCAACAGTAACGTCGATTTACCAATACCCGGATCGCCGCCAAGCAAGGTAGCCGAACCCGGCACAAGGCCACCACCCAGTGCGCGGTCAAATTCCGATATACCGGTCGAGGCGCGCTCCGGCAGTTTAATGTCTGTATTCAATCCGGACAGTTCGACCGCACGGCCGCCCGAGTGCAAATGATGCTTCAGCTCAAAAACAGTTGCCTTGGCTTCTTCCGCCAAAGTGTTCCATTCGCCACAATCGTCACACTGCCCCTGCCAACGGTTGGATTCAGACCCGCATGCCTGACACACATATTTGCGTTTTGCCTTTGCCATGGCCAATAACTAACAGAACAAATCAAGAACTCAAGATATAAGTACGCAGTATCAGCGCTTGCGCGCGACGCGGCCTAATGCCACATCATGTCTATGCGCGAAAAAGAACTCAGACTGGCGCTCATTTGTTATGGCGGGGTCAGCCTTGCGATTTATATGCATGGCGTCACGCGCGAGATTTGGCATATGGTCCGCGCGAGCCGCGCTTTTCATGACGGCGCGCTGCCCGCCCGCCGTAGCGAGATTGTCTATCACGACCTGCTCACGGAAATGTCGCGGGTGAGCGGCGTAAAGTTGCGCGTTTTGACGGACATCATTGCCGGATCAAGCGCGGGCGGTATCAACGGTATTTTCCTTTCGCAGGCTATCGTCACGGGCCAATCGTTGGAGCCATTGACCGACATGTGGCTGGATATGGCGGATGTCGATGTGTTGCTTGATCCTGACGCCCGCCCACTGTCGCGCTTCACCAAATTTTGGGCGACGCCGATTGCATGGATGGTCTTGCGCCGACGCGGCGGGGCGGTTGAACGGACAGTCGCGAAAGAGGCACAGCAGGAAGTCGCCGCCAAGCTGTCCCGCTTTGTCCGCGCCCGATGGTTTGCGCCGCCCTTTGGCGGGAATGTGTTTTCAAAACTATTGCTCGACGCGCTGAACGCGATGGCGGCGAGCGCCACAGATGCGCCGCTTTTACCCGCGAGCCAGCCGCTCGATTTGTTTGTGACCGTAACCGACTATTATGGCCATGATCGGGTGTTGCGCCTCAACAGCCCTGAAGAGGTCACCGAGTCCGAACATCGCATCACCGTCGATTTTTCAACACGCGGACGAACCGACCTCGCCGACATTCCCGAACTGATTTTTGCGGCGCGCGCC
>JAIOYN010000124.1 GCA_021741065.1 Sphingomonadaceae bacterium | reverse complement strand
GGGCTTTGACGGCCGACGGGTGCTCATCCCAAGCGGCAGTCGCTTGATTGGCCAGTATCGCTCGGGCCTCGCTGCAGGACAATCCCGCGCGTTCATTGTGTGGACACGGCTGACTCGCCCAGATGGCGTGACCGTGTCGCTCGGCTCGCCTGTCACCGATCCGCTTGGCCGGGCAGGCCTTGGGGGTAAAGTGGATAGCCACTTCCTGAAGCGCTTTGGTTCGGCGATATTGCTGTCGGTTGTGCAATCCGGCCTTGGGCTTTTGCAGCAGGGCGGCAATGATGTCATCGTCCGTACAGCCGATGATGCCAAAAGCGTTGCGGGAATTGCCTTGCAGCGGGACATTAACATCCCTCCCACGGTAAAAGTTGCCCAAGGGACGGCTATCCGCATCTTTATCGCCCGCGATCTCGATTTTTCGGGCACCGACGGCGACGGGCAATGAACCACATCGCGTCCATCGCTGGCGATGCCGCAAATGTGTATCTCAACAGCTATCTAGCCCCATTTAGCGATTGGCTGGCTTGCGATGACGTGACCGAGATATTGGTGAACCGGCCACATGAAATTTGGATCGAGCGGCTTGGGGTTGCACAGATGGAGCGCCACGACGCCCCTGAGGTTGATAGCCAGTTGCTGGAGCGGCTTGCCAATCAGATCGCACGCATCAACCATCAAGGGGTTAGCCGCGAAAGTCCATTGCTTGCCGCTATATTGCCGGGCGGTGCCCGCGTGCAAATGGTGTTGCCGCCTGCAACGCGTGGGGAGGTTGCGCTCGCGATCCGCAAACACCGGTTACAAGACATGACCCTGGAAAGCTATTTTGAACAAAGCGCGCTTCCATCAGTGCGTAATGTAGCTGACGATAGTTCTGTGCTTACGTCACTCTTGCAGGAACAAGATTATTTGGGCTTTTTCCGTGCGGCCGTTGCGGCGCGCAAAACGATCCTCATTTCTGGCGGAACGTCATCTGGCAAGACAACATTGCTGAACGCTTTGTTAAAGGAAATTCCGAAACATGAGCGCGTCATTTCCATTGAAGACGCCCCTGAAATCAGGCTGAGCGGCGACAATGCGCTTGGCTTAGTCGCTGTAGCCGGCGATCAAGGTGAGGCGAGAGTGACGGTGGACGATCTTATGCGCGCTTCGCTGCGTATGCGGCCGGACCGATTGATTGTTGGCGAATTGCGCGGCGGCGAAACGGTCACGTTTTTGCGGGCCATCAATACAGGCCACCCCGGCTCCATCAGTACCGTGCACGCTAATTCACCCCGGGGCGCGTTCGAACAAATTGCCTTCATGTGTATGCAAGCCGGACTTGGCCTTGGTCGTCAGGAAACGATGGATTACGCGCGGTCAATGATCGACATTGTCATCCAACTAGACCGTCACAGCGGCCAACGTGCTATAAGCTGTGTCGAATTAACGAACGATACATGACGCCAAGCTGAACCGCACCAGCAATGCCGTGGGCCGTCAAGCAACCACTAATACTACTTGCCCGATTGGAAACTTAGCTGGTCGCTATGTGTTCCCCGTCAGCACCAATGGCACAGATTTGATGTTGTCACGCCGTTAACATCTGCGGGAGAGCCACTATATCTGCCCGTCTGGAACTACATGGTATTTCCATAAAGTGATATGTGGGTCGTGTTACCCGACCAAGTGAATTTTACACAAAGTTACAAAATCAGCTAAACTGACGTTGCGACTTATATGCCTGTAAAATGATGTAAAATATAATCGGGTCAATACAACCAACATATTGGGAATATGGTAATTTTCGAATTTATACTATACAACAAACTATACAACTTTGTGATCACACAATTTGGCCTGAATAGAAAAACGCTGCTTGGACTTGACCGATCGCCGTTAGATATGCAGGGGACCGTGCATGAACCAATTAACTGTCAGCCAAGCCGTACTTTCGCGTCGTTCTGTCCGCGCGTTTACACCCAAAACCGTCTCGTTGGAGTTGCTTCATCGGGTGATGGACAAGGCGCGATGGGCGCCGTCGGGTTGCAATTTTCAACCATGGGAAGCAACGATCCTGACGGGCTCGCCGCTTGCGGAACTGCAGCAGAAAATGCTGGTTTCGCCGATGCAGGATCCGCCTGAATATTCATGGTCAGCACCAGAGGTCATCCCGGAATGTAAGGCGCGCCTTCAACAAGTCGGCGCATCCATGTATCAGGCCATGGGCGTCGGTCGCTCTGACGCCGATGCCCGCAGCGATTTTGTTCGCAATAATGTGATGTCATTCAATGCCCCTGCGGTGCTGCTGTGCTATTTTGACCGCCGCATGGGCTCGCCGCAATGGTCGGATGTCGGGATGTGGCTTCAGACGATCATGTTATTGCTGCGTGAAGAAGGGCTCGACACCTGTCCTCAGGAATTCCTCGCCATGCATGCAAAGCTCATCAAGGAATTTATTGGCGTTTCGGATGAAAGTCACATTTTCTTCTGCGGCATCGCCATTGGTTATAGAGACGAAGAGGCGGCGGTGAACGCCTTTGAGCGGCAGCGCGAACCAGTTGAAGGTAATGTCCGTTTCGTCGGTTTCTGACAAGCGCGCACTATTTCTTGGCTTTGCGGCCTTTTCGGGCGGCATATTTGGCATCACGTTCCAGCTTGCGTTCTTCTTCGGTTTTTGTCGGCACAGCGGGTTCTAATGACATTTGCGCACGTTCCAGCTTCGCGGCTTTCTCCAGTTCGCGTGCAGCTAGTTTCTCTGCGCGGGCTTTCGCTTGCGCCTGTTCGCGCGCTTCGGCGGCGGCGCGCCGTGCGGCAAGTGTTGCTTCGTCCAGCTTCGGCTTTGCGCGCAGCTTGTTAACGGCGTCTAGCTTCGCCTTATTGGCTAAGGCTGCCCGCTCTTGAAACGACGGCTCTTTGTAAGAAGGCATATTCTTGTGTTATCCATGGGGTGTGATGGGCGCCGCAGCCTAAGCCCAGGCTTATCTTGCACAGCGCCTTAGAGGCAAAGCCGCCCGACAGCAAATTGCAATCCGCTTAGGCTCAGGCCAAGGTGACAAGTCCAATAACCGCACCTGTCATGGCAGAGGCCATATTGCCCGCGACCCAGCTTTTCATGCCCAAAGCGGAGACCTCTGCGCGCCGTGTTGGCGCAAGCGTGGCGATGGTCGATACCAACAGGCCGACGCTGGCAAGGTTGGCGACGCCGCATAAGGCATAAGTGATAACAAGCTTGCTGCGCGCGTCAAAGCTGTCGGCGGGCAGGGCAGCGAGATCAAGATAGGCAACATATTCGTTGAGGATGGTCTTTGTGCCCATCAATGCGCCGGCCGCTGGTGCTTGGTCCCATGGAATGCCAATGCTCCACATCAACGGCGCGAACAGCCAGCCAAAAATGCGTTTGAGGGTGAGGGCCTGTGCATCCACTTGGGGCAGCAGGGCCAGCAACTGGTCAGTCAAATTGACTAAGGCAAATACGACGATGATGATCGCGATGACGGCCAGCACCAATTGGATGCCCTCCATCGTCCCTTTGATGACCGCGTCCATGCTGCTTTCATATTTCAGGTCAGCGTCGGCATCTTCCGCGCGCATGCTGCCGTCGCCAGGGACCATTAGGCGCGCAATGAGCACGGCGGCGGGCAAGGAAATCAGCGAGGCGACAATCATATGGCTCACGGCGTTCGGCACCGTCTTGGACAAGGTGGTGGCATAAAGGACAAGAATGGCGCCGGAGATTGTGGCCATGATCAACACCATGATCATGAACAATTCGGAGCGGTTCATCCGCTCAAACCACGCCCGCAGAACAAGAGGGGTTTCTACAACGCCCAAAAACATGGTCGCGCCGCCGCCCAACCCGACAACGCCGCTAACCCCTAAGGTCTTGCGTAACGCCCAAGACAGGCCGCGAACGGCTGCACGCAAGATGCCCCAATGCCACAACAAGGCCGAAAGCGCGGAGAAGACGATGATGAGCGGCAATATTTGAAATGCGACGATGACAGGCTGTTCTACGCCGGGCTTGAGAACAAAGGGAATGGGCGCACCGCCGGTATAGCCGAACATATAGCTGGACCCGACCAATGTCGCCTTTTCCACTGCCGCCACGGCATTATTGGCATAGCCGACTAAGGTCCAGATGAACGGCACGCGGGTGACCGCCAGCGCGAGGGAAATTTGCAAAAAAAGCGCGCCGAATATCCAACGCCATGATGGCCGTGCGGCGCGATCTTCCGACAAGGCCCACGCCAATGTCAGGATCAATGCAATGCCGATCAGGCCCTGTCCCTGCTGCAAAACCGCCATGCCATTTTCCCCCAACTGCGCTTGACCCTTGGCTTAGCGGCTTTTTAGGGCACGCGTTACCCCAAAAGCAGCTAAGTCGCCTTTGCCTGCCGCTCAAGCGGGCAGGACGCGTTGTAGCAACCACATAACGGCTATGCCGCCAATGGCATAAGCGCTGACCAGCTGAACGCGGGCGGCGTAGAGCGCGTGCACGCAACGGAGCGCCCATAAGACCAACATCGCCACCGCGACGATGACAAGCTGACCCGCCTCAACGCCCAGATTGAAGGTCAGCAATGCCATGGGGACTTCGCCCTGCGGCAATCCGATTTCGGCCAATGCGCCTGCAAAGCCAAAGCCATGGAGCAAGCCAAATAGAAAAGCGACGACCCATGGAAAACGCTCTGACAAGCGTAACTCACCGGGTTTGCGCTTCACGATTTCGACGGCGAGGAAGACAATCGATAAGGCGATTGTAGCCTCAACTGGCGGACCAGGAACGCTGATAAGTTCAAGCGTTGTGGCCACCAAGGTGAGCGAATGCGCTATCGTAAACGCCGTCACCGTTGCCGCGACGCGCCATGCACCGTTAAGCAAAAGCACAAGGCACAGCACGAACAATAAATGGTCATATCCCATCAAAATATGTTCGACGCCGGTCACAAAATAGGTTCGGGCGACCTGCCATCGGTCGGCCTTTTGCAGGATCACAGCCGATGGGCTGGCGGGCGTTAGCCGCGCGGCTTGCGTGATCCCATTGGTGGATTGGTAGCGCAGCAAGGCGTCGGCTGGTGTGTTTTCCATACCGCTTAAGCGGACCGAACGGCCCGCCAAAGTCGCGTCGCATTCAATGTCCCACCGCGCCAGCAAAGCGGCGGCGTCCACAGTGCGTACCGGTTCGGTTGCTATGCAATCGCGCGGGAATATCGGCACGACCCGCGCGGCAAGGCCGGGCCGGATGGGTGCTTTCCATGTGATTTTATATTGGTGGGCGGCGTTTTCCCGCTCGCGTATTTCCAAATAGCCCGGTTGCAAGTCATCCGCGCGGGCAACCGACGTAAAGCCCGTCGCGAGCAAGAGCAAAAGGAGAAAGCGGACGATCACGGCTTGGCGATACGAATGTCATATCCGTCGAGCAGTGCCTGATAAGCGGCTGCTTCGCGTGTGGTCTGCGTTTCTGTCCGCCAGTCGTTGGACACGCGCTGACGGATGTCGGGCAAAGGTGGTGTCCCTGACGCTACCATATCGCGGACGCGGACGGCATGCCAGCCAAAGCCGGACTGGACTGGCCCACTCCAATGCCCTTTGGGCAAAGTGCGCAG
>JAIOYN010000123.1 GCA_021741065.1 Sphingomonadaceae bacterium | reverse complement strand
CCCTGCCCGCTGCATGCGCGCTGTGTGGGTTCGCAAATCCGGTCTTAAGCAACGGCTCCATAGCCGCGAAGGCTTCGGGTGCGGGTGGCGTTGTGGCTTGATAGTCTAGATAGATCATGTGGCTTTTGCGCGGACGGAAATGCTGCGCCAGACTTCGATGGAGCGCGTTATAGCAACGTCATTCGTAGTAGCGCCAAAGCTGACGCGGATGACTTCAGACGCGGATTTATCATCCCATCCCATCGCCCCCAAAACATGGCTGGTTTTCAGCGTCCCTGATGAGCAGGCGCTGCCAGCAGAAACCGCGATCCCCGCCATGTCAAAGTTGATAAGCTGGCTCGACGCGGCAACGCCTGGCATACGGTAACTGCCGATGGTTGCGAGCCGGTTGCTCTCCGACGCAACGACAATGCCACCAGATTCGACAACGGCATCTTCCAATATTTTGCGTAGGCGGACCGCGTCTTCCATCCATGCAAAACCCGCCTCAAGCGCCGCTGCGAATCCGATCGCCGCAGGCAAATTCTCTGTCCCGCGCCGATAGCCTTGCTCCTGCCCTCCAGTTGGTGACAGCAATCCAAGATTGCGTACGAGCAATGCCCCCATACCCGGCGGCCCGCCAAATTTATGCGCCGAAACCGCAATCATATCAGCATCGGGAAGCCGCAGTTTTCCAGCGCTCTGCGAACAATCGGCGAAGAATATGCCGCCAACATCGCGCACAGCGCCTGCAATCTCCGCCATGGGTTGTATAACACCGGTTTCATTATTCACCGATTGAATAGCAAATCGTGCGTTGTCAGTAATTGCACTGACATGGACCTGTCCACCAGTTCCTACCGGCAAACGGTCCGGTCCAGCCACGGCCAGCACCGCATCATGCTCCACCGCACTCGCCGCCGCCGCCGTGCCACGAAGCCCCAGCGCAATTGCTTCGCTAGCTCCGCTCGTCAGGATGACTTCACCATCCCAATTCAGTGCGGCTGCAATCCGACTACGTGCGTCCTCAAGCGCAAAGCGAGCTGCCCTGCCCTCTCGATGCGGCGACGACGGATTAGCCCAATGCGCCATGGCTTCAGCCATCGCCGCACGCGCCGGCGGAATGACGGGCGTCGTGGCGGCATGATCAAGATAAATGCGGCTTTGGTCGGGCATAATTTCCATGACAGTTGCGAAAATCGTCACTGCTTCTATATAGCGCTTCCAATTCCTGCAAAGCCCGAACCGTCGAGTAAAGCTCGGCACACAATCTTAGAAACGAAATTTTATATGCCTGCCATTGCTATTCCCGGTCCAGAAGGTCGCCTAGAAGCTCGTTTTTCGCCCCCGCCACGCCCACGAGCACCAATTGCAATGATATTGCATCCGCACCCGCAAGCGGGCGGGACAATGAATGACCGCATCACGCAACAGCTTTACAAAACCTTCGTGGCGCGCGGTTTTGGTGTCTTGCGCTTCAACTTTCGCGGCGTTGGCCGAAGCGAAGGCGAATTTGACAATGGTATCGGTGAATTGTCTGACGCAGCTTCCGCGCTCGATTGGGTCCAAAGCTTTCACCCTGAGGCTTCGACCACATGGATCGCAGGTTTCAGTTTTGGCGCGTGGATCGGAATGCAACTTTTGATGCGGCGTCCCGAAATCCGTGGTTTTATATCCGTTGCCCCGCCAGCCAACATGTATGATTTCAGCTTTCTAGCCCCCTGCCCATCATCGGGTATCATCATTCAAGGCGTGAATGATGAGGTTGTGACTCCGAACGCGGTACAAAAGCTTGTCGATAAATTGCGGACGCAGCGGCACATCACCATCCATCATGATGAAATTCCGCGTGCGAACCATTTCTTCGAAAATGAAATGGAATTGCTGATGGCGTCGGTGAACGGCTATTTAGATTTCCGCTTGGACCCGAACTGCCCTATTAAGTGATTTTGATCGCCCTGAAGCTGTCGATGCAAAGGTTCCAATTCGGTTATTCTGCGATGGTTTCAGGGCGTGTCCGCCGCGCCCGTTACCAGTGATTGCCCCTTTTCATCGGGCACCACCCAAATCGCTACATTGGCGAATATCACCAAGGCCGCCGCGACCATCAGCCACATCTGTTGGCTAGCGCCGTCCCGCCGCCAGCGTTTCCATGCACCATAGAGTAATAGGAACGCAGACAGCATGGCGATGGACAATATGGCATTCAGCATGATCTTACCCATAAAGACGGTGGATAAGCTGCGCAATCGCGGAAATTCGGCATGGCATTTTGCGGCGCGCTCCCATAGGGCAGGCATAGTTCGACTCAAGCTGCTACAGGAAGTGCCATGCGTATCGCCATCGCCTCAGATCATGCTGCTCTCGCGCTGAAATCAGCGCTAGCTGAATATCTGCGTGCTGCTGGGCATGATGTCGCCGACATTGGTCCACATGACGAAGCGTCCGTTGACTATCCCGATTATGGATACAGGCTCGCAAGCGCAATTGCCGATCGTTCGGTGGAACGCGGTGTGGCCTTATGCGGATCGGGCATTGGTATTTCCATCGCGGTAAACCGCAACCCTGCGGCGCGCGCCGCTCTTGTATCTGAACCACTTTCGGCACGCTTGTCCCGCGAACATAATGACGCAAATGTCATTGCCATGGGCGCGCGCCTGATCGGAATTGAAATGGCGAAGGCCTGCATTGATGCATTTCTCTCAACCGAATTTGGTGGCGACAGGCACCAACGGCGCGTTGATAAGTTATCCAACCCCATCATGACTAAGGAACCAGCATGAGCACGCGCCCCGCACACGATCTTTCCGATGTTCAGCCAGACGGCTTTTTTACACGTGGTTTGGCCGGAACAGATGCTGAAGTATTTGCCGGCCTTACCCGTGAACTAGACCGCGAACAGAACCAGATCGAGTTGATCGCGTCCGAAAACATCGTATCGAGAGCCGTGCTCGAGGCGCAGGGGTCGGTCTTCACCAACAAATATGCCGAAGGGTATCCCGGCAAGCGTTATTACCAGGGCTGTGCGCCCTCAGACGAAGTTGAAACATTAGCCATCGAACGCGCCAAGAAGCTTTTCAATGCTGGCTTTGCCAACGTCCAGCCGCATTCCGGGGCGCAGGCAAATGGCGCGGTCATGCTTGCTCTTGTAAAACCAGGCGAGACGATACTGGGTATGAGCCTTGATGCAGGTGGCCATTTGACGCACGGCGCAAAGGCGGCCATGTCAGGCAAATGGTTCAATGCGGTGCAATTCGGCGTCAATCCTGAAACACATCTTATTGATTTCGAAGAAGTAGAGCGTCTTGCCAAGGAACATCGTCCAAAAATCATTATAGCTGGAGGCTCTGCTTATCCACGTATCATCGATTTCGCCCGCTTCCGCGCTATTGCTGACGAAGTCGGCGCGATCTTCCATGTGGATATGGCGCATTTTGCTGGCTTGGTTGCTGGCGGCGTTCACCCTAACCCGCTTGAACATGCCCATGTCGTGACCAACACCACCCATAAAACGCTCCGGGGGCCCCGTGGCGGCATGATCATGACCAATGACGAAGCCATCGCCAAGAAGATCAACTCTGCGGTCTTCCCGGGCCTTCAGGGCGGTCCATTGATGCATGTCATTGCCGCCAAGGCTGTCGCTTTTGGTGAGGCGCTTCGCCCCGATTTCATAACTTATGCCGCAGCGACCATCGCCAATGCAAAGGCGTTGGCGGCAACGCTGCATGAGCGCGGCGCTAATCTGGTTTCTGGCGGCACCGATACGCATTTGGCATTGGTCGACCTAACCCCGCTCGGCATTACAGGGCGCGATGCTGACGAGGCGTTGGAACGTGCGGCAATCACTTGCAACAAAAACGGCATTCCTAATGATCCGCTGCCGCCAATGAAAACCAGCGGTATTCGCGTTGGGTCGCCTGCTGGAACGACACGCGGTTTCGGTGTAGCTGAATTCCGGGAGATCGGCCACATGATCTCTGACGTGCTTGAAGGTCTGAGTCAAAAGGGCGAGCACGGCGATGCAGCGGTTGAGGCCGAGGTCCGCCTTCGTGTGCGCGAATTGTGCAGCCGCTTCCCAATCTATCCATCTTGAATTATATAGGTGACTTACCCATCTAATACACAGAAGGGAAATAACCATGGGATTTTGTAACGAGTGTAATGCTGAGTATAGCGAAGGGATGAAGTTCTGCCCGCAGTGTGGAGCCAAAACGCCTGAGCAGCTTGCGGCCGAAAGCTTCCCCAACCAAGCCAAGCATTATGTCGGTGAGGCTGCCGACGAGTTGTGGGGCGCTACCAAAGATGCGTTTCACACCGGCAAGCATCTCGCCGATCAAGACACAGTTAAGAAGGTTGCTGGCGGTGCCGCGATTGGCGCAGCCGCCGGGATTATCGCTCCAATCGGACTTGCCACCGGCGCATTGATTGGTGCAGGCATCGTCGCATACCGTCATGTGAACAAGAAAAAGAACCAGGAAAAGTAATTGCGCTGCCCATTTTGCGGACATGAAGATAGCCAGGTAAAGGACAGCCGTCCGACTGAAGACAATAGCGCGATTCGCCGTCGGCGGCAGTGCGAGGGTTGCGGCGGGCGCTTCACAACCTTTGAGCGCATTCAGCTGCGTGAGTTGGTGGTGATCAAAAGCGAAGGCAAACGCGAACCTTTCGACAGAGAGAAGCTGGAACGTTCACTATCGGTCGCGTGCCGAAAGCGCCCGGTAGACAATACCCAAATCGAAAAGCTCGCGTCCGCGATCCAGCGCCAGCTTGAAACCTTGGGTGAAAGCGAAATCGAATCCAAACGCATTGGCGAATTAGTCATGGATGGTCTGAAGGCGCTGGATAGCGTTGCCTATATCCGCTTCGCGTCGGTTTATAAGGACTTTAGCGAAGCCAAGGATTTTGAGGATTTCGCCGGAAGCGTGGTTGAAGCGGCTCGGAAATGAGCGCGCCGCCGATCATCATTCTTTGTCGTCCGCAATTGGGCGAAAATATCGGTAAAGCGGCGCGCGCCATGCTCAACTTCGGCTTGACCGAAATGCGTCTTGTCGCCCCGCGCGACGGATGGCCCAACCCCAATGCAGGTCCAGCGGCATCGGGTGCGGACATTGTGTTGGCGAACGCCCAAGTTTTTCCGACGCTGGCGGAGGCAACCGCGGACATTGCCCATGTTTATGCGACAACGGTGCGCAAGCGCGGCGTTACCAAGCCAGTTATCACGCCCGAAGTGGCCGCCCGAGAGGTCTTCAGAAACACGGGACGAAGTGCGATTTTATTCGGGGCCGAAAGATCAGGCTTGGACAGCGACGAGGTCAATGTTGCCCGCGCTATCATTACAGTGCCAATTAATCCTGAATTTGGTTCGCTAAATTTGGCGCAAGCGGTCATTCTGTGCGCCTATGAATGGTCGAAAACGCAGACGCTCGCGAGCCCGCCCAAAACAGATTTGGAACCACCTGCCACGCAGTTCGAATTGGACGGCCTGATTGCACAGTTGGACGCAATGCTGGAACCGTTGAATTATTTCACCCACATTGACCACGCGCCAGTTACCCGTCGCACATTGCGCAATTTTCTGACTAAGCCGGCATGGAACGCGCTTGAAGTCAGGACACTACGCGGCG
>JAIOYN010000122.1 GCA_021741065.1 Sphingomonadaceae bacterium | reverse complement strand
GCTGTCATCCGGCCCATTGGGTTTGGCAGAAATGGGTTCCAAGAGCTCGACCATGCCGATGTGCGGCTTATCGCTATAATGCGCGGCGATTTCACCGCTCACGCCAAAGCTTTCTGGCCCAGCTTCTTCGATGACGGCATTTACGAAATCAAGAATTGGCGGCGTAGAACGGAAGCTTTGCGACAGGGTAAGCTGGTTCAACTCCGCCCCCGCATCATCGATACGCTTGGCGAAATAGGTGCCGGCGGCTTCATAGCGTTCGGGCGCGGTCCCTTGGAACCCGTAAATGGCCTGTTTAAAATCGCCGACGGAGAATAACGTGCGTATCTTGTCGGGCTTCACGCCCATGCCACTGTAAAAATCCCCCGTGAGCGAACCAATAATCTCCCACTGCGCTGCGTTGGTATCTTGCGCCTCATCGACCAATATGTGATCGATCTGCCGATCCAGCTTAAACCGCACCCAATCTGCCATCTGGCCATGTTGCAGCAACGCCGCCGTGCGGCGGATCATGTCATCGAAATCGACCGCACCAAGCGCATGTTTCGCTTTGCTATATTGCGCAGCAAATTCTTTGCCCACCAACAATGCGCGTGCCAGCCTATCGGCATATTGCGCGCGCACAACCTGCCCCATCAACTGGTTGGTCCATTCAAACATCTCAGATGCAAGCGCCTTATAGGCTTCGGTCAGCGGGGTGAAGCCTCTCGACGCCACTTGCATTCCGCCGTCCTTCGTTGACCAGCAACCATGCAGCTCCGTGAATGAAGCAGCTCGCTCTGCCGGAGAACGCGACAACCAGTTCTGCAGCACCGCTGCACGCTTGCCGCCACGGCTGTCCGCTTTATTGTCGCCCCACAAAAGATTGGCGTCGATAATGGATTGCATGTCCGCGCACGGGATCTGTGCGTCGGCAAACGCGGCCGCCAACATATCCTCAACGGGTCCGGAAAAGGTGACATCCGCCAATCGCCGCGCCCAGACAACGGCCCCTGCATCATCGGGGATTAAGGCCATCATATCGGGGGCCGCGGCGGTACGATGCAAGAAGCGTAAGGCGCCCTCCTCACCCATGTTGACGCTCAGTTCCTGCAAACTTTTAATCATCCTGCCGTCGCTGCGCGCTTCGGCATCCAAAACCAAATTCGCCAGCGCCGTATCTAGCAATTCACGCTGTTCGCGGCCTTCAATTGGCTTGAAACCCGGCACAAGGCCGGCCTCTTCCGGAAAGCTACCGAGCAAGGATTGGCAGAAGCTGTGGATGGTTAAAATCTGCAACCCACCGCCGGGCGCATCCAAAACCTTGGCGAACAACTGCCGCGCTTTGTTGCGTGCTTCGGGGCTGTAATCGGCACCAATTGCTTTTAGGTCTTCGCCAAGCGCGGTGCCGTCCATCTGCACCCATGTCGCTAAAAGCCGGTTGATACGGTCCGCCATTTCGGACGCGCCAGCCTTGGTGAATGTGATGCAGAGCAAATTTTCCGGCTCAACATCATTTTCCAGCAACAGCCGGATGACGCGTGCCGTCAACACTTGCGTTTTACCCGTGCCTGCCGACGCGCTGAGCCAAATATTGTCGCGCGGAACAACCGCGCTGGCTTGCGCGGAGATTAAGGGATGCAGCTTTTTGGGTTCTGCACTCATGCCGCGTCCTCGATTATTGCCTGACGCCCATTCCATTCCTGCAAACGCATCAATTGATCATAATCGCCATAAAGAGCGAATTCGGGGTGCAGCTTCGCGGTAAATGGCGCTTCACCCAATATCCATTTGCCGATCGCCTCTTCCGCGTGTTGAACCGCAAAGGCGATAAAGTCTGCGCGTTCAGGCTTGTTATCGACCGCGCGTGTGCTTGTGGGCACCACAATGTGGCCAAAAATATCCTTCTTTTTGGCAAGGCTCCAATATTCGAAATGGCTCGCTGTGCCGGACACCCCTTTGATAGCAAGCTGTTCCGCCATATAACCGATGAGGCCCAGTTGCAGCGCAAAGCCCGCATTCACTTGCTTGGTCGTCGGTGGAATACCCGTTTTATAGTCGATGATGACCAAGTCGCCATCTGCGGTTCGGTCAATACGGTCCACCCGCCCTTTAACGGCGATACCTTTGAGATGGATAGTGCCGGGTTGCTCGGCAACCGCAACAACGCGGCCCTGCTCGGTCATCAGGCGCTTGGTTTCCTCGGCCACCCAGCGCAGACCGGCGGCAATGCGCGGCTGCCATAATGTGCGCAGCAAGGGATCGCTCGCCTCCTGCGCCAGCAACGCATCGGCGCGTGCGACAAGCTTATCAACCGCGCAATCGTCGTGCGTGAACCATTTTTCCAATATGTCGTGCACCAGACTGCCGCGCCAAGCAAAACTGGGTTCGGCATCAACCTTTTCCAACACGGGAAGTCCCAAGATACGCTTGGCGTAAAAGGAATAAGGATCCGATTTCAACTGATCAAAGTCGGTGACGGACAAGGAAACTAAACGCTGCGCCGCGTTTGGCATTGGCAGCGGCCGCGTGGCAAAGGGTTCCTTTCCATCTGGACGATCCAGTGCATCGGCCCATGACAACAGTGCCGCATCGGCCACAAGCGCCGTGCCCATCAGCGCTTTAATCCGCAGCAGAAAACGCGACGCGACCGTTGGCCCGCCACGATCACGCCGCGCGCGGGTCAACAACACCTCTTGCGCGCCCAAGGCCATCGCCAAGTCATGCGCCGACAGGCCGATATTTCGATCCAATGTCGGCAGCTTTAAGTGGCGACGGATGGCAGGGGCCAACCACGGGTCAGGCTGCGCAATTTGCGGCCATGTGCCCTCGTTCAAGCCTGAACAAATAAGAAAGTCTGCCTGTTGTAGTCGCGCCTCTAACAGGCCGTAAATCACGACTCGGGGGTGCCCACCATAAGGCGGGCGCACAACCGCGCCGGAGAATATTTCCTTGAATGTCCCAACCAAACCCGTTGCGTCGACACGGCCAAGCGTCGACAGATTGCTCGAACTGACCTCCTCCCAATTTCGTGCCAGTTCGCGGCCACTTGCGCCGCGCCAGATTGCACCATCGGTAAGCGTGGTTGCAACATCGCGTAATATGGCAAGAACATCCTCAAATGGTTGACCATCGGCGCCCTCAAGTGGTGCCAACAACGCCAGTACGCCAGACCAATATGCGATAAGATCTGCATTTGGCTTATGCGCCGTTTGTAGCCGCTCTGTGATCGCCTTTAATCCAATGCCGCTTGCGGTGCCACGCAATGCAAGATCAAGCTGCCGCACATGGTCCAACCAGTCGAGCCTTTCCGTGCCGGCAAATACCAAGGGATGCTTGGCAATGGCCAATATGCTCGACGCGGAAAAGCGGCTCGATATTGCATCTATGAGCGCCAATGTAAGCGTGCCCGGCGGCGTTTGCAGCAAGGGTATGCCGGCGCTGTCGTCAACGTCTATACCCCATCTATGCAACTGCCCAGCGACCCGCACCGCCAATTCGCGATCTGGCGTAATAAGGGCAATCCGCTTTCCGTCGACCTCCAACGCCCCTCGGATGCGCACTGCGATGGCCTTGGCTTCTTGTGCACTATCTTCCGCCTCCAGCCATTTTGCATGCGGAAGAATTTTGCTCAATGGCGGCAGGCCTTGCCAGTGAACGCTATGTTCCGGCAGGCAGAATATCTCCGAAATCGTTGCGGCTTCTGGCACCGACTTGGCGGTCGGAAGAACCCTAATTTCGCTGCGGTCGATACCCATGAGGTCCAGCAAATGTTTCAAATGAAACTGCGGATGAACCTCGACATTATGACGGCGGCCAAAGCTGGGGCTATCGTCATTAGGTGGCGATAGATCATCCCAACGCGCATCGGGCAGGTCAAGGTCAACGCCCGGCAAGATAACGTGCCCGTTCGGCATACGTGCGACACGGCGCAGCACGCGAGCCACAGCCTTTGCCGACGTCGTAATCCCCACCGCTATGATCGGAGGCATATCCACATTTTGCGCTAAACGCTGCTCAAGCGCCGCCAGCAAATGGTTCCGGCGTTCGGCGGGGCCCATCAATTTGCGCGCGGTTAACGCCGCCCGATATGCGGGCAATATCTGCAAAAGCCGCGCATAGGCATCTTGCCAATGCCCGGCCAAATCAGCCTCAATTTTAATATCTGCGAAATCGCTGAAATCGACCAGATCAACCTCAAGCGCATCGATCAATTCTGCCAATTTGCGCGCAAGTCGCAATGCTTCAGCAGGCGAAAACGGTGCATCTCCGGGCTGATAGTCTTTGACGAGCTGCGCCAACAGCATCAGCCGTTCAAACGGCGCAGTGGCGGGCCATATTGTGCTGCCCGCCTCTATGGGATCAAGCATCGGCCCCAAGGCTTCGTCCAATTGAATGTCACCCACGGCAACCATGCGCGGCAACAGCATACCCGGTGCTGCCTGCCGGACAAAAGCCTCCGTCATTGCCTTGATTGCGCGGTTGTTCGGTAGGAGGAGTATGCTGTTGCTGATCGCCAGCGGGTCTGCGGCCGCCGACTGCAAAATCCATTGTGCGGTGACATCGCATAGGTCATTGCCCAATGGTACGTTAAACACATGGGCACGCGGGGCGATGGCCTTATCCTCCATATTGTTCCGCCAACTTCGCTTCCGTTGCCGCAATTGCCGCTGGATAGCCGACGTCGAACCACAGGCCATCATGTAATATGCCCATGCAACGACCTTGGGCTATAGCGCGATCCCAGAATATATTGGTTGAGAACACGTCCGCAGGCGGATCAACAATGAGGCGCTTCGACAACATTTGAATGCCAGTCCACACATAAGACGAAGGCGCATCGCCCTGACGACGGGACAGTCTGCCATCTGCATCCATGTTAAAATCACCAATGCCTTGGCTATTATACGCGGCCTCTAGGGGAATGAGGAGCATGAGCACATCCATGCGGCTATCATCCCAATGCGTCATGAGCTGCGAGATCGCATTGTCGCCCGCATTGGCCCACCAATTGTCGGCGTTGACACAAATGAAGGGATCATCGGAAATGAGCGGCAACGCATGCACCAAGCCGCCGCCTGTATCGCGCAACAACGCACGCTCGTCGGAAATGCGCACATCTAAATCCGCCGCTGACGCTGCCAAATGCTGCTCTATTTGTTCGGCGAGATAATGGACGTTGGCGACAATTTTACCGACGCCGGCTTCGCGCAAATGGTCCAGCACATGATCGATCAACGCAACGCCGCCCACTTCGATCAGGGGCTTTGGCCGGTCGGCGGTCAGGGGCATCATCCGCGTCCCTTTACCCGCCGCCATGATCATCGCTGTATCCACATGCTTAACCATCGATGTGCAATTCCGTGGGCATTTTATGGCGCAAGTCCGAAGGGATATGCGTGTCGAACCAAAGTTTGACCGGCGCTAGGGCCGGATGGGCCAAATCACGTTCCAGCAGCGCCCACATGCGCGGCAAGAATGACAGATAGCGCGCCTTGCCATCTCGTTTCCACAGACGCGTGAATATGCCGATAATCTTGGTATTCCGCTGCGCGCCCAACAAGGCATAATGCGCGTCAAAATCGGCACCGGGTTTTGCCGTGGCATGATAATAAGCCAGCATCTCGGCTTCCAACGCAGGCGAAACGTCGCGCCGCGCGTCTTGCAGCAAGGACACCAGATCATAGGCCGGATGACCGACCAAAGCGTCCTGAAAATCAATTATCCCCTGTTGGCCATCTTCCAGCAGCATGATGTTTTCGGCATGGTAATCGCGCAGTA
>JAIOYN010000121.1 GCA_021741065.1 Sphingomonadaceae bacterium | reverse complement strand
CGGTAGCCATAATCGGATATCTCGTAGCCTTCGAGGCTGCTCAGCGTTGCCACTACCAATTGCCGCTTGGTGCGGGTTTCCAGCCCCGCCAGCTTGGCGGTGAGCGCGGCCTCTTGCTGTGGATCAAGCAGATCTGCTTGATCCACCACACGACCCGTCAGCTTCGGAAAATTCTGGGCAGTTGCTGCTTGGCCGGTGACGGCCAGCAGCACCGCAATCATCAGGCCAAGGGCCTTGTTCATATTCAATTCCCTAAATGGGCGTTATGTAGCGGGCGCCATATCCAGCGTTGGTGCGGTCTCGGCACCTTGTGTTGTGGCTTGATAGGGAACCATCGGCTTTGCGCCATGGATAATTTTTGCACCAATGATGTCGGGGAATGTTCGGATGGTGGTGTTATACCCACGCACCGCTTCATTATAATCGCGCAGCGTAATGCGTACGCGGTTTTCCTGACCTTCCAATTGGTCTTGCAATTTCAAATAGCCTTCTTGGCTTTTCAACTGCGGATATTGCTCAACCGAAACCAGCAAGCGTGAAAGGCTTCCCGACAACTGGTTTTGCGCCGCTTGAAATGCTCTCATCTTTGCAGGATCGTTTAAGTCTTCAGGGTTGACCTGAATATTGGGCGAGGTTGCTTGCGCACGCGCCTGTATGACTTCCGTCAGAGTCTTGTTTTCCTGCGCAGCCGCGCCTTTGACGATATTGGCGAGGTTGGGAATGAGGTTAGCCCGCTCTTGAAACGCGGCTTGCACATCGGCCCATTTCGCCTTGGCATTTTCTTCAGCCGTCGGAATGCTGTTGATACCACATCCGGCTAAGGATGCCGCAGCAACGGGCACCAGAATAAATTTTAAAAAGGTTTTACGCATTTAACGAACTCCTCCACTTGGCATAATGCCTAGAAATCCAGCCCTTACGGGGCGTGTATTATACACATAAGGCGCGCTATGGTCTTTCGCAATGACTGCCGTCGTTTGCACAATGAATTTTAGCAACGGGCTTTGGCGATAAATTTACTTCGCTTTGGCGCCATTATCTGATGTATTGCGGAAGTGGATCCAAGTGCGGCGGCATCAATGTTGCGCTGTTCACTTTGACCAAAAGATAAAATGTTGGGGGAGCAGGATGACAAAATGGATATTCGGGGCTTTGTTAGTCATCGCATCGGCAGCGGGCGGTTTTTGGGTCAGCGCGGACAAGGATATGAAAGCGCTCATCTCCCATCTACCCACGGACGCTAATGTGCTTTTCTGGAGCGTAGAGCAACGCGACGCCGCGTTTCGCACGATGGACCGGATCCCCATCCTTGCCAAAGCGAATATCATTGCGAAAGGCGACAAGGTATATCCTTTGCCCCAAGGCACGCCGCTGACGATAGCTACTGATGTTGATGCCTATATGAAAGCGCAACGCACCGCGGGGCTGGTGATCATCCACGACGGCAAAGTGCGGATGGAAAAATATGGTCTCAATTTTGGCGCAGAGGGTAAATGGACGAGCTTCTCTGTCGCGAAATCCTTCACTTCAACCTTGGTCGGCGCGGCGATAAAAGACGGCTACATCAAAAGCATCGATGACAAGGTTTCTGCCTATATCCCTGATCTGAAGGGCTCGGCTTATGATGACGTCACCATCGAACAATTGCTGACGATGACATCGGGCGTCAAATGGAATGAGGATTATGAAGACCCGAAGTCCGATGTCGCCTTGTTCAACACGCATAAGGCCGAAAATGGCATGGACGTAACCGTCAGCTATATGCGCAAATTGCCGCGTGAGGCGCCTGCTGGCACAAAATGGGTCTACAAAACTGGCGAAACCAATTTGATCGGCGTGTTGGTCAGCTCTGCGACAAAGAAGACCTTGTCCGCTTATCTGTCCGAGAAGCTATGGGCGCCATTTGGCATGGAACAGGATGCGAGCTGGCTATTGGGTGCGACTGGCCATGAAATCAGTGGCTGCTGTATTCAGGCATCAACGCGCGATTACGCACGTTTTGGCGTGTTTATGTTGGGCGGAGCGAAGGTCAATGGCGCAAGCATCTTGCCCGATAACTGGATCGCACCTGCGACTAGCAAGCAAGCCGACATCGGCATGCCCGGTAAGGGCTATGGCTATCAATATTGGACCAATGATGACGGTAGTTACGCCGCCCAAGGCATTTTCGGGCAAGGTATCTTCATTGACCCCAAACGTAACCTTGTGATCGCTTCGAACAGTAACTGGACCAAGGCGACTGACCCCAATACGGTCGGCGTACAGCGGGAAGCTTTTTACAAGGCTGTTCAAGCGGCGGTCGATGCAGAAGCAAAGACGGGTGCCAAATAATTATGTTGCGGTGCAAAATAATTGCGATGTGTCGCAACTAAATTACGCCGCAAAACATGGAAAAAAAGGGCTTTTCGAAGCCCTGATATTAGTCCAGCATGACCGCGTCTCAAATGGGGCCTTAGTGGGAGATTAGCTATGGATTTCAAGACGTTTTTGCATGCAGTTAGCAATCGGCGCGCCATGCTCAAGGGCATGGGCGTTGCAGCTGTCGGATTTTCATTAACCGGTGCGCTTGCTGGATGCGGCGAGAAAGAAGCGGCAAAGCTTGCCAATGGCGAGGAGGCCAAGCTGAACTTTTATAACTGGGACACCTATATTGGTGAGACCACGTTGGAAGATTACAAGGACAGCGCTGGCGTTGACGTGAACATGACCTTGTTCGCCAGCAATGACGAATTGTTTGCCAAGCTACGTGCTGGCAACCCAGGTTATGACGTTATCGTGCCATCCAACGACTTTGTTGAGCGCATGGCCGCCGCGGATATGTTGGTTGAAATCGACAAGGCGCAGATCCCCAATTTTAAGAACATCGCGCCTGCGTATCAGGACGTGCCTTATGATCCGGCGCGCAAATATTCCATGCCTTATACTTGGCTGGCGCTTGGCATTGGATACCGCAAGTCCAAGGTGAAGTCGGTGCCCGATAGCTGGAAAGTCCTATTCGACAGCGATGAATATAAGGGGCGTATTGCTGTGCTGTCCGAGGCTGGCGACATGTTCCGGCTATATGGCAAATATATGGGTAAATCGGTCAACGGCCTGACCGACGCTGATATCAAAATGATTGAAGCGATGATGATCAGGCAAAAGCCAAACATTAAATCCTTCCATGAAGACAATGGGCAGGATCTATTGCTGAAGGGCGAGGTAGATCTTGTGCTTGAGTATAATGGCGACATTGCCCAGATTATGACGGAGGACCCCGACATTGGCTTTGCCATTCCCAAGGAAGGCAGTCAGTTGAACTCGGACAATCTGTGCATTCCAAAGGGTGCGCCGCACCCGAAAAATGCCCATGCATTCATTAACTATTTGCTGGATGCTGAGGCGGGTAAAAAGATTACAGAAACGATCCTGTACCCAACGCCCAATGCGGCAGCAAAGGCACTGATGCCCGATGATTATAAAAATAATCCGGTCATTTTCCCGTCCGCTGCTGTTCTGGCGAAATGCGAATATGCCAAATTCAATCCAGAGCTGCAGCCGAAATATGAGGAGGCGTTCACCCGCGTGCGGGCGGCTTAACTAATGTCAGGGCCGATGCAGGACTGGAAAAGCCAGAAGAAGCCTTTTGCTGCCGTTGCCACGGCACCGGTGTTCTGGCTTGCCCTGTTCTTCATCGCGCCCATGATGATCGTCTGGCTCTACAGCTTTGGGCAGAATGCTGGTCCAGCCGACATTGATATTTCCGGTACGCTCGACAATTACAAGCGCGCGACCGAATGGTTGTATCTTTCAATTTTCCTCAAAAGCCTTGCGGTGGCTGCGCTCACGACATTGATTTGCCTGATCATTGGCTTTCCAGTGGCGATGGCAATTACCTTTGCGGCGCCGAAATGGCGGCCTTGGCTCCTGCTCGGTATCATGCTGCCATTTTGGACTAATTTGTTGATCCGCACATATGCCCTGATGGCGTTGATGGGCACCAACGGCTATATGAACAAGGGACTGGGCTGGCTGTGGGAAGGCGCAAGTTGGTTGCGCACTTTGGTAGGCATGCAACCGTTGGAAGCATGGACGCCCGTGCAGTTGCTCTACAATAATTTCGCCGTCGTCTTGGGGTTGGTCTATGTGCATTTGCCGTTCATGGTCTTGCCATTATACTCGGCGCTCGACCGGCTGGACAAAAGCCTGATTGAGGCCAGCCTTGATTTGGGTGCAGGCCATTTCAAAACCTTTATGCAAGTCGTGGTACCGCTGGCCGCACCCGGTATTGTGGCTGGCGTTATGATCACGCTTATTCCTGCTCTCGGGGCCTATTTGACGCCTGATTTGATGGGCGGCACTGATAGCCAGATGATTGCAAATGTTATTGAACGGCAGTTCAAGCGCGCCAATGACTGGCCGTTCGGCGCGGCTTTGTCCTTCCTGCTTATCTACGCAATGTTCATTTTGATCGCGCTGCAGTCGATGCGGTCGAACACAGTGAAAGAGGCGCGTTGATGTTTAACCGCACCGCCATCGCCCCGCTCGAATATACCCGTAAGCTGTGGATGCGCAGCTGGGTGGGGCTGACCATGTTGTTCCTTTATGCACCGCTGATTGTCCTTATGATTTTCAGCTTTAACGACAGCAAGCGCAACGTTGTGTGGAAAGGTTTCACGCTCAAATATTATCAAAAGGCGCTGAACAACGACAGTCTAGTTGAGGCGATGGTCAATTCGCTCACCATCGCGTTTTTGGCGACGATCATCAGCCTGGTCATAGGCGCGCTGGCTGCAGTGATGCTCTGGCGCTTTCGCTTTCCATTCAAGGGGCTGGTCGAAGGTACCATGTCCTTGCCGATCATCGTTCCTGAAATCTGCTTGGGTGTCGCGTTTTTGATCTTCTTTGCCAAAGTCGACTGGCCAACCGACCTGCCATGGCCGCTCAACCTGTCGGCGATTACTATTGCGCACATTACTTTCTGCTTTCCTTTTGTTGCCATGGTCGTCCGCGCACGGCTGGCGAGTTTCAACAAGGAAGAGGAAGAGGCGGCAAAAGACCTTGGTGCGACGGAATGGCAGGCGTTTCGCGATGTCCTGCTGCCGCATATAAAACCATCTTTAGTGGCAGGCGCGTTGCTCGCCTTCACGCTCAGCCTCGACGATTTCGTTATCACCTTTTTTACGAGCGGCCCCGACACCATTACTTTCCCGGTAAAGGTTTACTCGATGGTCCGCTTCTCGGTGACGCCAGAGGTTAATGCCGCGTCGACCATCCTCATCATTCTCACTGTAGCCCTGACCTTCATTGCCCTGAAATATCAAGGTGTGAAGGGCATATCTGACGCTCATTGAGATGCGCATCGCCGCCTACGGAACACTGATATGACCGAAACCAAAGTACCCATCATCCAAATCCGCAATGTGTCCAAGCGCTTTGGCAAGGTCACCGCGGTCGACAATATCAGTCTGGATATTCGCGCCGGCGAATTCTTCGTTCTGCTTGGGCCTTCGGGCTGCGGTAAGACGACTTTGTTGCGGATGATCGCCGGTTTTGAATTGCCGACCGAAGGCCAGATCCTGATCGATGGACAGGATATGAGCCTTGTTCCACCGAACAAACGGCCCGTGAACATGGTGTTCCAAAGCTACGCCGTGTTTCCGCATATGAACGTGACCGAAAATGTTGGCTATGGCCTGCGTATATCAGGCGTGTCGAAGGGCGAGATTCGCGACCGCGTGGCCGAGGCGCTTGAGTTGGTGAAGCTTGGCGGGTTTGAGGACCGGATGCCCGACC
>JAIOYN010000120.1 GCA_021741065.1 Sphingomonadaceae bacterium | reverse complement strand
GGCGGCGTCTGCAGTCGCGCCCTTGGCGATACCCTCGTCCACCAACCAACCGGCAAGCTTCTCCACGCGTTCAACCTTATTGGCAACGCTGCCCAATTTTTCATGGAATGTAATTTGCGCCAATTTCTGCGCTTGGCTATCCAGCGGGACCTTTAGGTCCTGTTCCCAGAAAAATTTCGCATCGGACAGGCGCGCGGCCAAAACCTTTTCATTACCCGCAACAATCGCTGCCCCATTGTCATGCGCATCAATATTCGCGGTGCAGACAAAGGCATTGGCAAGTTTGCCAGCTTTGTCGTTGCAGACAAAATATTTCTGGTTGACGCGAGCCGTCAACTGAATGACCTCTTGCGGCACGTCCAGAAATGCGGGGTCGAAACGGCCAAGCATCGGCACCGGCCATTCGGTCAGGCCCGCATTTTCGATGACCAAACCTTCATCTTCAACCAAATTCAGGCCAGCAGCCTCCGCCGCCGCCTTCGCGCCATCACGGATGATGCGGCAGCGTTCGGAGAAATGGACGAGAACGTGCGCGGCGCGCAGCTTCTCAACATAATCGCCCGCATTGCCGATGGTAATTGCACCGCTGTGGTGGAAGCGATGGCCCATCGTCTCCGCGCCGCTAACAATGCCTTCAATTTCGCAATACACGACGTCGTCGCCGAGCAACGCGACAATGCCTTGCAATGGGCGCACCCAGCGCAAGCTCTCGGTCGAAATCGATGCCGCGCCCCAGCGTTGTGATTTCGGCCATGGGAAGGCGCGGATGATCGCGGGGATAGCCTCTGCCAAAACATCGGCCGTCTGACGCCCTGCTTTTTCAACTAACGCATAATAGACACCGTCGCGTTCGATCAACTGGTCTTGCGACAGGCCAGCTTTACGCAAAAACCCTTCCATCGCCTGCGGCGGCGCGCCGACCTTTGGCCCTTTGGTTTCTTCGGACACCGCGTCAGTCGCCAGCGGCAGTCCAGTCGCTATGAGCGCAAGGCGGCGCGGCGTGGCAAAGGTCTCTACCGATGCCACGGCAAGCCCAGCCTTAGCCAACGCGTCATTAAACAGGCGGGCCAAATCTTCCTTAGCCTTCACTTGCATCCGCGCGGGGATTTCTTCGGAACGCAATTCAAGCAGGAAGTCGGTCATACTGCCCACCCATTCTTTTCCATCCATGCCTGGCAACTGCCTTTGGCAAGGTCGCGGACGCGGCCCATATAGCTTGCGCGTTCCTGCACCGAAATGACGCCCCGCGCTTGCAATATGTTGAAGATATGGCTCGCCTTAATCGCTTGCTCATAAGCGGGAATGGGCAAAGCATGCTGTAGGCAGCTTTCGCATTCTGCCGTCGCTTTTTTGAACGCATCAAACAGCATGTCGGTGTCAGCAACTTCGAAATGATAGGTGCTCATCTGCCGTTCGTTTTCGCGGAAAATGTCGCCATAGGTCGCCGCCGAACGGTCCGCCGTTGCGTTATTATATACGAGGTCGAAAATGCTGTCCTTATTCTGGATATACATCGCAAGACGTTCCAGACCATAAGTCAGCTCGCCCGAAACGGGTTTGCAGTCAAAGCCGCCCATTTGCTGAAAATAGGTGAACTGCGTTACCTCCATGCCGTCGCACCAGACTTCCCAGCCAAGGCCCCATGCGCCCAACGTCGGGCTTTCCCAGTCATCTTCCACAAAGCGGATGTCGTGGAGCAAGGGATCAATGCCAATGGCCTTCAACGAGCCGAGATACAGCTCCTGCAAATTGGGCGGGCTTGGCTTTAGGATGACTTGATATTGATAATATGCGCCAAGCCGATTGGGGTTTTCACCATAGCGGCCATCGGTTGGCCGGCGCGATGGCTGCACAAAGGCGGCGTTCCATGGGTCAGGCCCAAGCGCGCGTAGGGTCGTGGCGGTGTGGAACGTGCCGGCACCCATTTCCATGTCATAAGGCTGCAATATCGCACAACCCTGCTTGCCCCAATAATCATGGAGCGTGAGGATCAGATCCTGAAAACTAAGTGGAGCAATGTCGGACATGGCCAGCCATTGGCGGAGATGGGCTGCTAAATCAAGGTTCTGAATAAACGCATGGGTTTTTGTCAGTGGTGCATAGCATATTGTAAGGTTTTATTGACATCGTCAACGAATCGAATTAGTAAGGTGTTCATGACACAAAGACACCGAAACCTGACATGAAAAATCAGCTCAAAGTGTTGCGTGCGATGCGCAACTGGAGTCAGGCCGATTTGGGCGAACATCTTGATGTCTCGCGCCAGGCAGTGAATGCGATTGAAACGGGGAAATATGACCCCTCACTGCCGCTGGCGTTCAAGATTTCACGGTTGTTCGACTTACCCATAGAACAGATTTTTGATGACGAATTTGAAGGAGCGGTCGATGTTTAATACAGATGAAAATGCTGGCCGTAATGCCCTTCGTATTTTGGGGATGATACTGTGTGGCTTTGGCATTATCATGCTCTTGGGCGCCATTATGGGATTTCTGTCCGTACATATGGCGGAAGGCGGTGGCCCGCTAAACATGTCTGATTATGCTATTGTAGCGGCGCTCATAAGCGTTAACCTCATGCTGGCGTTTGCCATCTGGAGATTGCTTCAGCAGATGAAGCGGAGCGATCAAAAAGTGCCGCAACGTGAAAAAGTCTACAATCGTTTCATGGTTGGAAGCTTTTTATTTGGCGGCGTCACCGGCCTCATCTTTGCTCTGACCGGTAGTTTTGATGCGAACGAAACCAATCTGTTTGCCTCGGGTGCCATGTCACCTACGCTCGCGATCATCATGTCGGTCGCTATCGGCGTCATCATGCCTGCTGTTACCTTCTACTGGCACAAAAATGTCGTCGATGAACAAGAAGAGGCCGCCTATCGCTTTGGCGCGCTCATCGCGATGTACGCCTTTTGGTTCATCGCGCCCGTCTGGTGGTTTCTGTGGCGCGGCGGCATGTTGCCGAACGTAAACGGCATAGTATTGTATTTTATGACACTTTCCGTTGCTCTGATTGTCTGGTTCTGGAAGAAATATCGTTAATGATCGGTCCAAGTTCGTCGAAATGGTTTCCTGTCTTTCGTTAAAGGAGAATATCGATGCGTATTACTTTGAAGTCCTTATTGGCCGCAACCGCCACATGCGCCTTGGCATGGGCAGCGCCCGCGGCGGCGCAAAATGCGCCGACTGAGGCCCCAGCATCGGTGGAGGCGCTTGACCCCGTCAAAGCACCGCCTGCAGTCAAGGACGTCGATCCTGCTTTGTGGGTCATCAAAGACGCCGACACCACCATCTACCTATTCGGCAGTGTCCATATTTTAAAACCAGGTCTTGGCTGGTTTGATGATGGCGTGAAGACCGCTTTTGACCGTTCGGACCAATTGGTGCTGGAACTGGTCGAACCACCCGCAGCAGAGGCCCAAGCCTTGTTTGGCAAGCTTGCGATGGATCAGCAGGGCAAGACATTGCGTTCCAAAATGAAAGATGCGGACCGTGCGGTGTATGACGCGGCCATGGGCAAGCTTGGTATTCCAGCACCTGCTCTTGACCCATTTGAACCATGGGCGGCGGGAATCACCATGTCCTTGCTCGCAATGCAGAAATCCGGCTTTGATCCCAACAGCGGCGTTGAAAAACAACTGACGGCGGCGGCGAAGGTCAGCAATAAGCCCATCGCTGGACTTGAAACCATGGAGTTCCAACTTGGCGTGTTTGATACGCTGCCAGAGGCCGAGCAAATCGCTTTCTTGGTCGAAACGGCAAAAATGATCGATGAAGTCGGCAGCACCACCGACAAGATGGTTGCCATGTGGGCAGCGGCCGAAACCGAAAGCCTTGCCCAGCTTATGAATGAAGGGATGACCAGCCGGACATTATATGATGCCTTGCTGACTAAGCGGAATGCCAATTGGGCGAAATGGATTTCGGCACAGATGAAAAAGCCGGGCGTGACATTCATCGCCGTTGGCGCGGGGCATCTGGCTGGCCCGACAAGCGTTCAAGCCTTGCTGCCGGCCTATGGCCTCACTGCAACACGGGTAGCCTATTAAACTTTGATGTGTAAAAAGGAAAAGGTCGGGCCGAGACGCCCGGCCTTTTTCGTTTTGTGCAGGGTCGATATGGGAAAAAACAAATGGGTGATCCTGTGATGACCGCTATGGCACGAGGGCCTTTTCCTGCGTTGTGGCCGACCTTAGGCTTCATACTGTTATACTTCGCCCTGCAAGGGGTCAGCACGGCCGTCATCATCGCCGCGACGCAAGGCGCATCGACAACGCCAGAGCCCATTTCGATTATCTGGGGACTGCTTGCATCCGCCGTGATTCAATTATTCCTGATGGCGCTATATGTACGCAAAGATGGGCGGGCGGCGGCATTGGGCCTGCATGATTTTGGTAAGATCCCACTGCACAAGGCAAGCGGGCTCGCCATGTTGTTGGTTGCTGCTGCCATGGCCTTCAATTTTGTTTATGCGACCTACATTATTCCGGGCGTAGACATGCAAGCGGACATGGCAAAAATCCTAGCGAGCATACCGCGGACGCCGCTGAATTTAGTGACAATGTTTTTGGCCCTGACGGTCGCTGCGCCAGTGGTGGAAGAGCTTCTGTTTCGGGGTTTTCTACAAAATGCGCTGACGAAATATGTGCCGATTTGGGGCGCTATTCTATTGTCCTCATTCCTGTTCGCATTGGTGCATTTGCAACCCTATGCGATCCCCGGCCTCATGTCGTTGAGCATTGCCTTTGGCTATCTCTACCACCGCACCGGGTCACTGCGCACCAACATCATCCTGCACATGGCGAACAACGCCTTTGCACTATGGGTGTCGCAAGTTCTGAATTAAACGACGACGGGCTCCAGCAAGCGCAGCGTTCCGGCGTCGGCATCGATTTCCGCCATGCCGCCAACGGGCAGCGTGAATTGGTCCGTAATATGCCCGAAAAACGCACCTTGATAGGCAGGGATGCCCAAGCCGCCCAGATGCTGCGTCAATACGTCGTTCAGCGTGAACGCGCCATAGCTGGTGCCCTTGTTCACGCAGTCTGTGCATTGACCAAACACCACGCCTTTCAGGTTCTTCAGCACACCTGCCTGCCCCAATTGCGTGAGCATGCGGTCAATGCGATACTCCGCCTCATCCACATCTTCGAGGAACAGGATCGCGCCTTCGAAACTGGGCAAATAGGGCGTGCCGACAAGCGCGGTTAGCACGGTCAGGTTTCCTCCGAGCAGCTTGCCATGCGCCTTGCCATTGCCCGTGCCCAACACCCGCGTGCGCCAGCGGCGCTGCGCCATCCGGTCTTCGTCGCCAACGGGGTTGGTAAACAATGGCGTTCCTGCCTCAAACGCAATCTCGCGATATATGTCCCAAGACGCCTTGCCCCATGCGCTGCCCGCGTTCGGGCCATGCAAAGTAACAAATCCACCTTTGGCCGCAATCGCCATATGCAAGGCGGTGATGTCACTGAAGCCCGTCAATAATTTGGGATTGGCGCGAATGATGTTCCAGTCCAGAAACGGCAAAAGCCGCGCACTGCCCCACCCGCCACGCACGGCAAAAATGGCCTTCACATCTCTGCCCGCAAACATCGCATTGATGTCCGCCGCACGGTCCTTATCTTGGCCAGCCAGATAGCCATAGCGGTTGAGCAAATGGGCGGCACGCTTGGGCTTTAGGCCCATGGCGACAATCGCTTCTTCTACCAACTGAATCTGAAATGGGTCGTCGCTGGCCGACCCTGGCTCAATCAGGCCAACGGTATCGCCGACACGCAACCGTGAAGGTTTCCGTGCGGCCTTAGCTGCAGGCACGCCC
>JAIOYN010000014.1 GCA_021741065.1 Sphingomonadaceae bacterium | reverse complement strand
CGTCGCGCCTGTCGACAGCGCAATGGATATCCGCGGCGAAATGGTTGCGACCATGTTAGAAATGGGTCTGCCATGCGACAAGCATCACCACGAAGTGGCCGCAGCCCAGCATGAACTTGGCCTGACTTTCGGTACGCTCACGCAAACCGCTGACCGTATGCAGATCTACAAATATGTCGTGCATCAGGTGGCGCACGCTTATGGCAAGACCGCAACGTTCATGCCAAAGCCAATCAAAGAAGATAATGGATCAGGCATGCATACCCATTTATCTATCTGGGAAGGTAAGACGCCGCTCTTCGCGGGCGATGGCTATGCTGGCCTGTCGGAGATGTGCCTATTTTTCATTGGCGGCATCATCAAGCATGCTAAGGCAATTAACGCCTTCTCCAACCCAACCACCAACAGCTACAAGCGTTTGGTTCCCGGCTATGAAGCGCCTGTGTTGCTCGCATATTCCGCGCGCAACCGTTCGGCCTCTTGCCGCATCCCTTATGGCGCAGGCGCCAAGGCAAAGCGTGTGGAAGTTCGCTTCCCCGACGCCATGGCCAACCCATATCTTTGCTATGCGGCGCTGTTCATGGCTGGCCTCGACGGCATTCAGAACAAGATCCACCCGGGCGAAGCTATGGATAAGAACTTATACGACCTACCTCCGGCAGAACTCGCGCAGGTCCCAACTGTAGCCGGTTCACTCCGCGAAGCGCTCGATGCGCTGGCCGCTGATCACGACTTCTTGTTGAAGGGTGACGTGTTCTCCAAGGACCAGATCGAGAGCTATATCGAGCTTAAAATGGAAGATGTCGCCCGTTGGGAAATGACTCCAAGTCCAGTCGAGTTCGACATGTATTATAGCTACTGATCCTAACGCATCAGATCAGTATCAATGGCCCGGCGGTTGGGGGACTGCCGGGCCTTTTTTTGGTTCAATCACGAGGCGCCTGACGGTTACTGTGTTGAAAGACAGCGGCCGTTGCTGTCATAGGCTTTGGTCGGCTAAAGACCCGCTTCGACGGCTATACGGATCGTATCTGCGGCAGTGGTGGTACCTAACCGGTCGATAAGCAGGGCCTGTTGCATTTTCAGCGTTGTCCCACTGAAAAGTAGCCGAAAGACCACTTGCTTGCTCAAATGACCGAGTGTCATTTCCGCTAACACTTCACGTCGCCGCGGCGACAAAATCTTCATCGCCATAGCCATAGCCACAGCGATGCGGGGGTTTTCGTGCGTCATTGGGCGTTGGCTGTGAGTTCGACGTGCAAGCCGACAAAGATGCATTGCAAGAAATGATCGGGTTATAACGCTGACGCGGACAACTAATGGCTCACGCTATCGGACTGCTCGAGATCAGCGCATCCAGCCGCGGTTTGTTATGGTCAGCAGACAAGCTGCACTGCCTCCTAACTAGCCGATGGGAACATTGCAGCACACTTTTTTCTCGTCACTGGCCCACCATTTGAAGCAATATAGGTGAAAAATCTGTATAAAGGATGGGTTGACACATCAAACGCTTAGGTTAACATCTCCTCTCCCGACGCCCTTAGCGGTGTCATCTAAAGGGGGAGAGAAACGTGGAAAATTTAACTTTTGGCCAATATTCATTGGTCTATAATGCATTCTCATTTACATTTGCCACCATGGCGGCGACAACGCTGTTTTTGTGGCTCGGGCGCTCGCAAGTAGGCCAATCCTATAAGACCGCTCTTACCATTTCCGGCTTGGTCTGCGCCATTGCCGCCTATCACTATTTCCGCATTTTCGAGAGCTGGGAAGGTGCATATTCCATCGACGGCGGCGTAGTAACTGCCAGCGGTTATGCATTTAATGACGCCTATCGTTACGTCGATTGGTTGTTGACCGTGCCATTGTTGTTGATCGAGCTCATCCTCGTGATGCGATTGAGCCAGGAAGAAACGGTTTCAAAGTCGGTCAAGCTCGGCGCCGCAGCAGCTTTGATGATCGTCTTGGGCTACCCAGGTGAAATCGCAACTGACATTCCAACCCGCGTATTGTGGGGCACATTGTCGGCAATTCCTTTTGTCTACATCATGTGGCAGTTGTTCGCTGGCCTCGGTGCGTCGATCAACAATCAGCCAGAGAATGTCCGCGAGTTGGTGAAGAAGGCACGTTTGCTGACCTTCGCATCATGGGGTTTCTACCCGATCGTATACATGATCCCTTATACCAGCCTGAGCGGTCCAGATGTCACCGTGGGCGTACAAGTCGGCTACACCATCGCTGACTTGATCGCAAAGGCCGGCGTCGGCGTCTTGATCTACATGATCGCAGTACGCAAGTCGCAAGCCGAATATGGCGATAAGGTCTAGGGTAAAGACTTTGGCAGTACGCCGCTTCGGCGGCGTACATTCCTGCATGACTACAATTTTATACCCGCATTTTGCAGGCGCAACATTTCCAAAAATGTTGCGCCTGTTTGCGTTACCAGTGGTTACTCTGCTGCTCATTTTCATTGATCGCTTTTGGGGCGTTATGGGCAGCACGCATGTCAATATGCTGGCTGCTGTCGCAATCGTCCTTGCAGGCATCCCGCACGGAACGCTCGACGTTGAAATCGCTGCAGCCCATTTCGGACAAAGAGGATTTGCTGGTAAGGCAAAAATTATTGCCGGCTATCTTGGCTGTGCAGGTGCCATGGTGCTTTTGTGGCTCCAACTACCTGAGATAGCGCTTATTTCGTTTCTGATTATTTCAATAGTCCATTTCAGCCGTGATTGGCGCGACGGAGTTGACCCGTTTCTGGCCATGATGGTCGGGTGGGCTTTGGTGGCATTGCCAGCGCTTGCCAGCCCTGATGACGTCGCCATGATATTCGCAGCACTGACCGGCAATGATAATGGTGCAGTGATTTCTGCATTGCTTGGCGCAGCGTCGGTCCCGGCGACCTTGGGCACTCTCGTTTTTGCTTATTGGGCATTCCGCCATGATGACAAGCAAAGCGCGCTGGAGGTGCTTGCCTGCATCGCAGCAGCCTTGGTGCTGCCGCCACTTGTGGCATTTGCAATATTCTTTTGTGGGCTCCATTCGCCGCGGCATATGGCGGACGCGTTGCGCGAGACAGGTGACCTGTCGCCATTGAAGAAGACTGCAATCATTTGCGCGGTATTCGCTTTGTCATTGGGTCTAGGTGTGTTGATGTTTCTGTATCAGGGCGATGTTCCGGCTGACATGGGCATCATCCGGACGGCCTTCATTTTGATATCCACGCTAACTGTCCCACATTTCATTCTTGAGCATATATTGTCGGATAAGCAGCGCGCTTAAAACGCCACAACGCAACGCCCTTGCCTCGACCGGCAAAGCGCGGCACACCAAGCTTGTCTTAATCGGGAGTATATCATGAAATTCCGTGCCTTCATGCTGTGCAGCAGCATTGCCCTCATCGCCGCTTCACCAGTCGCACATGCCAAATTGTCTGCCACCGAAACCAAAATGGTGGCGACAGTCGATGCGGAATATGAACGATCCATCACCCTGCTTGAAAAGCTGGTGAACCAGAATTCGGGCACCATGAACTTTCCCGGCGTAAAGACCGTGGGCGAAATGATGCGAACCGAATTGGAGCCGCTGGGATTCAAGGTGGAATGGATCGATATGGCGAAAGCGGGGCGTTCGGGGCACCTCGTCGCAACCAAGTCGGGTAAGAAGGGCATGAAGAAATTGTTGCTCATTGCCCATCTCGATACTGTGTTTGAAGCGGATAGCCCATTCCAGACCTTTGTCCGCAATGGTGAACAAGCGGTTGGCCCAGGTGCAGGCGATGACAAGGGCGGCATGGTCGTCATTGTGTCTGCCTTGCGCGCGATGCAAGCTGCGGGTGCGCTGAAGGACGCAAACATAGAAATACATATGACGGGGGATGAGGAGGACGCCGGCGACCCCATCGACGTCACACGTGCACCGTTGATCGCAGCGGGGAAAACAGCCGATGTAGCGCTCGATTTTGAGGGGCTTTCGATTGATAATGGCAAGGACATGGGCGTCATATCGCGACGGTCATCAAACAGTTGGAAATTGGAGGTGTCTGGTGTCACAGGACACAGCTCCCTGATATTCGATGCGACTTATGGCGATGGCGCTGCTTTTGAACTTGCGCGGATCCTGCATAGATTCCGTTTGGAGTTACCGGAGCCGAATTTAACATTCAACGTCGGCTTGGTCGCAGGCGGGCAAGAGGTAAATGTTGATACCGATGGCGTCCGCGTGAGTGCGAAGGGCAAGACGAATATCATCCCCGGCTTGGCCATTGCGCGTGGCGATTTCAGGACTTTGTCCGAAGAGCAAAGCGCACGTGTTCGGGAGAAAATGCTTGCCATCGTTTCCGCATCGGCCCCCAAAACGAAAGCGACGATCAGCTTCGACCCGGGAAGCTATCCTGCAATGGCGCCGACGGAGGGCAACAAGGCACTTCTGGCTCGCCTTAACACCGTGAACCGCGACCTTGGCCTTACCGAGCAGCCCGTGCTGGACCCGTTGAAGCGCGGCGCTGGCGATATCAGCTTCGTAGCCAATGACGTGGATGGTCTTGTGGGCCTCGGCGTTTACAGCAAGGGCGACCACGCTCCCGGCGAAACCGTGGACCTCGCCAGTATCAAGCGTCAAGCGAAGCGGGCCGCGATATTGATGGCACGGCTTGCGCGCGGGGAATAATTTAGCAGGCGGGCATGACGTCGGTACTTTCATCGCCGTACTCGCTTCCAAACAACGTCGCCCCAGCGCAGGCTGGGAACCATCACATTTTCTCGATTGAAAACGAAAGATGGGATAGGCTCCAGCCTGCGCTGGAGCGACGCCGGATTTGTCGCGAGAAACGCGGCTCTTTGGCGCTAGATCGATGGCTTCGGCTTTCGTCGCCCTAGATGACCAAAAAGCTTCAGCTGGGCGTTTCAGACCACGGGCCGCAGCGCATCAACAAAAAAGGCGGCGCATTTCTGCGCCCCCCTCTCCATGTCGATTAATTCCAGGTCTTTAGACTACCGGCCCTCACGCGCTGCCTTGCCGAAGACGCGATATTGTTCGTTGCCGACAAATCCGAACTTCGTAATGCCACTGCGCTTCACAGAGACCAACGCCTTATCAACGGTGTCATAAGGCGCCGTTGGGGCTGGCTGGAACTGAAGCTCCGGCTCTGGCGTCATCGACCGAGTCCGCACCAGATATTGCTCCATCTGCTGCAATGTCACGGGTGTGCCATTCCATTGGATGGTGCTGTCCGGCAGAATGATGATCTTGTTGATCACAGGATCGATCGGAACTTCTGGCGGTGGTGCGTTAGGATCATTGACAGGAAGGTCAATATTTACGGCGTGCGAAACCGGGGGGATGGTGATCATCAGCATGATGAGGAGAACGAGCATGACGTCGATCAACGGCGTCGTATTCATTTCCATCATCGGCTGGCCATCATCGTTACCGCCACTCATTGCCATGATGATTACTCCTTAAATTGCTTACTGGACATTCGCGTTTTCGAATGGCGACGAAATGAAGCCAACGCGCGCGAAACCAGCCATTTGCATGGTGTAAATTGCACCACCGATGCAACGATAGGGCGTGTTAACATCACCACGGATGTGTGCTTCAGGCAACATTTCAGGCAATATTTGTCCAGCAGCAGCAGCTTCTTCGCCACCCAACTTTTCAAACTCAGCCTTCAAATGCTTTGCAGCGCGATCGACCAATTCTGTCGAATCGACCGGGGTAACGTTCCAGTAAATGCGGCACTCGCCTCCGGGGTTTGCACCCTGATACGCGGGGTCACCTGGGTCACGTCCGCCCACATCAGTTGTTGTCACTGACAACAAAACATTTTCACGCTTTGCTTTTGTCGGTTCAAACTTGATGACCGGAATGTCCATCTTCACTGTCTGGATCGCAACCGGAATTGCGATAAGGAACACGATGAGGAGCACCAGCATGACGTCGACGAGCGGCGTCGTGTTGATGTCAGACAATGGCGTATCATTGCCGCCGCCTCCTGAACTGATTGCCATTGGCCAATCCTCTCTAACTAAATTGGGTCAAAAAAATCGAGCGCCAGCGCGGGCTGGCGGATGGGCTGCGCGCAAACGCAGCCCTCACCCAATCTTACTTTTTAACCGCTGCTGGCGCGGGCTTGCCTGGTGCTGCTGCAGCAACGGCAGGCTTCACGCGACCACCCGAAGAGATGTAACCGAGCACATCGTTCGAGAACGTGGACAAGCTACGTGCAATTGTCTTATTGCGCGCCTGAAGCCAGTTGTACGCAAGAACAGCAGGAACAGCAACGAACAGACCAATTGCAGTCATGATGAGTGCTTCACCAACTGGACCAGCAATCTTGCCAATGTCTGCCTGACCCGCGATACCGATTTTGATCAGCGCCGAGTAGATACCGATAACCGTACCAAGGAGACCAACGAACGGAGCGGTTGCGCCGACCGTTGCAAGGAACGGCAGGCCACCCGCGAGCTTATCGTTGATGGAATCTTCAGAACGGACCATCGCGCCATGCAACCAATCATGTGCTTCGATCGGGTCGGTCAAAAGGCTATGCTGCTTTTGTGCTGCGATGCCGTCGTCGACGACTTGACGATATGCGCTGTTCTTGTCGAGCTTTGCCGCGCCTTCTTCAAGCGTTGCCGCGCGCCAGAATTGCGCACGGACTTCTTTATATTGGTTCAGAACCTTCTGCTGTTCGAACAGCTTCGTGAACATGATGTAAAACGAGAAAACCGACATGATGACCATGACGATGAAGATTGACCATGAAATTGGACCACCTTCGTTAAGTGCAGGGATAAGACCGAACTGTGCGGCCACATCTGGATTTGCGGCACCCGCCGCAGTCAGAAACAAAATCGACATTTTAACTACCTCTCAAAAAATAGAACTATCTAGCAAAAAAAGACCCGGCACGAAGGCATCCCTTTTGCCGGACCGTGAAATTATTTCGGTATTTGCCACCGTACGCGGTTCGAGTAGGAACCTTGAACCTTTTCACCGTTACGAACGGCAGGCTCAAAGCGCGCACGACGCTTCACGTTGGAGCAGGTTGCCGCATCCAAATCGGCGTGACCGCTAGACTGCGTAACCACGCAGTCGACCACGCGACCATCTACCCCAATCGTAACGCGGAAACCGGTGGTGCCTTCACGCTCCTGCTGCAACGCGCGCGACGGATAGTCGTTTGTGTTGGCCCAATTACCTGGGTTGCCACGTGGCTTCGCTTCAGAAGAAGGACCCGCCGGTGGCGGAGGTGGTGCCGGCGGAGCGGCAGTTGGAACAATCGGAGCAGAAGGTGGCGGCGTAGCAACGGTGCGAATCGTTGGTGGCGGCGTCACGGTCTGAACCAGCGGTGGAGGCGAAACAACCGGAGGCTCGATCTGCTTTTCGGGCTCGGGTGGCGGCTCCTCTTCTTCGGGTGGCTCCTCTTCCTTCACGTCTACGACGGTCATCTTTTCCTTGAGGGTCGCGACCGCGTCATACGCAAGACCCGTAACCAAGGCATAACCGAGGAAAGCGTGAAGTAGGATAACAATGATGACAGAAACCAAACGGTTTGTGCTCATCCCATCTTGATCAGCATATGCCATGTGGAAAAAACTCTCCTACCTTCAAAACAAAACCGTCCCCATCACAGGCATGCATGAACATGCCCCTGATGTAACCCCCGCGATATCGAAATCTGTTTTTTTTTACTCGATTCACCGATCCATTAGCCAACCCTTACGAGCCTAGCAATCCGGATTCTGCGATTAAGACGCAATTCATGGATGGGTAGGCAATTTCCTAGAATATGATAGAGGCTTTTGCGACGTCAGCGTACGAGCAAAGAAAAGGATAATGAATGCGATTCGTTCATGCAAAAACGTTTTCATGCTTGATTTTACTAGGCCTCGGCACCGCAACATCAGCACAGACACCATTTGACCTCCCGCCTTCCTTTGCAATCGAGGCTGATGGGGCAAGCTATTCAGATATTGCCGATTTGGTAGTAATTTCGCCCCTTATTGTCGATACGTCCATTCGAAAAGTCCAAAAACTGTCTGCGGAACAATCGGCAGGTGTCCCAGCTTCGCTCGAACGGGTGCTAGTTGAAGCAGATGTTATGGCACTGATTCGTGGCGAAGGGGGCATCACGCCGCGCGTCCGCTTCCTACTCGATGTGCCCAAAAACGCTAAAGGGAAAACTCCCAAACTTCAAAAACAGCGCATGTACTTGTTTGGCCGGCAGGTGATCGGTCGCCCTGGCGAAGTCCAACTGGCACGGCCAAATGCGTTGGCTTTGTTTAGCACAACGAACGATGCACTCATCCGCGCCATCACGAGAGAGGCGGTGCAAGTTAACGCTCCGAAGCGCATTGCCAGCGTTAATAGCGCCTTTCACAGCGCAGGGACCGTTTTGGGCGAAGGCGAAACCCAGATTTTCTTAAAGACAGACAATGATCAGCCACTATCGCTCACCATATTGAGTCGCCCGGGCCAGCAGAAAATATGGGCGGTCTCAACCGCCGAAGTCATTGACGCATCAGCAACCGCACCACAGCGATTTACCTTGTTATGGTATCGCTTGGCATGCGGCCTCCCGCGCTCTCTGCCTTCTGACCGCGTTGAAGGCGCATCGAATGCAGATACCGCCCGCGCACAGGCCGACTATAAATTTGTCATCGAATCGCTGGGTCCTTGCGGGCGCAAGCGTTAAGAGTGTCTCGAATGCGTAAGGGGCCGAAAAGTAGGCCCATTTCGAGATTATAGCGACAGCTGCCTATGGACCTTTAGCGCGATGCGCCCGGCACCCACAATATGTCCCCGCCACGTGTCGCGTTGATCAAACGGCACAAAGTGAAGAGATAGTCCGACAGACGGTTCAGATAATGCAACGCATAAGGGTTGATCGCCGCATCAAGCGATGCAGCGACAAGTGCGCGCTCGGCGCGACGCGAAGTTACCCGGGCCATATGCATCTGTGCGGCTGGCAAGCTCCCGCCCGGCAGGACAAAACTGGTCAGCGGCGGAAGTTGGGCATTGGCATTATCTATCGCCGTCTCAAGCCATTCAACCTGAGACGAAATTATCCGTAATACCATAGGAGAAGGTTCAAAACTCTCCCCCGGCGTCGCAATATCCGCACCTAAATCAAACAGGTCGTTTTGGATCCGGCGCAGTTCATTCACCAAGGGCGTATCGCCCTCATCTGCGGCCAATGACTGGATCGCAACGCCCAGCGCGCAATTGGTTTCATCAATTTCACCAATCGCATGCAACCGTGAAGCCGTTTTCGACACACGTGAGCCGTCAACTAAGCCCGTTGTGCCATCGTCGCCGGTCCGCGTATAAATTTTGTTGAGCTTAACCATGAGCGCTTTGCTTATTGCGATCCGGCAACAAGTACCAAAACAGCAAGCAACACGATCGTGATCGCCTGCCACTTCACGCGCGCAAACATCATCTTGTTTTGTACCGTCAGCGATTTGGGCAGGCCAGTTTCATCCACATCCGCCGGACGCAAATTGGCAAAAGCATGCAATCCGCGGATTAACGCAAAGGCCACGGCACCAGCGGCGCCAATGATGAGGAGAACCAACAATATAGTCATCGGGAGAAGTCCTTGTTCAGGGCCAATACCCCGTTGACCCTATCTAGGCATCCGATAAGGAAATTCCAAGCGGAAGCGTTCGGTGACGCAAATTATCCATAAGTTCGGTTCCGCTTTCGCCTGCCAAACGGCGGGCGGACAAAGCGGGTGAGGATTTGCTCTTGGCCAGCTTTTCGTCCGCGCTATCCAGCAAGAGCGGATGATGCCAATAGACTGGCTCCGGCAAGTCGAGCAAATTCTGCAGCAGCCGATGTATGGCGGTATAAGCGAACAGGTCCTTGCCGCGCACCACATATGTTATGCCATCGGCGGCATCGTCAACGGTCGCGGCGAGATGATAAGATGCGGGCGCGTCCTTTCGCCATAATACGACATCGCCAAAGGCCATTGGGTCTACAAACTGCTGCCCCGCCGCCAAATCCGTCCACATGAGCGGGCCTACCAAGTCCACCGCCTTTTTTACGTCCAGACGCCAGCTATATGGAGCATCTCCTAAAAAGGGCTGCTCTCGACAGGTGCCTGGATAATGTGGACCGTCAGGGCCATGGGACACAGATTCATGCTTTAGAGCTTCGGCAATGTCGCCTCTGGTGCAACCGCAGCGATATAAAAGGCCTTCGGAATTCAGCCGGTCACGCGCGGCCACATACCGGGCGATGTGTTGCGATTGGAACTGTACATCGCCGTCATGCGCCAGCCCCAGCCACCGCATGTCGGCAAGGATCGCTTGGACATGCTCGGGCCGACTGCGCGTCCCGTCAATATCCTCGATCCGAAGGCGAAACTGACCCCCAAAAGCGTGGGCAAATTGTTGGGCACATAGCGCCGAAAAGGCGTGCCCCAAATGTAACTGCCCGTTGGGACTTGGGGCAAATCTGGTGACCGCCTGGCCCTTCGGTTTCACGATCTGGCCCAGATAGGAATAAATGAAGTCGGATGCCGTCAAAAAATTATCCCCAATAATACCACATTCGGTAGCTTTACCCTATTGACGTCACAATATGTGTAAATAGGGTGGCGACTGTCAGAATGCTGTAACGCTAATAGGCTTAAAGCATGTATGACAAAAGGGGAGTAGGTTCGACTGATGTTGCATACCGGAACTTTCGAGGCGGCGGGCCGAGCAAGGCACCCAGAAAATTGCCCTGCGCTTGTGCTGAACGCGGATTACACTCCATTAAGCTATTATCCACTGAGTCTTTGGCCTTGGCAGACCGCGATTAAGGCGGTTTTCCTTGATAAGGTCGACATTGTGTCCAACTATGACCGCCATGTTCATAGTCCAAGTCTGGATATGAAAATTCCGTCAGTGATTGCACTGCGGCAATATGTGAAGCCATCGGAATATCCCGCATTCACGCGATTCAACCTCTTCCTGCGCGACAAGTTTGAATGCCAATATTGCGGGTCGGGCGATAATCTGACTTTTGACCATATTGTCCCACGTCGCTTGGGCGGCATTACCAGTTGGGAAAATGTCACCACCGCTTGCCTGCACTGCAACCTTAAAAAAGGTGGCCGCACACCAAAACAAGCGCATATGCAACTCAACATGGCGGCGATCCGGCCAACAAGCTGGCAATTGCAAGATCGGGGCCGCGCGTTTCCACCGAACCATCTGCATGAAACATGGCACGACTGGTTGTACTGGGACATCGAACTGGAGGGCTAAGCCCTTATTTCTTGACCGTTAAAGCAGGTACTGCGCGTGCCGCGTCTTCAGGGGTGATACCCGGCGGCGGGGCAGCGGCAATGCGTTCTTCGCCGCGCATGACACGCCCCGCACGCCTGATCGCGCCGCGCAACCGTGGATAAATGCCGCAGCGGCAGAGGTTGGTGATGGCGACGTCAATTTCAGCATCGGTGGGATTGCTGTTTTTCTTCAGCAACACCGACGACGCCATGATGACGCCGGTAATGCAAAAGCCACATTGCGGGACATTGCTGGCCACAAACGCCTGTTGCAACGGATGGCTCCGGTCACGGCTCAGGCCTTCAATAGTCGTGACAAAACGACCTTCCGCCTCGGCTATGGTCACAAGGCAAGAGCGAATAGCCTCGCCATCAATTTCGACCATACATGCACCGCAGTCGCCAATGCCGCAGCCATATTTGGTACCCGTCAAGTTCGACGCGTCGCGTAGCGCCCACAATAAAGGCGTTTGCGGGTCCATGTTGTATTGGATAGGGCGGTCGTTGACGGTAAATTTGGTCATCAAGTCCTTCCCGCTTGCGGGGGGGACTGGGAGAGGGTGTGTCGCGGTGTCATCTTATGAGTTTACCCTCCGATAACCCCTCCCGCAAGCGGGAGGGGAATACCCCTAAACTTAATCCGTTCGTTTTGGGCAATAATTAATCCCGCCAGCTTTTGTCAATTTGGTCAACCTTCCGCACCATCGCGTCAAATTCAACACGGCCTGATCCGCCGGGGGGCGATGCCATGTACAAATCGCGCTGGTGAACGGCGATCACCTCTGGCGACACTGTGATCGGCTTACCCATTTGCAGCGTCGCCATCTGATGCTCGCACGCACGCTGGAGTGCCCAATATTTTATAAAGGCATCAGGCAGCGTCTTGCCCATGACGACCGGACCATGGTTGCGCAGCATCAATATCCGCTTGTCGCCCAAATGTTCGACCAGCCGCGCACCCTCTTCCTCGCGCACGGTGACACCTTCAAAGTCATGATAAGCCAATTGCCCCATGAAGTTGCATGCGTAGAAGTTAACAGCTTGCAAGCCGCCCTCAAGGCTGCACACTGCCACGGTTGCCGTAGTGTGCGTGTGTATAATCGCATGTGCGTCTGGCAAAATGCGATGGAACAAACTATGCTGGACAAAGCCTGCTTTGTTCACATGCCACGGGTTATCGACGTCGATCTTGTTACCATCAATATCGATTTTGATAAGGCTCGACGCGGTAATTTCACCAAAATGCATGCCATAAGGGTTAATCAAAAAAGCGCCGTCCTCGTCAGGCACTTTGACCGTAATGTGGTTGAAGACAAGCTCATCCCAGCCAAACATCGAAAATATCCGGTAACAGGCTGCAAGCTCTTGCCGTGCAGTCCATTCCGCCTCACTATAATTGCTATTTGACTTAAATTGGGTGGCCATGTGCTCTCTCCTGCTCGCCAGAAGCGTTGCATTATGAAACGAACAAGGCGTTAGGGCAAGTGTTAGCCGATTGGACGAAGGCCGATAGTTTTCCAGCAAGCTACTGCTTCAAACACCAATTAAGCCCACAAAAAGCGCCATTTCCGCTTGATATTTGGAGGCGACATGGGTAGGGGCCTCATCAACACGCCGCCTGTGAACGCGGCGATTTTCGTTTTTAGCCTTTCAAAGTGGCGGTTTTAAGCCATTTTGCCGATTCGATGCGGAGTTGAGTTTTTTATGCAAATCATGGTTCGCGACAATAATGTTGATCAGGCCCTACGCGCGCTGAAAAAAAAGCTGCAGCGTGAAGGCGTGTATCGCGAAATGAAACTTCGTCGTCATTTTGAAAAGCCATCGGAAAAGCGCGCGCGTGAGAAGGCTGCCGCTGTCCGTCGCGCGCGGAAGATGGAGCGTAAGCAACAAGAGCGTGACGGCGCGAAATAAGCGTTCGCGCTCTTTAACAAGGAAAGCGCCTTCAACTGGCGCTTTTTTTGTGACTAGAATCCGCGCCGCTTTCTGCTAATCAGCGCGCAACACAGCTCATAGGAATTTTTTATGTCCGTCACTGCCGTTCCCATTCCGCCACTTAAAAAAGGTTCGCTCACCAAATATTGGGCGGCAATTGCATTGGTCCTCGCTGCAGGTGGTGGTCTTGCTTATTGGGGCACCAGCGACGTTCGGCAGGAATTTGGTGATGTTGTCACGACCCCATCCGGCCTGCGCTACAAAATTATGGAAGCGGGCGAAGGCCCCAATCCTACCGACAATGACGTGGTCCTTGTAAGCTATAAGGGCATGTTGAAAGACGGCACCGTTTTTGACCAAAACCCGCAAGCTGGTTTTCCTGTAACGGGTGTCGTCCCGGGTTTTTCCGAAGGCCTGAAGATCATGCAGCGTGGCGGCAAATACCGCTTATGGATCCCAGCTGAGCTTGGTTATGGCCCAGAGGATCAGCGCAACCCGCAAACAGGCGAAGTCGCCATTCCCGGCGACAGCGAACTGACATTCGATGTCGAGTTGCTCGAGTTCAAGTCGCGCGCCGAAATCGAGGCCATGCAAAGGCAGATGCAGGAAATGCAGCAACAGCAGGGCAGCGCTGGCGGCCAGGCTGGCGGCGCAACAGAGGGCCTACCGCCTGAAATTCAGGCACAAATTGACACCCAAATGCGCGGTCAGTAATTGCGGGGCCGTAGGGTCATGGCCTAGCCCCCCTGCAACAAACCTTCATCCTTAATGCGCTTTTGCCAATAAGCAGGCGCTAACTGGTGGACATTGTTGCCGTCGCTATCGACCGCAACGGTTACGGGAAAATCCTGCACTTCAAACTCGTAAATGGCTTCCATACCTAAATCTGCAAAGCCGACGACTGTGCTGCCCTTGATGGCACGGGCGACGAGATAGGCAGCGCCGCCAACGGCCATAAGATAGGCGCTCTTATGCTTAGCGATGGCTTGCGTGGCCGCCGGCCCGCGTTCAGCCTTGCCGACGCACGCGAGCAGGCCTTGCTCCAGCATCATGTCCATGAACTTGTCCATGCGTGTGGCGGTGGTCGGCCCTGCCGGTCCAACAATTTCTTCACCAACCGGATCGACGGGGCCAACATAATAGATCATCCGCCCTTTGAAGCTGACGGGCAGTTCTTCTCCCTTGGCCAGCATATCGGCGATACGCTTATGGGCGGCGTCGCGGCCAGTCAGCATCTTGCCATTGAGTAAAAGACGGTCACCTTGCTTCCAACCAGCTACAACGTCCGGCGTCAGCGTATCGAGATTAACCCGAATAGCCGCAGCATCGGGTTTCCAATCAACCTTGGGCCATTCGTCTAATTTTGGCGCCTCAAGAAAGGCCGGGCCAGCACCATCCAATGTAAAATGGGCGTGGCGCGTGGCAGCGCAATTGGGAATCATGGCAACGGGCTTACCTGCCGCATGGCATGGCGCGTCCATGATTTTCACATCCAAGATAGTGGAGAGGCCGCCAAGCCCCTGCGCCCCGATTCCAAGGGCATTTACCTTGTCAAAAATTTCGATGCGCATGGCTTCGATATCGTTCTGTGGCCCGCGCGCCTTCAATGGCCCCATGTCGATAGGCTCCATCAACGCTTGTTTGGCGAGCAGCACGCAATGTTCCGCCGTACCGCCAATACCGATACCCAACATGCCGGGCGGGCACCAACCAGCACCCATTTGGGGTAGCATCTCCACGACCCAATCGACGATATTGTCCGACGGATTCATCATCTTGAATTTAGACTTATTCTCGCTGCCGCCTCCCTTAGCGGCAACGTCGACGGACACTTTGGCACTAGGGACGAGGTCGACATGCAGCACGCACGGCGTATTGTCCTTGGTGTTGCGCCGCGTGAAGGCTGGGTCCGCGAGCACGGACGCGCGCAGCTTGTTGTCCGGATGCAAATAGGCGCGGCGGACACCTTCATCGATGACGTCCTGCAAAGATGCGGACGTGTCTTCCAAACGGCAGTCCATGCCCCATTTGACGAAGACATTGACGATACCTGTATCCTGGCAAATCGGGCGATGCCCCTCTGCACACATACGGCTGTTGGTTAGTATCTGCGCGATGGCGTCCTTGGCAGCAGGCGATTGCTCCGCCTCATACGCGTCGCCCAAGGCCCGGATATAATCCATCGGGTGGAAGTAGCTGATATATTGCAACGCGTCGGCCACGCTTTCGATCAAGTCGGCATTGCGGATGATTACAGTCATATCGGCCCCTACGCTTTAAGTATGTCATCCCCCTTAACGCGCTGGAGCGCCTATTCAAGCGTCATTTGGTATGGGGCCGAAAGGTGAGCGCTGTGTCTCGACCGCGCTTGATGATTGAGTTTGGTGGGTCCTGCAAACGTCACGTCAACTCTGTCGCCTCTGCCTTAGCCAGGATGACAGAAACTAACACGTGGAAATGCACACTAGGACCCATAGATATCGCCTAATATAACGCCGATGCATCTTCGGCTGATGGGATGCCGCAACTGCCCCTGGGCGGTTCATGATTTGCACGCCGAATCTGACACTGCAAATCTTAGTTTGCACACACGGCCAGGACGCCGAATATGAGCTCCCAAACAATACATTCATTTTGGCACATAAAAAATATGCATTGCTCCATTTTACATCTTGCGCTCTGAATTTCGCTTAGCAAGTCCGCGCGTCGCTTGCTGACACGACGCGCCAAGGTGCGACGAATGGAATCACATTAGCGACGAATTGAGATCAAGATTTTGTATTTACCCTCTTGCGTCAAAAAATGAATGAGGCACTATAGGTAGCGGTTGGCCACAGGGGGCATTACCACAATTTGTGCTTGAAGCTTCAGTAGACATTTGTGTCGGCGGGGGCCTTTTTTTCCCGTCGATAAGCTGGGGACAAGTCAAAATACTCCCCCTGACAAGGTCAAAAAATGCTAAGAGGGAGTTTCGTGCCCTGAGTCGAACAATATGGGAACATCGGTTCCCGCAAAGATACAGCTGGTCGCTGGATGTCGGAAAACCGATAACCAGTTTTGGGGCGCCGCAATGAATGGAGCTATGGGTTAAAATGGATTTCAGGGATACAGGCCAAGGGGCGGACGACATGACCGCAGGAATGATGACAGATATGCTTGAAAAGATAGCTGAAGCGGCACAGGCGGAGGTCGTAGACGCTAAGGCACCTGCGTCGAGCAAGTCTGTCGACGTGCGTCGCTTCAATGTCGTCACCGATTCCGCACGCGATGCCTTGTTGACCGAATTCGGCAAGGACACTTTGCAGGACCGTTATCTGCTGCCGGATGAGAGCTATCAGGGCCTGTTTGCCCGTGTTGCGTCGGCTTATGCCGATGATGAGGCGCATGCGCAGCGTCTGTATGATTATATTTCGCGTCTTTGGTTCATGCCCGCAACACCCGTTTTGTCCAATGGCGGCACGGGCCGTGGCTTGCCAATCAGCTGCTATTTGAACTCCGTCGATGACAGCCTGGAAGGTATCGTCAACACGTGGAACGAAAATGTCTGGCTCGCGTCACGCGGCGGCGGCATTGGCACTTATTGGGGCAATGTCCGTGGCATTGGTGAACCCGTTGGCCTCAACGGTAAAACCAGCGGTATCATTCCGTTTGTCCGTGTGATGGACAGCCTGACACTTGCGATTTCGCAAGGTTCGCTGCGTCGTGGCTCTGCGGCCTGCTATTTGGATGTCAGCCACCCCGAAATCGAAGAATTCCTCGAAATCCGCAAACCATCGGGCGACTTCAACCGTAAGGCGTTGAACCTACACCATGGCGTATTGCTGTCCGACGAATTTATGGAAGCCGTCCGTGCTGGCGAAGAATTCAACCTGCGCAGCCCCAAAACAGGCGAAGTGCGTAGCACGGTCGATGCGCGGTCCTTGTTCCAGAAGTTGGTGGAAACCCGCCTTGCAACAGGCGAACCTTACATCATCTTCAGCGACACCGTGAACAATGCGATGCCAAAGCACCACCGCGATCTGGGCCTGAAGGTTTCGACATCGAATCTCTGTTCGGAAATCACCTTGCCAACGGGCCGTGACCATTTGGGCAATGACCGGACGGCCGTTTGCTGCCTGTCGTCGCTCAACCTGGAAAAATGGGACGAGTGGAACGGCGACAAGGTCTTCATCGAAGACGTGATGCGCATGCTCGACAATGTGCTGCAGGACTTCATTGATCGTGCGCCACCCGAAATGTCACGGGCTAAATATTCGGCGAGCCGTGAACGGTCCATCGGCCTTGGCGTCATGGGCTATCACAGCTTCCTGCAGTCCCGCGGCGTCGGCTTTGAAAGCGCGCTTGCCAAGTCATGGAACATGAAGTTCTTCAAACATGTCCGGGCGCAAGTGGATGAGGCATCGATGATGCTCGCCAACGAACGTGGCGCCTGCCCTGACGCTGAAGAAATGGGCGTGATGGAGCGCTTCTCCTGCAAGATGGCGATTGCGCCAACCGCGTCGATTTCGATCATCTGCGGCGGCACCAGCGCGTGCATTGAACCAATTCCGGCCAATATCTACACGCACAAAACCTTGTCGGGCAGCTTCATCGTCAAGAACCCCTATCTGGAAAAATTGTTGCAGGAAAAGTCGAAGGATTCGACCAATGTCTGGAACAGCATTTTGGAAAAGGGCGGCTCGGTCCAGCATCTCGATTTCCTCACGCCAGAGGAAAAGGACACGTTCAAGACCAGCTTCGAAATCGACCAGCGTTGGTTGGTCGAGCTGGCCGCGGACCGCACGCCATATATCGACCAAGCAACGTCGCTGAATCTCTATATCCCTGCCGACGTGGAAAAATGGGACCTTCTCATGCTCCACTTCCGCGCATGGGAATTGGGCGTGAAGTCGCTTTATTATCTGCGTTCGAAATCGATCCAGCGCGCCGGTTTTGCGGGCGGGGTTGAGGCGGATAACACTGCCGAAGCGCCGGTTATCGAGCTTGCGACGACCACCGATTATGACGAATGTTTGGCCTGCCAATAAGGCACGCCAGCACCTCATTAAAATATTAAATTAAGGTCCAAGGAAACAGTCATGTCATTGTTAGAAGCCCGTAACAGCTACAAGCCCTTTGAATATCCATGGGCTTATGACTTCTGGAAACGCCAGCAGCAGATCCATTGGCTGCCCGAAGAAGTGCCCTTGGGCGAAGATTGCCGCGATTGGGCGCAGAAATTGTCGGACCATGAACGCAATTTGCTGACGCAGATTTTCCGCTTCTTCACGCAAGCCGATATCGAGGTACAGAATTGCTACCACGAACATTATGGCCGCGTGTTCAAGCCGACCGAAGTCAAGATGATGCTGACCGCCTTTTCCAACATGGAAACCGTCCATGTCGCGGCCTACAGCCATTTGCTCGACACCATCGGTATGCCTGAGAGCGAATATTCGGCGTTTCTCGAATATGAAGAAATGGCGGCGAAGGTAGACTATATCCACCAATTCGGCGTCAACAGCGACGAAGACATTGCCCGCACGCTCGCGATGTTCGGCGGCTTTACCGAAGGTTTGCAGTTGTTCGCCTCCTTCGCGATGCTGATGAACTTCCCGCGCTTCAACAAGATGAAGGGCATGGGGCAAATCGTTTCTTGGTCCGTCCGTGACGAATCCTTGCATTGCGAAGGCATTACCAAGCTGTTCCACGCCTTCTGCGCCGAACGTGGCTGCCTCACCAAATCGGTGAAGGAAGACATTATCGATTGCTGCCAAAAGGTCGTCCGTTTGGAAGATAATTTCATCGACCTCGCCTTCGAAATGGGCCCTGTCCCGGGCATGACCGCCAAGGAAATCAAACGCTACATCCGCTACATCGCCGATTGGCGCTTGGGTCAGCTTGGTTTCCAGCCCATCTACATGGTCGAAGACCACCCGCTGCCATGGCTCGCGCCATTGTTGAACGGTGTCGAGCACGCCAACTTCTTCGAAACCCGCGCCACAGAATATAGCAAGGCGTCGACACGCGGCGATTGGGGCCAAGTATGGAACAGCTTCGACAACCGTAAGAAGAAAGACGTGACCGAAGTCATCGTCGCCGAAAATGACGGCATGGACATGTTTGAACAGGCTGGGGTTGCTGCGGAGTAAGCCTGCTCCATGATCTGATTTATACACTATCGCGTTAGACATTCCCGCTGCCGCGCTTCTGCAAAGAGGCGCGGCAGTTTTTTGTGCGCATTCTGTGCGGATGCGGGGGGGCTATTGCGAGCTGAGATTGGGCTCCCCCCCAGATCCCCCCTTTCCCGCCCGTGCATTTCGTGCGACATCTCTCCGCATGATCCTTCAGCTTGCCGTTTCCACGATCATGGTGCTGCTCACGGTGTTGATCCATGGCGGCGGGTTGGCTATATTGGGGCGGATGTTGCGCGGCGAGGTGCAAGCCGAACGTGCGCATCATGTGCCAGGGCTTTCGCTGCGCACTATGAGTTTCACGCTTGCGTTGGTGCTGGCGCTGTTCGTGCTGCATGGCATTGAGATTTGGCTCTATGCCTTTCTATATGAAGGCTTGGGCGCGGTCGCGGACCTTGAAACCGCAGTCTATTTTTCAACAATAAGCTATGCCGGTATTGGCTTTGACGACCGCTATATTGTGCCCGAATGGCGGTTGGTCGCAGCGATTGAGGGGATTAATGGCCTGCTATTGCTCGGTTGGTCGACCGCGTTTTTTGTGGCGATTATCTCGCGTCTGGGGCGGCCATAGGCACGGGTCAGCACCAGCTGCGTCGGCCGCCTTCATAATAACGCGCAAGGCCTTCTTCGACCAACAGTTCGCCCAGGCTTTGGCCACCGCGCGTCAATATACGCAATTTGCGGCCATAGCGATCTTCATCGCGGTTGATGCTTTGCAATGTGAAGGGACCGGCATTGACGAGTTGGTGTAGCCGCCGCGTGGCCGCGGCACCGCGCTCCGCCTCCGCCGCGCACCGCGGTTGATGCGTTTCGGGGGTGTCGATATCGGCGATGCGGATCTTGCTACCGCGATACCATATCGTGTCCCCATCCACGACGCAGTTCGTGCCCCCACCGCTTTTGCAAATGCCAAAGGCGGCGGTTTCGGTATCGCTGGCAGCCCCAGCGGCCGCTGCAACCGGCGCGGGAGAAAATAGCGTCAACGCGCCCCAAAAAATGGCAGCCGACGGCATCAGCGTCAGCAAGAAAAACCGGGTCATGTGTGCACTGGACCTTTGCGCATGTGAGCAGGGTCCGCACCTGGGTATGGACGAAATGCTTCGTACAGACCGCAGACGTTCGGACACTGCCTTCCGTTAATATCATATTTTACATTTTAAGCCATGATTTGCGGCCAATCGCGCATCATTCGGTCGGATTTGGGGCATAAGCCGGCCATGCTGGCAAAGCTGCTTGCCCTACTCCTCCGATTTGGACATGAATGCCGCATGGAAAACGCGCCACAACCCGCCACCGCCTTCAAGATCCTGACCGCAGCGCAATGGGCGCAGTTTGAGGCAGACGGCGTTTTTCAAGGTGCACCTGTCGATCTGGCAGATGGTTACATCCATTTGTCGACGCAAGACCAGGTTCAGGGCACGTTGGACAAGCATTTTGCCGGACAAGAGGACCTTGTGCTTGCCGAGGTGGATTTAACCGCGCTGAAAGATGTAATCAAATGGGAACCATCCCGCGGCGGTGCACTTTTCCCCCATATTTACGCGGATTTGCCGATGCACGCGATTGTCGGATATTTGACCCAGATCAAAGCATGAAGGCATTTACGACGTCATAAGCGCCTTCTTAATGGAAGGAAACCAACATGGACGTCATTCAAATTCCCGCCGTCGCCCTTTTCACGGGCATGCTCACATCTTTTGCGATCGTCATGCTTGCAGTCACTTTGGGCGATGCTATCCGAGGTTAAAGCAGGCGGCTACGTCTATCAGAGTCGCTCTTTCCTGACAGTCGATAGCCGCGAAAGATGGTTTCAGCAGGAGTTTCAGGCTACCATCACAACTGCTTTTCGTAAATGCGATAAACTTTGTTGATCTCACCATTCATGGCTTCGCCCACCGAACGCATCGGGCCATTGTCATCCAAAACCCAACCAAATTCGCCACGTGAGGCGCCAAATTTACTGGTCGAAGCATCGCGGATATAGGTGACCATCATAAACGCCAATTGGCTGGCCAATCGTGTTGCTTGAAATTTTTTAACTACGCCCATCAATGGCACGCGCATGCTGCGGACCTTGGGCGCGCGGAGCCACCACAGCAGTTTTGCCCAGTTGAACGGGAATAAAGAACCCCCGAAAGTGCCAGTTTTCTCATTGATATCGGGCCATGTCATCATGAATGCCACGGGCTCTCCATCAACCTCGGCGATGCGGATCAAATCGTTAAATACAATGGGCTTAAGCTGCTTGCCAGTATGCGTTACTTCTGCATCGGTTATGGGCACAAAGCCCCAATTACCACTCCATGCGTCGTTCAGTATCGACAATATGATCGCCGCTTCGGCATCAAAATTGGCCTTATTGACCTTTCGAATGACAATCCGTTCATTGCGCTCACCTGTCGCGACAATACGCTGCACCAGAGGTGGGAATGGCACGTCAATGGGTATGTGATAAGTATACAGGTCTTTAACACCCGCATAGCCCGCCGCCTCGATCCAAGCGCCATAAGCAGGGTTGTGATGCCCCATCAGTACCGTCGGCGGATGGTCATGGCCCTGCACCAATAATCCCGGCTCTTCCCAGATCGACAGGCTCAATGGCCCAAGCGCTCGAACCATTTTTTTTTCGCGTAGCCAGGCTTCTGCCGTTGCAATCAGGATTTTTGCCACTTCGGCATCTTCGGCTTCAAAAAATCCCCAATTGCCGACGCCCGACCCCATGCCCTGTTCTGGAGGCTGCGCCAAAGCGAGATAATCCAGATGCGCCGAAATACGGCCGACAACCTGTCCGTTCCGCTCGGCCAAAAACAACTGCGCTTCGCCATGCTCGAACCATGGATTTTTGCCCGGCGTGATGGTCGCCATGACGTCACTTTTCAATGGCGGCACCCAGTTCAGATCGTCCGCATATAAGCGGAAAGGCAGATCGACAAAGGCTTGCTTGTCAGCTTTTGTCGAAACGGGGCGAATGTTGATATCTGCCATATGCTATCCTTGAAACCTTGTGCGACCTGCGCCCCTCATTCTTCAGTGCGGACCAAAACCGTCTCGCCTATCAAGAAGAACAACAAAAACGGCCCCCATGCCGCAATCCATGGCGGATAGGCGCCGAGATTACCCATCGCCAAAGCGAAATTGTCGGCGACGAAATACGCAAAGCCCAAGGCCATGCCAATGACCGCCCGCAAAAAGAGCGCCCCGGATCGCGCAAGGCCAAAGGCCGCCACGGCGCCAAGCAACGGCATCAACAATGTGGACAAGGGCCCAGAGAGCTTGTGCCATAAAATGCCTTCAAGATTGTCCGTGCGGCGTCCGGCGGCCGTGAGATCGTCGATTGCGCGCATGAGCGGCAAGAAGGCAAGGCTATCACCGTCGACTTTCATCACATTGAACCTGTCGGGTGTGACACCTTTACCGATGATGAGACGATCTGCCGTCGTCGCGGTTGTTGTCGCCACATTGAACGTTTTTGTTTCCTCAAGTTGCCAAGCATCACCGATGTAGCGGGCACGGCTGGCAGTGATAACTTGTCGCAATCCGCCATTGGCACGCAGATATATACGGACGTCCTCCAGCACGGTGTTATCGCCAGAACCAAGGACATTGCCTGCCTTGATAAGGTCATTGCCCTCACGCACCCATATATTATTGCTGGCGTTGCTATCAGTTGCCACCGCGCCGTAATCCGCTTTCTGCCAAACTTTTAACTGCGCAGTGCTGGGGGCAACGACGGCATCGTTGAAGGCAAAGGATATCACCGCAACACCAAGGCTGGCGACGAACATAGGTGCCAAAATCTGATGCGCCGATAATCCAGCCGCCTTCATCGCCACGACTTCGCTGTTCTGGCTAAGCCCCGCAAAAGTGATGAGGGTGCCGAGCAACACGGAAAAAGGCAGAAATCGTGCAACAATCTGCGGCGCGCGCATCGAAACATAATGCAGCACATCGCCTTGGTCATTTCCAGGAACCGACAGGATTTTGCCGCTTTCACCCAGCAAATCCAACGTCATCAATATCAGAACGAGCATCATCAGCACGGCAAAGCTGCGAACAATGAACAGCTTTGCCATGTATATTGTGATGTTGCGCGACGGGAAAAAATGCATGGCCTACGTCTCCGCCGATGGTGCGGGCATTCCAATGGTCGCCAGCCGCGATTTTCGGCCAAACCGGAACATGCGCTTGACCGACTTGCCGCTTTTTGTCGCAAAAACCTCTAGCGCGCCAATCGGCTGACCGCCCGGCACATGGGCGATGATATGGTACATCCAAAGGATCAGCCCCGCAAACAGCAAAAATGGCAGCCACAAGGCAATGAAGGGGTCAACTATGCCCATGCCGCCCACGCCTTCGGCATATTCGTTGATCTTGTGATACGTCACCACCATCACAATCGATAAGAACACCCCAAGCGCCGACGTCGACCGCTTTGGCGGGACCGCCAATGCCAGTGCAAGTAACGGCAGCAAAAGCATCATGGCGACTTCCACCAAGCGGAAGTGAAAATTTGCCCAAGCCTGGTCGCGATCAAGCTCCGGTTTCTGGGCATCCAAGCCGATTTGAATCAGTTCAGTGATCAGATATTCGCGATCCTTGCCACCGCGCGTTCGGAAATTTTCGATCTTTGGCAACGGTATAGGGATGTCATGGCTTGTAAAGCTTAACACCCGCGGCGATTTATAGCTGGGCGCATCATGCACGAGCGTTCCTTTTTGGAGCCGCAGCAAGATCGTATCGGGGTCATCGGTCCGCAGAAACTGGCCTTGCTCCGCCGTAACCGCAATGGTCTGCCCGCTGTTGCTTTGCGCGAAAACAAATAGGCCCGACAGCGCATTGCCGTTATTGCGGCTCTCATCGATACGGACGGTCAGATTTTTACCGACATTGTTAAATTCCCCCACCCGCACTTTCGCGCCAAAGGCACCCGAACGCAGTTCAAAGCGCAGTTCTTCGTACAAATAGCGCGAACTTGGTTGAATAAAGCCAACGATAGCGAAATTGACGGCGGCAAGCGCGATTGCGAGCATGAACGGAACGCGCAACAGGCGGAAATAGCTCATGCCTACTGCACGAAAAATGTCGAGTTCTGACGACGTTGCCAATCGCCGGAAGGCCAGCAAGATGCCAAGCAGCAGGCCGATGGGAATACCCAAGGAGAGATATTCGGGCAAGAGGTTGGCAAGCATGCGCCAAACGACGCTTACTGGCCCGCCTTCTGCGGCAACAAAGTCAAACAGGTTCAGCATCTTTTCCAGCAGCAACAATGACGCGGCAATTGCGAGGGTCGCAAGCAGCGGCAACATTACAAGCCGGAAGATATAGCGGTCAGTGGCAGTTAGAAATTTCAACTTATGGTCGCCCTGTCACCCTAATTTGGCCGCAAACTCACCCGATAGACGGTTACAGGTTCAGGGGCAATATCGATGCTATCCGAAAAAAGGCGGATAACGGACATGAAGTTCCAGGAGTATTGCAATGAAGAAATGTGTCGCTCTTGTGACTATGGTTGGTCTGGTGCTGGTTTCCGGCACTGTTGCGGCCAACCAAGAGCTAGATAATGATATGTCACGATGCAGTTCGGGCAATGGACCGGCTGTACTCGTGCAGGTGCGCGGCGTTAAGGAATCGAGCGGAAAAATCCGCGTCCAGTCCTATCCCGCAATTCCCGGCGCATGGTTGGCAAAGGGCCGCTGGCTTCATCGGGTCGAAAGCCCCGCCAATGAAGGCAGCATGAATATCTGCATACCAGTTCCCTCCGAAGGCAAATATGGCATCGCTGTCCGGCATGACCGCAATGGCAATGGCAAGACGGATATCAGCCAAGACGGTGGCGGCTTTTCCAATAACCCAAGCATCAGCATTCTGAATTTGGGCAGACCACCGGTTCACAAAGTGGTTTTCCAAGCTGGGCCGGGCGTTACGCGCATTACCGTCAATCTGAAATATATGTGAGGGTAGTTATTTGGCTTTAGTGGCGCTCCTTTCGAACCCGAATTCAACTGGCAACCGATCTATGTTGCCGGCAGTTCGCACCTATTGCGCCAAAAATCCGGATATATTCCATTATGAGGTGGAGGAGATCGGCCAGATTGCCAAGGCCTTGGAAATGATTGCCCGCGTCAAGCCCATGGTGCTGGTCATCAACGGCGGCGATGGCACGGTTCAATCCGCCCTGACCGAGCTTTATCATGGTGGGCATTTTGAAGGCACTCCGCCGCCAGTGGCTGTATTACCTAACGGCAAGACGAACCTCATCGCCTTGGACTTGGGCGCAGAAGGCGACCCGCTGGAAGCGCTATCGCGGATTATTGAAGTCGCAAAAGGCGACCTGTCAAAACATATTGTCGTTCGCGAACTCATTGCCCTGAGCGATGGCAGCGAAGGTGCGCGTCCGGTGCTTGGAATGTTCCTAGGCGGCGCAGGCCTTGCCGAAACGATTTTATACTGCCGGCACAAAATTTATCCCTTGGGCCTACCCAATGGGCTGAGTCATTTTTTGACCGTAGTTGCTGTCATGTTTTCAGCAATCGTCAGTGTAAAAGCCAGTTTCCTGCCCAAACGATCCAAGCCGGTCAGCATATCGTTCGTCCGCAATGGGGAACTCCATGGCACATTTTCTGTGCTGATAGTGACAACTTTGGAGAAGCTTTTACTGGGCGGTCAGGCAGGTAACATTAAGCAACGCGGGCTGATGAAATTTCTGGCGGTGGACCAAAAACCATTGGCTATGGTGAAAATGATCGCAGCCTCACTGCGCGGCAAATTGGGGCAAACCAATTTGCGTGGCGTGCATTTCCAACAAGGCGATGTCATTCGCATTGACAGCGAACAAAGCAGTGTCGTTCTGGACGGCGAAGTGTTTCAGGCCCACCGCGGCAGTCCAATCGTTCTTCGCTCGACACCGCCCGTTCCGTTCTTGAAACTGGCCGCTTAACAAGCGCCTATAAAGGCGGCTAAGACCCCTGCTATGCCCTCGCTCACGCAACTTATCGCTGAAGAATTGGCTGTCCCAGTGCAGGCAGGGGTTAGCGAATTTGCTGCGCATATTGCGGCGCAGTTTAATGGCGCCGGACGGGCAGTGCTGTTTTACGGTTCTTGTTTACGGACAGAGCAATTGCAGGGCGAGATGCTCGACTTTTATCTGATCGTTTCGGACTATAAAACAGCTTATGGCAAAAGCTGGCTCGCGACATGGAACCGCCGACTGCCGCCCAACGTCTTTCCGTTTCAGCATAATGGCCTCATCGCCAAAGTCGCAGTGCTAAGCGAGAACGACTTCCATAATCTTAACCGGCCAGCCGCCTCCGCCGTGTCGGTCTGGGCCAGATTTGCACAGCCTTCGCGCTTGGTCTGGTGCGCCGATGAAACGGCCCGACACGCGGCGGTAATCTCGATTTCGGGTGCAGCACCAACTTTGCTCAATGCCGCATTGGCATTTGTCGAACGTGAAGTGGATGTCCTCGATTTGTGGCAGTCGGGTTTCCAGATGACATATAGCGCTGAACTGCGTGCCGAACGCAAAGACCGACCGTCGTCCGTCATCGCATTTGACCCCGAACGCTATAGCCGTTTTGGCGTCGCTGCGCTGTATCACACCAATATAGCGAACGAACTGCGCAGCAGTAAAATCCTCCTCTTGCCGGATGTAGATGGCAGAATTGCGCAAGAGAAAAACCGCTGGCCGGGCTTGCGGCGACGCGGCAAATTGCTGACCATCGCGCGGCTTTCCAAGGCCGCGTTTACCTATGCAGGCGGGATTGATTATCTGGCTTGGAAGATCAACCGCCACGCCGGAACGCAAATCATCATCCGGCCATGGCAGCGCAAATGGCCATTGGTCGCGGCTTTGTTTCTGGTGCCGAAATTATGGGCAAAAGGCGCAGTGCGTTAACCACCAAATCGGTTGCGCAGGATCAATAAACGAGCGTCACTGTCAATCCGGTTCCCGGACGTCCCGTTAGATGATCCCGACAGCTTTGCCCGCGCGTTCGAATCGGTTGAGAATATCTGCCACCTGATCGCTCGTATGCTCCGCGCAAAGCGAGCAACGTAGCAAGGTCATGCCCGCGGGCGTCGCGGGCGGACGTGCCAAGTTCACATAGAGCCCGTTTTCAAGCAACGCCGCCCACATCGCCGCGCCCTTTTCTAGATCAGGCATGACGACCGCGATGATAGCGCTTTGTGCATTGGGCGTCCCCAATTGGAAACCCAGATCGCGCAAGCCCTGATGCAGATTCTTTGAATTTTCCCACAAATGCGCGCGCTTGTTGCCGTTGTGCATAAGTTTGCGGATGCTGGCCGCCGAACAAGCGACAACCGATGGCGGAAGCGAGGCGGTGAACACATAAGGGCGGCATACAAGCCGCATGATTTCAAATTTAGGATGGTTCGACACGCAGAAGCCACCCACGGTACCCACCGATTTGGAAAAGGTGCCAATGACGAAATCGACATCATCGAGTACGCCCTGTTCTTCCGCCACTCCGCGCCCATTTTCGCCGATGAAGCCCATTGAATGTGCTTCGTCGACTAAGATCATCGCGCCAGCCTCTTTCGAGACGCGGATCATTTCCTTCAAAGGCGCAACGTCACCAAGCATCGAGTAAACGCCCTCAAGCACCACAAGCTTGCCAGCTTCCGCAGGAAGACGCTTCAGGCGTTTTTCGAGAGCCTCAACGTCATTATGGCGGAAGGCGACGATTTCGGCGTCGCCCATTTTGCAGCCGTCATAAATCGACGCATGGCTATCTATATCGAGGATGATATAATCGCCCTTGCCCGCAATCGTGCTGATGATGCCCAAATTCGCCTGATAGCCGGTGGAAAAGACCATAGCATGGTCCATTCCGTAAAATTCCTTCAATGCGTCTTCGCATTCTTTATGGCCCTGAAACGTGCCGTTCAGAACGCGGCTGCCGGTAGTGCCAGCGCCAAAGTCGTCCAAAGCCTGCTTGCCTGCGGCAATGACATCATCGTCAAAGGTCATGCCCATATAATTATAGGTGCCGAGCAGGATCGTTTCCTTGCCATTGACGACAGCAACGGTGGGCGATTTCACTTCTTCCATCACGAGGCTGAACGGGTCTTTTACGCCGGTGGCTAGCAGACCTTCGCGCTGGGCGATCAAGGCATCAAATTTTGAAAATAAGTCAGTCATAACCGTCTCTCGTGGAAATTTTAAGCAGTGGTTAGCTTGGTCACGGCATCGACCAATTGGCCGACATTTTCGATTTCCGCCTGCAAATTCATGCTTATGATGATGTCGAAGCTGTCTTCAACTTCAGCCACAAAATCCATCACCGTCAGGCTGTCCCATTCAAGATCGCCGGCAAAGGTCGTTGCCTCACCAACTTCGACGCCTTTTTTGTTAAATGGTTCAATCAAGCCTTTGAGGCGATCAAACATTTCGCTCCGGTCAGTCATTCTTACATCCTCGATATGATTGGCGGCCAATGCCCCATCTGTCTGCGCTATGGCAAGCGAATAAGGCGGCAAAAGGGCAAGGCGAAGGCGCTACATCCACCCGTGCTTACGATACCAGTCTACAGTGTCTTTCAGACCCGAAGCCGTTGCAATTTCCGGCCGCCAAAGTTGCAACGCTGGCGCCGCTTTTGGGTCAATAGTCCAGTCGGGATGCGCAAGGTAATTCGCGCGGTCCGGCGTCAACTTTGCCTTTGGCCCGCGGATAGCGCGGTCCACCCAACCGGCGAATTTCAAAAGAAAGCTCGGTGCATGCACGAGCGTGATGTTGCGGCCGACCGCTGCGCCAATGGCTTTGGCGAAGGCTTCATGGCTCCACCCGCCAGCCGTCCCATCATCCGCCTCAAACAGGCATCTTGAAACATTTTTGGCCGACAGCAAGGTCACCAGCAAACGCGCCAGATCATCGACATGGATGACGGACACGCGCCCGCGTGGCGGCAACAAAGCCCAGCCCTTGGCAGCTATGCGGAACATATCGAACATTTCCGTGTCGCCGGGACCATAGACGCCGGGTGGGCGGATGACAGTCCAATCGAGCGTCGACGCCTTCACAAGATTTTCCGCCTTCGCCTTGCTCGCGCCATACAATGACAGCGCCGGTTCGCGCGCGGCAAGTGACGATACGGCGACGAAGCGGCCAATACCCGCAGTTTCCGCCGCAGCAATCATGTTCGCCGTGCCTGTTACATTACCGCTTTCGAAACCAGCAGCATCGGTTGCGTTAACAACTCCAGCAACATGCAACACCACGTTCGCGCCTTTACACAATTCGTTGAGGCTTGCGACGTCATCCAAACGCCCATTTACCCAAGTGACGCCTGCTTTTTTGTGCTGGTCTCGACGCGTCAATGCGCGCACGTGCCAGCCAGCAGCCACAAGCCGGTCAAGCGTGATCCTTCCGACAAACCCCGTCGCCCCCGTCAAAGCGACTGTCTTCATAACAGAACCAATTGATCGCGATGAACAAGCACAGAGCGCGGCACGGTGCCCAGTATGCTTCCCAATTCACTTGATCGATGACCGCAAATACGCGCGGCATCGACCGCGTCATATTCGGAAAGTCCGCGCGCAATCGCAACGCCATCATCAGCGCTGATGTCGATCACATCGCCGCGCCTAAACTCGCCCTCAACCGACAGTGCGCCGGCAGGCAACAGGCTGCTGCCGTTCTTGAGCGCTTGCACCGCGCCATCATCGATGCGGATCCGTCCCTTGACCGCCAGCCGCCCGCCGAGCCAGCTTTTGCGTGCTGAGCCACCTTCACGCGGGGCGAAGAAAGTCGAAGGCCCCCCTTGCTCCAACG
>JAIOYN010000119.1 GCA_021741065.1 Sphingomonadaceae bacterium | reverse complement strand
TCGAACAACTCAACCCGCGCATTCGCCTCAGAACGACCCGTAATGGTCAAGCCAGAGGTCTGGCTCGTCACATTGTCACTATTGCTCGCACCCGTGTCGTCCGCCGCCGCTAGGTCGAGTACCGTGGGGGCGGCAGGAGACTTTTTGCCGCCACCGCCGGCAACGACCACAAGGCCACCTATGGCACCCAGCCCTAGCGCACCAAGCGCTAAGGTCCCCATTGAAATCCCGCCCGATTGGTTTTCAGAAGCTTTAGACTGGGAGTTCTGGGCTGCGTTCGTTTGGGCTTGAGGCACGCCACCAGTGTTGGCTAACGGCGCAGCATCATCTGTTGCTGCATTACCCGCCGCCTCACTCGCGCCCTCTAGCCTCGCCTCTCGAAGCTGTCCGTCTTCATTCAACGATAAGACAATATCATCACCCTCGGCATGATATTTCACAGCGGAAATATGGGCACCCGTGCCCACATCGATCACTTCGATTTTTGCGCCAACAAATTGCGGATCGACTTTTACTTTGGCACCAAACGGCACCATTTTTGTCATTCCGTTTTTTGCTGTCAATTTAATGATCTTAGCCATGAAACTTCTTTCTTATCTGTTGAACAATTACGTTCAACGTTCTCCAAAAGACTGTTCGCCAGTCTTGATTATCGGTTTGAGCAGATACCTGAGGATGGTGTTATGACCCGTAAGAATTTCGGTTGTTGCCGTCATCCCAGGCTGTATTTCAATTTTCTTGCTGTCGCGGGCACGCATGGTTCCAGTGTTCACTCGGATGTGAACCCGATAAAAAGCCTGCTCACCGTTAGGCTTCTGTTCTACGACTGAATCTGGGCTAATAAATATCACCCGGCCATCAGCGGAGCCAAAAATGGAGGAGTCAAACGTATCAAATTTGACTGAGGCAGTTTGACCAATGAGAACATACGCGATGTCCGTGGGCGAAACTTTCGCCTCAATGATCAACTCTTCACCTGTTGGCACAATTTGCAGCACTTCGTCAGAAGGACGAAGAACGCCTCCGATCGTTGTAAGGCGGACGTTCTTGACGATACCATCAGTCGGAGCTTCAAGCGTCGTGTCAGAAAGCGCAGCCATGCGCTGCGTTAGCGTCTGTTCCGCCGTCACCAACTCTTCTTCCGTTTTCGCATACTCCGTCTGCAGATCTTGGAGATACTTGTTTTTACGGTTAGCAATCTGCCCCTCGATGTCGGCCACCGAACGCTCCAGGCGGAGCATTTCTGACCGACTTACGTCGCCATATTGCAGGAGAGGCTCATTCATGGTCAGTTCTTGCCGCACAAGCCGCAGCATGCGGTTGAGCGCCGCAATATCCTGTATCTGGGCCGCGCGCCGCTTGGCGAACAGTTGGCGCTGGTTAGCGACAAAGTCCGGGAACTCTTTAACGTCACCCGGAAATATCAAATTCCGGTCAAAAAGTTCAGCCTCAATCCGCGCCTTAACCGTTTTGAGAGAGGCAACCTTGGCACGCCCTTCATCGACTGAAGCATCAAGGCGGACTGGGTCAAGCGTGACAAGCACCTGTCCTTTCCGTACCCGATCGCCTTCTTTGACATGAATTGCGCCGATAACGCCTCCGTCTGTGCTTTGAAGAACCTGCACGCGCCCTGCAGGGATCACTTGCCCAGCGGCTCTGCTCACCTGATCAATTTCCGCAAAACTCGCCCAGCCCAAAAATCCGAGAAAGGCTGCGGCGGTCAAGAAAATGACCTTACGCGATGAACTTATATGAAGACGATCAAACAACGCCCGCCTCCTGGACAACTTGAATTTTTCTGGAGGCTTGCGCTTGAGAAGGTGTGGGTTTTAATTTTTCAAGAACGGCCTGAGTAGGTCCGTCCATTGCAATTGTACCGTTAGATACAACAATCAACCGCTGAACCAGACCCACCAGCTGCATTTTATGAGTAACAAAAATGAGTGTGCAATCAGGTCCGATGGACTGAAGGATAGCTTGCAGAACCCGCGCCTCACTTTCCTGATCGAGGTTGGCTGTTGGCTCATCAAGCAGCAAAAGCTTCGGCTGTGCCAGCAAAAGACGGGTCAAGCCAACCTGCACCCGCTGTCCACCCGACAAGCCATTGCCGCCTTCCGAGATCGGAAGATCAAGGCCTAAAGGGTGGTTCCTGATAACCTCAGCAAGACCCGTTTTGCTGGCAGCCTCGAGCAAAGTTTCATCGTTCGGCACCGGAAGACCCAACGTTACGTTGTCACGGAGTGTCCCTGTAATTAAACGATAATCTTGCGGGAAATAGCAAACCTGCCGGCGCAGGTCGTCCTCGGCAATCTGCCGCACATCGACACCATTGAGCAGGACATGCCCTTCCTGGGGCGCGTAAAGCCCAGCCATAAGCTTGAGAAGCGTAGACTTGCCCGAACCAACCGGCCCGATGATGCCAATCCGCTCTCCGGGGGCAATCTTAACGGCAGGCAAACTCATACCCTGCCGGCTTCCTTGATGCGCAAACTTTACATTTTCGAGCGACAGCTGACCTAAAATATTAGACTGTCGCACCATCTGGCGGTCATCAGGCTGGTCACTTGGCATGGCGAGAACGGCATCAAGCGCTGCAAGCGATGACCGCGCATAGCCCCACTGCACAATCAAAGTGGGTAGTGAAGCGACCAGCGGTCCATTCACCCTCCCGCTCAAAATTGAACAAGCGATGACCCCGCCCATGGTCATATTACCCTTGGCAACTTCAAACGCACCAAGGCAGACCACTCCAACATAAGCCAACTGCTGGATTAGCGAAAAGCCCGAACCTGAAAATGCAGACCAGCGCTTAACCTTTAGATCGTGAAGGTGTACTTCATCAACCAAGCGGTTCCATCTTGCCAACATATGCCAGCCGCCAAGGTTGGCCTTTATCGTTTCAGCCGCGTCAAGCGCTTCAACCAGCTGACCGTTCTTACGGTTTCCGCTCACTTGCGCGGCCGCCGTGTCGCCTTTGATGAACCGAGCCATCAGTCCAGCAAGGACAAGGGCAGCGGGAAATGCCAACAATGGCACAAGCGCCACGATCCCACCGAGCCATGCCATAACTGCCATGAAAAGGAGGGCAAACGGCAAATCAGCCAGGACAAATAAGCTTGCCGATGAGAGCAGCGATCTCACCTGCTCAGTGCCGCGCAATTGCGCGGCCATGGTTCCAACAGAGCGAGGACGTGCGTCGAGCCTAACAGCCTGCATACGGGCGTAGAAATATTCCGAGACCTCACCATCGATCGCGCCGGCCTCGCGGTCGATCATCATCGACCGCGTATTGCGTATTAGCATGTCAACTATCAAGGCAAATACCATACCGCCCGTCAGCACAAGCAGAGTGTCAAACCCGGCGCGGGGTATCACCCTGTCGTAAACCTGCATCGAATAAATCGACGTCACGAGCGCAATAAGATTAATTACTACCGTTGCGACCGTAGCGTCGATTATCATCGATTTGCGACGCAATATCGCAGACCAAAATACGTCGACTGCTTGCTTAGTTTCATTTATTCTTGTCTGGCCTGGGAAAATTATTTCCCAGAAGGACAGCTCTTTGGACCATTTTAGCTCAGCAGGGCCGCTGGATGAAGCCAGCCTGATATGGGTGTTATTTATCCAGCTTTCAGCGATCGCCCAACCCAGATCAGCATCGAAAACGAGGGCAGGCAACTGGTGCGCGCGCGGCTTGCCTTTGAAACGCGCGGCCTCCCACCCTAACGCATCACACAAATCGCCAAGCGCATTCCCGCCCAATAGACTGACATCCTTAGGCAAGTTGAATGCCCAGTCGGGACCCAAAGGTACACTTCTGCGCCGAGCGTAAGCTGCGATTAGATCAAGCATCGGGGCGGTCATTGCTTACGCTCCGAAGCTGCTGGTACCCACTGGCCAGTCAGAAGCAATAGACGGGTCAACGCGGATTGAGCAGATATCCGTGCTTCTACAGCATCAATTTCTGCCGAGTTGGTTTCTCGCACAGCATTCATTACGTCGAGCCATGTCCGTCGGCCGCTTGTAAACTGGCGCATGTAAGATTCCATCACGCGCTTCGCAGACCCGGATGCCGCAAGGCTCCCATCAAGCCGCGATGTTGCGGCATCATATTCACGCAGCAAAGAAAATAACTGATCGCGCAACTGCAACTGGCCGGCCGATATTTGTAGTTCGCTTGCCTGAACGCGCTCAGCTGCCGCATTTGCTGCAGAAAAGCGAGAGAGGCCCCCATCGGACTGCGCCCGGAGTACAAGGCCAACTCGATGGCCAAATGTATCACTGTAGCTGTATTGGCCGCTCAACTGCGGCAGTATCGAAGCGCGTGAAATCTTGGCTTCAGCAGCGCTACTCTCCGCCTCAGATCGCAGACGCTTCAACGTCGGACTGAAATCAAAAGCCTTAGCTACAGTTGGCTCATCAACAAAGCCGGGCCAAATTGATGGGCGAACCGGCAACGGCCCAATAACGAAAAACGGATCGCCTACCAGCTGTCGCAATCGATTTAATGCCGCGCCTTCTTGAGCACGAGCCTGATACAGTTGCTGCTCAATCTGAAGTGCGCGCGACCGCGCCAGTTCAAGATCCGATAGCGGGCTAACCTCCTGCGCGTAGCGACGCTCCATCGTCACCACCATACGGCTATGCTGGTCAAGGCTTAGCGCCAAAATCGCTATACGTTCGCGCAAGCGATGGACGTCAAAAAAGGTCTGCGCGGTCGAGACTGCGATAGCCAGCGCAGCTTCATCGTAACCAGAAAGCGCTGCGCTCGCGCGCGCTGTTGCACGACCGACCGTGCTCGTGATCCGGCCGCCTGTCCAGAGCGGCTGATCGACAACGGCCTGCGCCTGCACGCTGTTGCCGTTTTGGTTAAGCAAAAGCCCTTCGACTGAGAAACTCGGGAAACGCTGCCATTTGGCCGCTTGCACATCCGCTCCCGCAGCACGCGCATTAGCCTCTGCAGCGGCGATGGAAGGATGCGTTTCAACAGCGCGGTCTATAGCAGAGCGCAGATCGAGACCTCCGCTTGCAGGCGGAACTGAATTGAGCTGCGCTTCAGCAGTTAGAGCCCAGCCAGGGACCGCCCAGCCGCCGACTATCGCGATCAATAAGGACCGGGAAATAAGTTTTATATTATTGTTAATTATACAACGGAAATTTTTCATCCATCTATTTTTGGTCATCTTACCCCAACCTGACAGCTCCCATGGACAATTGAAATGATCCATCGAATTTATGGAAGGGACCAAAAAGTTAGTGTGGGCGCCAAATACGGTGGAAGGACCGGCCTTGTCCGGAAAATCGTCGTCGACGGTTGCCCTTGAACCGAAGCAGGCTTGCGCCCTGGCGCCCTGATACGACAAAGAAGTAAATTTAGGCTCACCGCCAGCAAAGGCCCACTCGGTCCAACCCTGTCCTATATCCGATCCGATAGCGGTTTCAATAAAATCAGTAAGATACCTATCTGCCTGACAGATTGCGTTCTTGGTCGCTGCCGCAGCAGCGCGAGCGGAACCGTCGCCGAGAGCAGTCAATGACTGAACGGCATAAGTCCCTGTAATGAAATCAAGTTTCACCCCCACCCAGCCCGCGCTGGTGGCAGCGTCATGATGGCCTTTTGTCGCCATGTTCGCCCCCCCAATTGAGCCAAATAAATTCACGGAAGGTAATTTATTTGTGGCGTTAACGTTAATTTTAGTGATATCCGGAAATGGGATATTTGTCAATCTGCTTTGACGTACACCCCTGATTGGTACCGTTCAGAAGTAGAGTCCTTTGCTTTGATGGCTGATGGTTGATGTAATGGCAAGGGGGTTGGGGGCATGCCCCCAACCCCGTTGTCCGGCGATCTCGGCGGGGGTGCGCCCGGCCAGTTTCGAGTGCGGCCTGACCGTGTTGTAGTCATGCTTCCAGGCGGCCAGGATCGATCTGGCATGGGCCAGCGAGGTGAACAGCGTCTCGTTGAG
>JAIOYN010000118.1 GCA_021741065.1 Sphingomonadaceae bacterium | reverse complement strand
TGTTTTGGCGTGAAATGGCCCTTGTAGGTACGCGCGAGGCACACAATCAAGAAGATCGTACCCACAATGACGTGGAAACCATGGAAGCCTGTCGCCATGTAAAACGCAGTGCCATAGTTCAATCCACCAAAAGGAAAGGGCGCGACGGCGTATTCATATGCCTGAATCGCACTGAACAGCAGGCCAAGCAAGATAGTCAGCCACAGGCCCTTTTTCAGGCCCTCACGGTCGCCATGGATCAGCGCATGGTGCGCCCACGTGACGGTGGTGCCCGAACACAATAGGATCAATGTGTTGAGCAAAGGAAGCTTCATCGAATCGAGGACTTCCAGGCCCTTTGGCGGCCATTGCATCAACGCCGCAGCACCCTCTTGGCCGATCAAATTGGTGACCGTAAACGCATGCGTTTCAGGGTCTATGACGATTTCCAATGGCACTGGGAACAAGGCATAGTCAAACCATGCCCAGAACCAGCCAACGAAGAACATCACTTCGGAGGCAATGAACATGATCATGCCGTAGCGCAGGTGCAATTGCACAACAGGCGTATGGTCGCCCGATTGCGCCTCATTTACGACATCCGCCCACCAAGCGTAGAATGTATAGATGACGGCGATCAAGCCAGCGCCAAAAACCAGGCTGCCATATGCGAACTGTTCGGGATGCATCCACATCACCAAGCCAAAAAACATCGTCAGGGCCGAAAACGATCCCAATATCGGCGTAATGCTTGGTGGCAAAATATGATAATCGTGATTCTTGGCACCCGCCATGGTCAATTCCCTGTAGTCTTATCGATTAACAAATGCCTTAGCTACCGTTCGCCGTCTGGTCCACCATGTTTGGCTTCTCGACCGGGTAGAAAGTGTAGCTAAGTGTGATTTCTTCAATATCTTTGGTTTCCGGGTCGGTCATAATCTTCGGATCGACATAGAACAGGACCGGCATGCGGACCTGTTCACCGGGCTTCAGTGTCTGTTCGGTAAAACAGAAGCACTGAATCTTGTTAAAATACTGACCTGCAAGCGCGGGCGTCACGTTGAACGTGGCCGTACCAGTGACTGGCTCACTGGAGAGATTCTTCGCAATATAAATCGACATATCCTTCGCGCCGATGCTGACAGTCTCGGTCGGACGCTCGGGTTTGAACTCCCAAGGCAGGCCGCCGCGCTGATTAGCGTCAAAGCGCACAACGATAGTCTTGTTGGAAACCGGAATAGTCGCTGCCTGCGCGGCATCCACGCGCATGGTTGTGCCGCCAAAGCCAGTCACCTGGCAAAACAAGCGATATAAAGGCACCGCCGCGAAACCTACGCCCACCATCGAAACAGCAAGTCCAGCAGCAAGAAAACCCGTCTTTACATTAGATACAGCCATCAGCCCCAGACTCCCACTTTCACCACGGTGATTAAGAAGAACAAGATACACAATCCGACCAAAGCAATACCCATGACCCGCGAGCGTCCTGCTTGGCGTTTGCGGATAATCGCCGTTTCTTCGGCGGTATAAGCAGACGGCTCATTCTGGGTCATGATAGTAGCATCCGGTCAACGGCGAAAATTGCAAAAAGGAGAAACAGGTAAAGGATCGAAAAGGCAAAAAGTTGCTTTTCAGGCTTCATCGCTGCCGCGTCAGTCGTTTCGTTTTTCCAGACACGGTAAGCCAATGCCAAAAACAAGAGGTTCAGAACAATGGCGGCTATCCCGTAGACCAATCCCGTTTCGGCCAAAGCGAACGGCAGTATCGCCGTCGCCGCCATGGGAAAGCTGTAGGCAAATATCTGGTTACGGGTGACCCGTTGACCCTTCACATTGGGAAGCATCGGAATTCCGGCGGCGCCATAATCCGTTTTCATAAACAAAGCGAGCGCCCAGAAATGCGGCGGTGTCCAAAGGAAGATGATCGCGAAAAGGAGGACTGGGATAAGCGAAACATCACCCGTTACCGCCGCCCATCCAATGACCGGCGGGAATGCACCGGCGGCCCCACCAATGACGATATTTTGCGGCGTATTGGGTTTCAACCAAAGGGTGTAGACAATCGCGTAAAAGAAGATCGAAAAAGCGAGTAGTCCGGCAGACAGCCAATTGACCGCAACGCCCATGATACCCACCGAGAAAGCGGCAAGGCCAATGCCAAAGTTCAGCGCAGCCGCTCGGTCCATCCGGCCCGCAGGGAGTGGACGACCCGCCGTCCGCGCCATTTTGGCGTCAATGTCAGCTTCGAAATATTGGTTCAGCGCTCCACAGGCACCTGCACCCAAGGCAAGGCACAGTATCGCGGTAAAACCAATCACCGGGTGAATGCTACCGGGTGCCGCCAATAATCCGCAAAGCGCCGTGAACACGACAAGCGACATGACCCGAGGCTTGGTCAAAGCCCAGAAATCGCGCCACTCGGCTGGCAAAATGATGTCACGCGTTGCGGTTGTCATGCCTGTTCCCAAACGTTCGAGACGTTCAAAGCGGCGAACCGCCGCCGGTTACTTAATAACCGGCAGCGTTTCGAACTGGTGATATGGTGGAGGGCTTGTCAGCGTCCACTCTAGCGTGGTCGCACCTTCACCCCAATAATTGTCTTCTGCACGGCGGCCAGCGACCAACGACCAGATGACATTGACGAAGAAAATGAGCACGCCAACGCCCATGATTGCATAGCCAATGGAAGCAACGCCGTTCCAATACGCAAAGGCCTCTGGATAATCAGGGTAACGACGCGGCATACCCGAGTTTCCAAGGAAGTGCATCGGGAAGAACAGGACGTTCACGCCGATGAAGAATATCCAGAAGTGCAAATGACCCAGGAATTCGTTCAAGTGACGACCGGACATTTTGCCGAACCAATAATAGAAGCCAGCGAAGAGCGAGAAGACCGCACCCAGCGACAACACATAATGGAAATGGGCCACAACATAATAAGTATCATGCAAATTATCGTCGAGACCGCCATTAGCCAGCACAACGCCCGTCACGCCACCAACGGTGAACATGAAAATGAAGCCCATGGCCCACACCATCGGCGTCTTGAAGCTAACCGAACCGCCCCACATGGTTGCAATCCAGCTGAAGATCTTAATGCCGGTAGGTACCGCGATCACCATCGTTGCCGCGGTGAAGTACATTTTCATGTCGACGCTCATGCCCGTGGTGAACATGTGGTGCGCCCAGACGACAAAGCCAACGACGCCAATCGCGACCATGGCATAAGCCATGCCAAGATAGCCGAAGACGGGCTTGCGGCTGAAGGTTGCGACGATTTGGCTGATGATGCCAAAACCTGGCAAGATCATGATATACACTTCGGGATGGCCGAAGAACCAGAACAGATGCTGATACAGCACTGGGTCACCGCCGGCCGCCGCATCAAAGAAAGCGCCGCCAAAGTTACGGTCAACCAAAAGCATGGTGATCGCCGCCGCCAAAACAGGCAAAGCGAGCAACAACAAAAATGCTGTGACCAAAACCGACCACACGAACAATGGCATTTTGTGCAAGGTCATGCCCGGCGCACGCATGTTGAAAATGGTGGTGATGAAGTTGATGGCGCCCAAGATCGACGCTGCACCCGCCAAGTGAAGCGAGAAAATGGCCATGTCGACAGCGGGCCCAACCGAGCCTGAAGTGGACAGCGGCGCATAGACGGTCCAACCCGTTCCAGCGCCCAATCCCGTACCGCCGGGTACAAAGCTTGAACCAAGCAACATGATGAAGGCCACAACGGTCAGCCAGAAGCTGATATTGTTCATGCGTGGAAACGCCATGTCAGGCGCACCGATCATCAAAGGCACAAACCAGTTACCAAAGCCACCAATAATGGCGGGCATGACCATGAAGAACACCATGATCAAGCCATGGGCGGTGATCAGCACGTTCCACATGTGATAGGCTTCATCGAGTGACGCCTCCTTGCCAGCCATGATCGATGCCCAGCCTTGCAGATATTGAATGCCGGGAGCAGCAAGCTCCAGACGCATCAGACCCGAAATAGCACCGCCTACGATCCCTGCGAAAATTGCAAAGATCAGATACAGCGTTCCGATATCTTTATGATTGGTCGACATGAACCAACGGGCGAAAAAGCCTGGCTTATGGTCTGCGTCATGATGGTCATGCGCGTGAAGGTCGGTACCTGTGGCAGCAATGGTTGTCATCCGTCTAGGCCTTCTTAGTTTGTCGGAGCTGCTGGGGGTGCAGCAACGGTTTCAGTGGGGGTCGCGGCTGCAGCAGGCGCCGCAGGTGCAGGCTTTTCTTCGCCGGGCATTGATCCGCCTTGCGCCTTCACCCAAGCTGCAAATTGCGCGGGCGGAAGTGCTTCCACCACGAGCGGCATGAATGCGTGACGTGCGCCGCATAGTTCGGAACATTGACCGAAGTAGACGCCAGGTTTCGTAATTGTGATCGATTTTTCGTTCAAGCGACCGGGAACCGCATCCAACTTGAACCACAATGACGGCACGGCAAATGCGTGAATAACATCCGCCGCAGTTGTTTGAATACGCAAGGGTACGCCCGCGGGGACAACCATACGATTGTCTACCGCCAACAGCTTGGGTCCGTCATTTTCAGTCCGGAAACGCTCGCCCTTGGCAACATCGCCTTCTTCTTTCAGCATGTTCGATATAACTTCGAACCCGCCATGGTCGGGATATGTATAACCCCAATACCATTGATAGCCAGTTGCCTTAATCGTGACGGCCTCTGCTGGTGCTGGCTTAAATTGCTTGGCCAACAAATCGAGCGACGGGTAAGCGATGCCCAAGAGGATGAGCACAGGGACTAAGGTCCATACGACTTCGATAAAAGTATTGTGCGTCGTCTTTGATGGCACGGGATTGGCGCGGCGGTTGAAACGCACGATCACCCAAAGCAGAAGGCCAAGAACAAACAACGAGATGATCGTGATGATCGGCAACAGGATCGCGTTGTTGATCCATTTTGCATATTGGCCATTTTCAGTGAATTGTTCCTGAAAATCCACTTCCTTTGGCTTTGGCATGCCAACGCTATCTTCATAATTGGGGCGCATCGGCGTATAGCCCGGCAATGACCCGTCCATGGATTTCGGCGCAGCTTCGGTTGGCGCGGCCGTGTCGGCGGCGGGTGCCGCGGTTGCCGCAGCAGGCGTCGCAACAACTGGTGCAGCCACTTCCTTCGTCAATGGCGCTGGCGCAGGATTCGCTGGCTGCGCCATCGCCAATGACGACATGGTCATTGCAGCGAAGACAACCAGTAATTTCTTCAACATATTCATCTACTTGGCCCCGTATCCTTGGTGCGGCGCAGGAACTTTGCGCATGTCTAGCTCACCCGTGGGTGGCCGGACTTGCGCGACCTATAGTCGCGCTAACCTTAACCCTCAAGCGGTCGATTTAATATTTTTAGCATTTAAATGCACCACTCTTCTACCTATTTACGTTGCAATCCGTTAAACCGGACATGCAAAAGACGACATTGGCCAACAAGGAAAACTCTCCCCATCATGACTGAAGATGAAATACTGTCCGAATTCCGTAGCGTCGACGCGCTACTTGAAGGGCATTTCTTACTATCGTCCGGCCGTCATAGCGCCTATTATCTACAATGTGCGCGCCTGTTGATGAACCCCGAGCGTGCGGGGCGCATTGCGCTTGCGATCAGCCAAAAAATGCCACGCGAACTGCGCACAGAAGTTCAGGCGGTCATTTCACCCGCCATGGGCGGGATCATCATTGGCCATGAAATGGGCCGCACGCTTGGCGTTGACGCCATGTTTGTGGAACGTCCCGACGGTGTTTTTGGGTTGCGGCGCGGATTTACACTCGCACCAGGCACTAAAGTCCTCATGGTTGAAGATGTCGTGACCACTGGCCTGTCTTCACGGGAAGCCATTGCTGCGATCGAAGCGGCGGGTGGCGTTGTTATCGCCGCCGCATCTGTAGTGGACCGTTCGGCGGGCACTGTTGACCTGGGCGTGCCCTTCTACCCGCTCATTCAATTAAACTTCCCCACCTACGCGTCCGATGAACTGCCGCCTGAGCTCGCCGCGACCGAAGCGGTGAAGCCCGGTAGCCGGAAGTGACGACGCAAGCGTC
>JAIOYN010000117.1 GCA_021741065.1 Sphingomonadaceae bacterium | reverse complement strand
GCTGGAACCGTTGAATTATTTCACGCCCATTGACCGCGCGCCAGTTACCCGTCGCACATTGCGCAATTTGCTGACTAAGCCGGCATGGAACGCGCTTGAAGTCAGGACACTACGCGGCGTTTTGACAACTTTGGATAAAGTACGACGGACCGAGAGATAGGCAATTGGCTGCAATGGTGTCGGTGGTCTATATCCCCACTTCTAAGGGGCATTTTTGATGATCAGCACAATGATACTAACGCTATTGCTTTCTGGAGCGGCCGCTTCTGAAGCCCCGCAGCGCACTGCCAGTGTTGGCGCCGGTGTTACAGCTCAAGATGAGAAGAAACCCAAACCAAAAAAAATCTGCCGTTCGACGAAGCTCACAGGCAGCCGCATTACTAAAGCAACATGCAAAACCCAGGAACAGTGGGACCAGGCAGAATATGCCGCTGAATTGTCCGTTAAGGGTAGAGCTGGAACAACCGCGCCACCGCAAATGAACACAAATATGTAAATACCAGACTGTTTGATGTCAGGCGCGTAACGCGTCCCATTTTTCTAGTTCATATGCGATGGAGGCTTCAACTAAGCGCTCCCACAAATCGGCAACGACTTCGACCGGGATACCGGCTTCGCGTGCGGCATTTTGCACGTGCGCCAAAACCTGTTGCTTGCGCGCTTCATCACGGACCGCAGCGCGTTGTGCTTTAATCCGCGCGGCAGCATCCATGTAGCCGAAACGAAGGGCAAGAAGCTCGACCAATTGCGCATCAACCCAATCAACGCCAGCACGCACCTGGGTCATATCATTGCACTTGATGGGTTCAATTGGGCTGACTGTTCTATTCATGGCAGCGCCTTTACGTTTCGGCACCCGCAAAGTCGAGCCAGATGTTGACACAAGGCCCATCAACCGCCATAGGCGCCGCTTCGCAATCGACCCTGCATTCCGGTGAAGCAGGTGTCCGGCACATCTCAGATGTGTCGCGCGGTACCGGAAAAAACGTTGTTAGCAATTGGAGACTGAATATGTCGATGCGCAAAAGCTCGAAGTATAAACTTGATCGCCGGATGGGCGAAAACATCTGGGGCCGTCCAAAATCCCCTGTAAATAAACGCGAATATGGCCCAGGTCAGCATGGTCAGCGCCGCAAAGGCAAGCTGTCTGATTACGGCATTCAATTGCGCGCCAAGCAGAAGCTTAAGGGCTATTATGGCGACGTGACTGAAAAGCAGTTCAAGCGCGCCTATCAAGAAGCCAGCAACATGAAGGGCGATACGTCGCAGAACCTTATCGGTCTGTTGGAGCGTCGTTTGGACATGGTTGTATATCGCGCCAAGTTCGCACCAACCATCTTTGCTGCACGTCAGATCGTGAGCCATGGCCACATCCGCGTCAACGGCGTGAAGTGCAACATCGCCAGCCGTCAGGTTGCTGTTGGTGACATCATCAGCCTTGGACCGAAAGCTAAAGAAATGGCTCTGGTTATCGAAGCTCAAGGTCTCGCCGAGCGTGACATTCCTGAATATGTAGCCGTTGATGGCAATGACAAGGTGACTTTCGCACGTGTACCAACGCTTGATGAGGTACCTTATCCTGTGAAGATGGAACCAAATTTGGTCGTGGAGTTCTATTCGCGTTAATCTTCTCACACAGATTACAAAGAAGGCGGTCCATGTGGCCGCCTTTTTTTATGCGCGTAAGCCATGTCGGCCCGCGGAGGTTTCTCCATAAGGCACTGTCGCGCCAGCGTAGGCTGACGCATTCGCTCCGCAAACCTTTTTCGTTTGAGCGGTGCGGATGGGTCTGGCACAAGGCGCGCATTCATCGTTCCTTCATAGGAGAATTCTATGCGCCTGCTTTCCTTGGCACTTGTTTCCGCGTTTGCCTTGACAGGTGCGTGCCCGACGGTAGCATCGTCAGATACTAAGACATCTGCATTACCTCAGATTGTGGTTCCTACTTTGTCGGAACAGACAATGAAGGACATCACCCGCGAGTTATCGCTTGATACTTATGAAGGCCGCGCACCTGGGTCTATTGGCGAAGAAAAGACCGTCGCCCACCTCATTGCGAAGTTCCGAGCGGCAGGGCTCGAGCCGGGAAATAATGGCAGTTGGACGCAGGACGTCCCCCTGATTGAAATTACCGCGCAAAACGTCTCGTCCCTAAACATTGCCGACCGGAACGGAAAAGCCATGTCCTTTGCCTATGGCAGTGAATATGTCATCGGCAGCTACCGCGAAACGCCGAAAACCGAAATTAAGCAAAGCGAAATGATCTTTGTCGGTCATGGCATCGTTGCCCCTGAAAAGGGATGGAATGATTATGCTGGTGTTGATGTGAAGGGAAAAACCGTTGTCGTGATGGTCAACGATCCCGATTTCGAAAACGAAGGCCTTGATGGCCCCTTCGGCGGCAAAGCCATGACCTATTATGGTCGCTGGACCTACAAATACGAAGAGGCCGCCCGTCAGGGTGCAGCCGCCGTTCTGATTATCCACGACACTGCACCGGCCGCTTATGGTTGGAATGTCGTAAATTCCAGTTGGACGGGCACGCAGTTCCTCGCCCAATCCAAAGATGGTGGCAAAAGCCAGACCCAAGCCAATGGCTGGATTCAGAAATCGGTTGCCAAGGAAATTTTCGCTGCTGCGGGCCAAAATCTGGAAATGCAAATGGCGGCGGCAAAGCAAAAGGGCTTCAAGGCCGTGCCGTTGAACCTCTCCGCCTCTTTAAACTTCAACAACGATATTGCGCGCAAGGCCAGTAAGAATGTGATTGGTGTAATGAAGGGTGCGAAGCGGCCCGATGAGTATGTGCTTTACACCGCGCATTGGGACCATCTGGGGCGCTGCACGGCGGCGGCAGATGGCGATGACATTTGCAACGGCGCCATTGATAATGCCACGGGAACAGCCGCGCTGGTTGCGCTTGCGGAGGGCTATACCAAAGCCGGCGCGCCAGACCGGTCGGTCGTATTCCTTGCGGTCACCGCCGAAGAAAGCGGCCTGCTTGGTTCCAAATTTTATGCGGAAAACCCTGTGTTTCCTCTGTTCCAGACCGTTGGGGGCGTGAATATGGATGCCTTTTCGATGTCTGGCCCTGCCAAAAACCTGACCGTCATTGGTAAAGGCAAGTCACAACTTGACGCCTATTTGGAAACGGCGGCAAAATCGGAAGGGCGTACACCTGAAATGGAACCGACCCCGGAAAAAGGATTCTATTATCGTTCAGACCATTTCAGCTTCGCCAAGCTTGGCGTGCCGATGGTCTATTTCGAAGGCGGCGATGATCTGGTCATTGGCGGTAAAGCAGCTGCTCAAGCAGCGGCAGATGACTATGAAAAAAACAGGTATCACGCCCCCGACGATGAATTTGACGAAAATTGGGATTGGTCGGGTGTAATGTCTGATTTGAAGCTTTATTATAGGGTTGGCCGGATGCTTGCGATGACCAATGCATGGCCGAACTGGAACGAAGGCGATGAATTCCGCGCCGTTCGCGACAAAAGCCGCAGCGGAAAGTAAACCATGGCGTTTCGTATGCCAGCAGAATGGGCCCCCCATGAATCGGTCTGGATTGGTTTTCCCAGTTCAGCCGATGCGTGGGGCGCACCACTGCATCACGCCCAGCAACAAATTGCGGCATTTGCTAACGCCGTTCATGCCTCTGGCCGCGGTGAGCGCATCCATTTGGTTGCAGGTAGCGCCGAAGCTGCCGCCATTGCCGTGGGCCTTGTAGAGAGCGGGGTTCATGTCGAACAGCGCCTCATAGGCGACATATGGCTACGTGACACGGCTTGTATCGTCGTAAAGGACAGTAATCACCGCATCGCACGCAATTTTGGCTTTAATGGCTGGGGTGGCCGTTTTGACTATCCGGGCGACAAAAGCATTGGCCAAGAACTCGCAGTTGCCGCGGGCTTAGAAGTCGCGACGGCGGATTGGATATTGGAAGGCGGTTCTATAGATGTGGACGGTGAAGGGCTTGCCGCGACAACTGTTGACTGCCTGTTGAATCCCAACCGCAACCCTATGCTCGATCAGTATGCGATTGAAGCCAGACTTCGCGATGACCTTGGTATTCAACGCCTTCTGTGGCTGGGCGACGGCTTGGCGAATGATCACACCGACGGGCACATCGACAATCTCGCGCGCTTTGTGGGTGTAAACCATATCCTCATTCCGCAAGGCGCAGGGTCCGATGACCCCAATGAAGCGGTTTTTGAAGATGCCAGGAAACGCGCCGAAGCATTTGGATGCCGAGTCAGCCGCATACCTTCAGTGGGGCGCTTCTTGCAAGATAGGGAAATCGTTCCGGCAAGCTATATGAATTTCTACATCGGCAATGCCGCAATTGTCGTGCCCCTGTATGGCGCGCGGAATGACGATGCCGCGATTGCCACCTTAGCGTCATTGTTCCCGGACCGAGAGGTTGTCGGTGTTATGGCCGACGCCGTTTTAACCGGCGGAGGCAGCTTCCATTGCTCCAGCCAACAAGTGCCGACGTAACTCTATTGGAATTTAAAGCGCAAATACCCATATCCAGAGCATGCAACTAAGAAGAGGATTTCCCATGAAAAAAGCTTTTCTACTCGCCCTTGCCGCCGCAAGTATGGCAGCCCCATCCTTAGCCGACCACCATGGCGCCAAATCAGCCGACCATGGCAAAATGCATAAGGCGCATCAGGAACGGCTTGCCAAGATTCTCGCTGACCCCGCCCGTGCCAATGACGCAAAGCGCGACCAATATCGCCACCCAGCCGAAACATTTGAATTTTTCCGCGTCCATCCCGATCATGTCATTGGTGAATATGCCCCCGGCGGGGCCTGGGTGTCGCGTATTCTCGGCCGCTATGTTAACGAAAATGGTAGATATACTGGCCTGTATTTCGGTACAAAAACCCATTTTAGCGATCAGCAAAAACAGGGACTGGCTTCTGCGATCGCTAAGTTTCCGTCTGATGTTGCGGCTGTATCGGGCCGACCTGCAACTGATTTCAACGCATTTTCCCTCAGCGAAATTCCGGAAGGCGCAAAGGGCAGCTTTGACCGCATATTGATCATGCGGATGATGCACAATATGATCAACTGGAACATTGCAGACGCCGAAGTCAAGGCCATGCGCGATCTGCTGAAGCCGGACGGCCTGATTGGCATTGAACAGCATCGTGCCAAGGCAGACGCCCCCTATAGCTATACCAATGGCAGCAAGGGCTATATGCGCGAAGCCGACATCATCAACTTCATGGAAATCCATGGCTTTGAACTTGTCGCTAAGAGCGATGTGAACGCCAATCCCAAGGATAGCGCCAACTGGCCCGATGGTGTGTGGACATTACCGCCTGCACTGCGTTTGAAGGATGTCGATCGCGCAAAATATGAAGCGATTGGCGAAACCGACCGGATGACATTGTTGTTCAAAAAGCGTAATTGATGATTTTGCGGTGGCAGCGGCGCGGATGCGTGTCGCTGTCATCACAAAACACGCAAAATATTCGGCCTGACGACAATCATGATTGCAGCGCGTTTCTGCGTGCGGCTATAGAAGCCGCATGACCAGAAATATCACCGTAGCCGCGTTGCAATTGCCTTTGTCGGCTAGCGAAGCCGACAATATCGATGCCGTCAGCGACCTTGTCTCGCAGGCGTCCGACCTTGGCGCACAAATCATCCTGCCGCCTGAACTTTTTTCAGGCCCTTATTTCTGTAAAACGCAGGAAGAAGCGCATTTCGCGCTCGCGCGGCCAACTCTGGAGCATCCTGCGGTCAAGGCAATGGCAAAATTGGCCAAGCTCCTGGGTGTTGCCATCCCCGCCAGCTTCTTCGAACGCGACGGGGCACATTTTTACAACAGCATCGCGATGATTGACGCCAATGGCGAAGTCATGGGCGTGTATCGCAAGAGCCATATTCCCGACGGCCCAGGTTATCAGGAGAAATATTATTTCCGCCCCGGCAATACAGGGTTTAAAGTCTGGGACGTACTGGGCACGCGCATCGGTGTAGGCATCTGTTGGGACCAGTGGTACCCCGAATGCGCACGCGCCATGGCGTTGATGGGCGCCGAGCTTTTATACTATCCTACGGCCATCGGTGCAGA
>JAIOYN010000116.1 GCA_021741065.1 Sphingomonadaceae bacterium | reverse complement strand
CTTTGGAGCTGCGGTCTTCTTCGGGGCGGTTGCCATTTGCTTCTTCCTTGCCTTTGGATGTCGTTAAAGCGCTTCTGCGCCTGCGATAATTTCGATTAATTCAGTGGTAATCGCCGCTTGACGCGTGCGGTTATATTGAATGGTCAGCTTGTTGATCATGTCGCCCGCGTTGCGCGTTGCATTGTCCATAGCTGTCATTTTCGAACCTTGCTCAGACGCCGCATTTTCGCGGTTCGCGCGCAGCAACTGGACGGCCACATTGCGTGGCAGCAATTCGGCGAGAATTTCTTCTTCGTCCGGTTCATATTCCACGGTGGCGGACAGTCCAACCGCGTCGCCTTCGTCCGCGGTCACAGCGACGGGCATCAATTGAATTTGCGTTGGTTCTTGCGTCAGCACCGTGATAAATTTGCTGAAGAACAAATGCGCGACGTCAAATTCGCCAGCTTCAAAGCGCGCGGTCAGATCCTCGCCCCATGCTTGCACATCGGCAAAGCTGAGCTTGCCGAGATCGCCGGGTTCAACGCTATGGATAATATCGCCACGGAAAGTCCGGCTCAGTTGATCGCGGCCCTTTTTCCCGATGGTGTAGAATTTGACCGTCTTGCCTTCGGCCTTCAAAGCTTCCGCCTGACGGCGGGCGAGACGGACGATGTTGGTGTTGAATGCGCCAGCAAGGCCCTTGTCGCTGGTTGCGACAACGAACAAATGCACGTCACTCTTGCCTGAGCCCGCAAGCAACTTTGGCGATTGCGGGCCAACAGAAACCTTGGACGCGATGCTCGACACCACTGCCTCAAGCCGCTCGGCATAAGGACGCGATGCTTCTGCCGCTTCGGTCGCCCGACGCAGCTTCGCAGCAGCGACCATTTTCATCGCCTTGGTGATCTTCTGGGTCGATTTGACCGAGTTGATCCGTATTTTGAGGGCCTTAAGAGACGCCATCTATTCTTCCCTTTACCGTCACCCTGAACTTGATTCAGGGTCTTTGTTAAGATGCTGAAACAAGTTCAGCATGACGGGTGATTGTTAAGCGAAATTCTTTGTGAATGTATCCAGTGCTGCCATCAGCGCCTTCTTGCTGTCATCGCTGAAGTCGCGGCTATCGCGGATGGTCTTCAGTATGCCAGCATGATTAGCGCGCAAGTCAGCAAGCATCGATTCTTCGTAGCGGGTGACATCGGCGACTGGAATGCCATCGAGGTAACCGTTGGTACCCGCAAAAATCGACGCGGTTTGTTCTTCGAACGGCAGCGGCGAGAATTGCTTCTGCTTCAACAATTCGGTCAAACGCGCACCACGGTTCAAAAGCTTTTGCGTTGAGGCATCAAGGTCCGAACCGAACTGTGCGAATGCAGCCATTTCGCGATATTGTGCAAGCTCAAGCTTAATCGAGCCCGAAACCTTCTTCATCGCCTTTGTCTGCGCGGCCGAACCAACACGGCTCACCGACAGACCGACGTTAATCGCAGGGCGGATGCCTTGGAAGAACAGGTCGGTTTCCAAGAAGATCTGACCATCGGTAATCGAAATCACGTTGGTCGGGATGTACGCCGAAACGTCGCCAGCCTGTGTTTCGATGATTGGCAATGCAGTCAACGAACCACCGCCATTGGCGTCGGACATCTTCGCGGCGCGCTCCAACAAACGGCTGTGCAGATAGAAAACGTCGCCTGGATAAGCTTCACGACCGGGAGGACGACGCAACAGCAAGGACATTTGACGATAAGCCACAGCTTGCTTCGACAAATCGTCATATACGATCACGGCGTGCATGCCGTTGTCGCGGAAAAACTCACCCATCGCAACGCCGGTATAAGGCGCAAGATATTGAAGCGGTGCAGGCTCCGAAGCGGTTGCTGCGACAACGATGGAATATTCCATCGCGCCTTGTTCTTCCAACGCGCGGACGATCTGCGCGACGGTGGAACGCTTCTGACCGACAGCGACGTAGATGCAGTAAAGCTTCTTCGATTCGTCAGTACCCTTGTTGACTTCCTTCTGGTTGATGAAGGTGTCGATAGCGACAGCGGTCTTACCTGTCTGACGGTCGCCGATGATCAATTCGCGCTGACCACGGCCAACAGGCACGAGGGCGTCAAGCGCCTTGAGGCCCGTTTGCACAGGCTCAGAAACCGATTGGCGCGGGATGATGCCGGGGGCTTTGACTTCAACGCGGCTGCGCTGCGTGGTCTTCAATGGGCCCTTGCCATCGATAGGGTTACCAAGGCCGTCAACAACGCGGCCAAGCAATTCCTTGCCGACAGGAACGTCCACAATCGTGCCGGTGCGCTTTACAACGTCACCTTCACGAATTTCGCTGTCTGAGCCGAAGATAACAACGCCGACATTGTCCGCTTCCAGGTTCAGCGCCATGCCCTGAATACCATTGGAAAATTCGACCATTTCACCAGCCTGCACATTGTCGAGGCCGTGAATACGGGCGATACCGTCACCAACCGACAAAACGCTCCCGACTTCCGAAACCTGGGCTTCGGTGCCGAAATTGGCGATCTGGTCCTTAATGACCTTGGAAATTTCTGCGGCGCGGATATCCATGTTGCTACTTAGCCTTTCATCGCGTTAGCGAGGGTGTTCAAACGGGTTTTGATGGAGTTGTCGATCATCTGGCTACCGATTTTCACAGTAAGCCCACCAAGAAGTGACGGATCGACTTTGGTCTGAATGGCGACGGTGCTGCCGACGCGTGTTTTAAGTGTTGCCAATAATGCCTTGGTCTGCGCTGCGCTAAGTGCATGCGCGGAGGTCACTTCGGCAGTAACTTCACCGCGATGCGCCGCAGCAAGCGTTGAAAACGCGCGGGCAACGGAGGCAGTTTCGTTCAAGCGGCGGTTGTCGGCGAGCACGCCCAATGTCTTTGCCGTCAGTGCATCAAGCTTCATAGCTTTCGCTACCGCGGCGATAGCTTTTTTCGCATCGGAGCGGCTGAGTACTGGATTTGTTGTGAGTGCTTTTAGATCAGCCGATTCGCTTACAGCTTTGGCAATTGCTTGCATGCTCTTTTCCACGGCATTGATCGCCTTCGCGTCGCGGGCCAGTTCAAACAATGCCGTCGCATAACGGCCAGCAAGACTGGCTTGAATATTAGCGCTTGTGCCGCCGGAATGATCCACGCGTCGAATTCCTAAAATGTGAGACTGAAAAACTTGGCGAGCGCACCGAAGGGTTGCCCCTTGCTGACGTCGCCCCGCGCCTAGCAGGGGTTTTGCTGCGATGCAAGATGGCGATTGTCGCTTGTTTCAACCTAATTGTTATCCTGAACTTGTTTCGAGATAACAAACTGCCGTAGAATGATTTTCGGAAACAAGTTCAGTGTGGAAAAATGGAGATTGCAATGGGCAAAATGATTCGCATGACGATGTCGGATGGCGCAGAAATCGCCGTCTACCATGCCGAAGCCGAGGGGGAACGTCGCGGCGGGCTTGTCCTTGTTCAGGAAATATTTGGCGTGACTGATCATATCCGCGACTTGTGCGACGAATATGCCGCCGATGGTTATGAGGTTTTGTCACCCGCCATTTTTGACCGCGAGCATCGAGGGTTTGAGGCTAATTATACGGGCCCCGACTATAATCGTGCCGTAGAGCTAGCGCGCGAGCTGCACCCGTTCGTGCAGTCGCTCGAGGATGCATTGGTTTGCATTAACGCGCTGAAGGACAAAGGGCCGGTGTTCATCACGGGCTATTGCTATGGCGGCTCTGTCGCCTGGGCCGTTGCTGGGATCAGCGATGACCTCGCCGCCGCCAGTTGCTATTATGGCAGTCTCGTTCCGACGGTCTATGCTGACAACATCCCCAAATGCGCAACTATAGCCCATTTCGGACGCTACGACGCGGGCATCCCAATGGAGGGCGTCGAAGCGCTTATTGAAAAGGCCCATCCGACGGCGCAAATATTTGTCTATGATGCCAATCACGGGTTCAATTCGGATCGGCGCAAGGATTATCATGAACCAAGTGCCGATTTGGCGCGGGAACGCACTTTGGCGCTCTTTCGCGCCTGCGGTGGATGAACGCGGCTATGACAGCAAGCGCATGGAACAACGGCGGCGCAGGCGTGTCCATATATTGGGCTGTGGCTGAAACCGCGCTTGGCCCGATGTTGCTGGCCGCAACAGACAAGGGGATTTGCCGCCTGTCGTTTGACGAAAATGAAAGCACGCTAATGCGCCGCTTTCCGAACGCTACCCTGCTGGATAGCGGCGGTTCGTTCCAGACCTTAATCGACGGTGCGATCTTCGCCGTTCAAAACCCAAAGCAGATGCCCCAATTGCCATTAGATGTCGGCGGCTCGGATTTCCAAATGGCCGTGTGGCAGGCATTGCTGCAAATACCCGCTGGCGAAACGCGCAACTATGCCGAAATCGCGGCGGCGGTTGGAAAGCCCGATGCGGTGCGCGCGGCAGGATCGGCCAATGGCGCGAATCCGGTTTCCGTGCTTATTCCGTGTCACCGGGTCATCCGGTCAGATGGCGGCCTTGGCGGCTATGCTTATGGGCTGGAACGCAAGCGTCGTCTGTTGGCGTTGGAAAGCGGGCAGGGCGGTTTGTTCTCAGCTTAGGCCGCGGCCTCGGCTGGCAACCATTTTTTAAGGATATAATGCCCGCACGAAGTAGAGTCCTTCGGGTGGTGCGTTTTCCGCCAGAGCCGAGCGGTCGGCGGCATCTAGCGCCGCCTTTAGATCTGCGGCTGTCCAGCGTTGAAGCCCGACAGCGACAAGGCATCCGACCATCGACCGCACTTGATGATGCAAGAAGGACAAGGCCGCTGCCTCGATAATCACATGCTGCCCCTCTCGCCGCACGTTTAGGCGGTCGAGCGTTTTGACAGGGCTGGCGGATTGGCACGCGGTGGAGCGGAAGGTCGTGAAATCATGCAGGCCGACAAGTATCTGCGCGGCGTCATGCATCCCATCGGCATCCAGCTCCGGCCCGACGCGCCAGACGCGTCCCTTTTCCAGAGTTAGGGAGGCACGGCGGTTGAGGATTCGATATTCATAGGACCGGCCAATGCAGCTATAGCGCGCATGCCAGTCATCGGCGACCTCTTCGCATGCCAATATTGCAATCGGGTGCGGGCGCAAATGGGCATTGATGGCCTCCATCAAGCGGAAGGCGGGTAGGCCTTTTTCGATATCGACATGCGCCCGCATGCCCAACGCATGGACCCCTGCATCGGTGCGACCAGCGCTGTAGACCAAAGTTTTTTCGCCGGTGGTTTTGAATATCGCTTCTTCGATCGCCCCTTGGACCGAGGGGCCATGGTCCTGCCATTGCCAGCCCATATAGGGACCGCCGTCAAATTCGATGGTCAGCGCAAAGCGTGTCATGTGCGGATCGCTTTCGTATGATCGGCCACCTCTCCGTCGCTCCAGCGGAGGCTGGAGCCTATGGCGTCTCGCCGCATGGCGCCGCGCTTGATGGATTGGCGTGATAGGCCCCAGCCTGCGCTGGGGCGACGGGGGATATTGGTCGGGGCGACGATATATTGGCTGAGGATAGTCATAACAGAATACTACCTGCGGGAATGGCCTTGCCGCGCAGCAGATCAGCGGTGGGCATAGCCGGTTTGCCGGCACGTTGGATGAGCGTTGGACGGATGGCATGAACGCCGCAGGCGATGGTGAGTTGGTCGTCCATAATCGTGCCTGCCGCGCCGTGGGTTGCAATGATGTCTGCGGCTAACACCCGATATCTCTCGCCTTCAAATGCGAACCATGCGCCGGGTGCGGGGTTAAACGCACGGACTTGGCGTTCGACGGCTTCAGCGGGCATGGAAAAATCCAGCTTCGTTTCGGCCTTGTCGATCTTGGCGGCATAAGTGACGCCTTCGTCCGGTTGCGCGACGCAGGGAAAGGCCTCCAAATTCGCTAATACCCGGACCATTAGTTCCGCGCCAAGCTCCGCCAACTCCATGGTCAGCACGCCCGTGGTCTTGTGCCCAATTTCGATTTCCGTCGTCGCGCGGACAGGGCCCGTATCCAGACCAGCTTCCATCTGCATGACCATAACGCCACTATTGGCGTCGCCGGCCAAAATTGCGCGTTGCACAGGCGCGGCGCCTCGCCAGCGGGGCAGCAATGATCCATGGACATTCAGGCAGCCATGCTTA
>JAIOYN010000115.1 GCA_021741065.1 Sphingomonadaceae bacterium | reverse complement strand
CCATCGCGCTCTTCGTTACGAGCTCCGACCACTTGGCAGCCTTCCAGCGCCAATACGGTGACAGGAACGTGACGGCCGTCTTCATTGAAGAGGCGCATCATACCCATCTTTTTCGCGATCACGCCAGTGCGCATGATCCATACTCCAACTTATGTCAGAGGCCCGGCTGGCACGATTGCCAGGAGGGCGTGACGCCTAAATCTAGCCCTGAATTTTTAAGCATTGCCCCGTCCGGGCTAGGCACCAGTGGCGCACCTTAATGCGCAATCTGGTAAGACGGGGAACGCAGCCCGGGTAAACCCGGCGGTATTCCTAGTGTCTCACTCTACTTTACGTAGAGTATCGGCTTACGCCAATTTGATTTCAACATTCACACCAGCAGCAAGATCGAGCTTCATAAGCGCGTCTACGGTCTGTGGCGTGGGCTGCACAATGTCGAGCAACCTTTTATATGTCCGAACTTCGAACTGCTCGCGCGACTTTTTGTCAACGAGCGGTCCGCGGTTCACTGTGAACTTTTCGATACGAGTAGGAAGTGGAATTGGTCCACGGATGAGCGCGCCAGTGCGGCGAGCTGTGTCGGCAATATCGCCAGTCGCCTGATCGAGGACGCGATGGTCAAATGCTTTCAGGCGGATGCGAATATTCTGCGTTTCCATGGTTTCACCAATTTCCAAATTCTATCAATATCAAAGAGCCGAAAAACAGCCATTCCGACTTACGCTTTCGAAGCCGGAGCAGCTGTTTTAAATTTCTTAAAACCGCCCCGCCCGAATCAAGGATTCAGGCGGGAAGCGCGTCCTATATTACTTAGTGATGGTGCTGACAACCCCAGAACCGACAGTACGTCCACCTTCGCGAATTGCGAAGCGAAGACCTGGGTCCATAGCGATTGGTGCAATCAACTTAACAGCGATCGTTACGTTGTCGCCTGGCATAACCATTTCAGTGCCTTCTGGAAGGATCACTTCGCCCGTTACGTCCGTCGTACGGAAGTAGAATTGTGGGCGATAGTTTGCGAAGAATGGCGTGTGACGGCCGCCTTCGTCCTTGGAAAGAACATAGATTTCTGCCGAAAACTCAGTGTGCGGCGTAACCGAACCTGGCTTGCAGAGAACCTGACCACGCTCAACTTCTTCACGGCCTACGCCACGAACAAGCGCACCGATGTTGTCGCCTGCACGACCTTCGTCGAGCAGCTTGCGGAACATTTCAACGCCGGTAACGGTCGTCTTCTTGGTGTCCTTGATACCAACGATTTCAACTTCTTCGCCAACCTTGACGATACCGGTTTCAACGCGGCCGGTAACAACAGTACCACGACCCGAGATCGAGAACACGTCTTCAACTGGCATCAGGAATGGCTTGTCGATTGGACGCTCTGGCTGCGGAATAGCTTCGTCAACGGCAGCCATCAGTGCAAGGACCGATTCCTTACCGATGTTGTCGTCGCGACCTTCAAGTGCAGCAAGTGCCGAACCACGAACGATTGGAATATCGTCACCTGGGAAATCATACTTCGAGAGAAGCTCACGGATTTCCATTTCTACCAGCTCGAGAATTTCTTCGTCGTCAACCTGGTCAACCTTGTTCATGTAAACAACAAGGGCAGGAACGCCAACCTGACGTGCGAGCAGGATGTGCTCACGAGTCTGTGGCATCGGACCGTCAGCAGCATTCACAACGAGGATCGCGCCGTCCATCTGCGCCGCACCGGTGATCATGTTCTTAACATAGTCAGCGTGGCCTGGGCAGTCGACGTGTGCATAGTGACGGTTTGCAGTTTCATATTCGACGTGTGCGGTCGAAATGGTGATGCCGCGCTCGCGCTCTTCAGGCGCCTTGTCGATGTTGGCGAAATCAACAGCAGTACCGCCATAGGTTTCTGCCATGATCTTGGTGATCGCTGCAGTCAGCGTGGTCTTGCCGTGGTCAACGTGACCGATGGTACCAATGTTGCAATGCGGTTTCGTCCGCTCAAATTTAGCTTTTGCCATTTTCTCAAACCTTCTTTCGATTAGGTAATATTTTGATCAGGTGGGACGACGCCGTCTGAATCAGGCGCCGCCATTAGTCGGCTTTTGCCTATCAGGCAAGCTTCTCCTTGATTTCGGCTGCAACGTTAGACGGCACTTCATCATAATGATTGAAGAACATCGAGTAGTTAGCACGTCCTTGCGTGAACGAGCGGAGCTGGTTCACATAGCCGAACATGTTGGCCAAAGGCACCATGGACTCGACAACCTGCGCATTACCGCGGCTGTCAGTGCCCTGGATTTGGCCACGACGTGAGTTCATGTCGCCGATCACATCACCCAAATATTCTTCAGGAGATACAACTTCGACCTTCATGATAGGTTCAAGCAGCTTGATGCCTGCTTTTTGCGCAGCTTCACGCATACCAGCACGGCCCGCGATTTCGAAAGCCAGCGCCGACGAATCGACATCATGGTACGCGCCGTCATACAAAGTGATTTCGAAGTCGATGATCGGGAAGCCGATAAGCGAACCGGATTCGGCTGTTTCGCGCATGCCCTTTTCAACTGAGGGGATATATTCCTTCGGAATGTTACCGCCCTTGACTTCATCCTTAAAAATGATGCCCGTACCACGCTCGCCCGGCTTTACCGTGAACTTGATACGACCAAACTGCCCCGAACCACCCGACTGCTTCTTGTGGGTGTAATCGACATCAACTTCACGTGCCAAATATTCGCGATAAGCAACTTGCGGCGCACCGACATTTGCTTCGACCTTGAATTCGCGACGCATACGATCAACGATGATGTCGAGGTGAAGCTCGCCCATGCCCTTAATGATCGTCTGGCCCGATTCGTGATCGGTAGAAACGCGGAACGAAGGATCTTCAGCAGACAGACGATTGAGCGCGATGCCCATCTTTTCTTGGTCAGCCTTGGTCTTTGGTTCAACCGAAAGTTCGATAACTGGCTCAGGGAATTCCATACGCTCCAGAATGATTGGGAAACGTTCGGCGCACAATGTGTCGCCCGTCGTCGTTTCCTTCATGCCGGCAAGCGCGATGATGTCGCCTGCAAATGCTTCATCAACGTCCTTACGTTCATTGGCGTGCATTTCGAGCATGCGGCCGACCTTTTCCTTCTTATCCTTTACCGAGTTCAGATAGGTGCCCTTGACGAGGCTACCTGAATAGATGCGGATGAAGGTCAGCGAACCGACGAATGGATCGTTCATGACCTTGAACGCGAGTGCCGAGAAGGGCGCATCATCAGTCGCTGGACGGCTGTCTGGCTCAAGCGTGTCCATGTGGACACCCTGAACATCGGCAATGTCGAGCGGCGAAGGCAGATAATCGACAACCGCGTCAAGCAAAGGCTGAACGCCCTTATTCTTGAACGCCGAACCGCAGCAAACAGGTACGAACGACTGGTTCAACGTGCCCTTACGGATGAGCGCCTTCAGCGTCGCAACATCAGGCTCATTGCCTTCGAGATATGCTTCCATAGCGTCATCGTCTTGCTCAACGGCAAGCTCGATCAACTCGCTACGATATTTCGCAGCTTCGGCAGCCAAGTCCGCAGGGATATCTTCGTAGAAGAAGTCTGCACCAAGCGATTCATCTTTCCAGATGATTGCGCGGTTGTGCACGAGGTCAACAAGACCCTTCAAATCCGCTTCAAGGCCGATTGGAATATACAAAACAGCTGGCTTTGCACCCAGACGATCAATGATCGATTGCACGCAATATTTGAAGTTTGCGCCCGTACGGTCGAGCTTGTTGATGAAGCACATGCGCGGAACACCATACTTATCGGCCTGTCGCCATACGGTTTCAGATTGCGGCTCCACGCCCGCTACGCCGTCAAAGCACGCAACCGCGCCATCGAGAACACGCAGCGAACGCTCAACTTCAATCGTGAAATCAACGTGGCCTGGCGTATCAATGATGTTGATGCGGTGGTCATTCCAGAAGCAGGTGGTAGCAGCCGACGTGATCGTGATGCCACGCTCTTGCTCTTGCTCCATCCAGTCCATGGTGGCAGCGCCATCATGGACTTCGCCGATTTTGTAGGATTTGCCGGTGTAAAAAAGGATACGCTCGGTAGTCGTGGTTTTACCGGCGTCGATATGCGCCATAATACCGATGTTGCGATACATATTGAGTGGATGGCTGCGTGCCATATTCGTTACTCCAGTGCGGGGCTGCGGTTCGCGCTGCCCTATAGGGAAAGGGGCTGGTTTATGCCAGCCCCCGATTTACGCTTTTCAAACGCGCCACCTCAACAAAAGCCGGGATGACGTAAAAGTTCATGCTGTTACCAGCGGTAATGTGCGAACGCGCGGTTGGCTTCTGCCATACGGTGCGTATCTTCACGTTTTTTGACAGCGTTGCCACGGTTCGATGCGGCATCCATCAACTCACCCGACAAACGGGCAGCCATGGTGGTTTCACTGCGGTTACGCGCAGCGCCGATCAACCAACGGATCGCAAGTGCCTGCGCGCGCTCTGGACGCACCTCGCAAGGAACCTGATAGGTCGCACCACCCACACGGCGGCTGCGGACTTCGATGCCTGGCTTTACGTTATCCAGCGCTTCATGGAAGGTTTGGATAGGGTCCTTCTTGGCGCGGGCTTCAACAGTTTCCAAAGCACCATAAACGATACGCTCTGCTGCCGATTTTTTACCATCAAGCATCAGGTTATTCATAAATTTCGAAAGCACGATATCACCGAATTTGGGATCGGGAAGAATGATGCGTTTTTCGGGACGACGACGACGTGACATATTTTATTTCCTTTATCTCTTGGGACCAGTGGCAGCGCAGATGCGCGCCAATCGGGCCAGCCAATGGTGACGTTCGAATTACTTCGGACGCTTTGCACCATATTTGGAACGCGATTGCTTGCGGTCCTTGACACCCTGCGTATCGAGTACGCCGCGAAGCACATGATAACGCACGCCGGGAAGGTCGCGTACGCGGCCGCCACGGATAAGCACAACGCTATGCTCTTGAAGGTTGTGGCCTTCACCTGGGATATAGGAAATAACTTCGCGCTGGTTTGTCAGGCGAATCTTCGCAACCTTACGCAAAGCCGAATTCGGCTTTTTCGGGGTCGTTGTGTAAACGCGGGTGCAAACGCCGCGTTTCTGAGGGTTTTGGTCCATCGCAGGGACCTTTGACTTGGTCTTCTGCGGGGTCCGGCCCTTGCGGACCAGCTGGTTAATCGTTGGCATATCTTCACCTTTGTTAAGCGGTTACTTTGGATGGGCAGCCGTTTTTTGCGGTGGAGGCTCAGCCTTTGGCCCACCCGGCCGATCACACAATGTGCTGCTATTCTGAGTATTTCCCAGGGAACAGAGAGAATCATCCCTCCGGTCACGGGAATGCGCGCCATTAGCGCCCGATGGTTGGCGGGTCAAGTAGTGCGGTCACGCTCCGTCAGCACGTCATTTTCGATCCTGATCCGCCACCATAACAACGCGGCATTCAGTATCGAGAAGGTAAAGGCCATGGCCGGTGCGCCAAGCAGAAGCGGCAGGACCGCAATCTCGACCACTACCAAAGCATAATTGGGGTGCTTGATGAAACGATATGGGCCGCGCCGCACGCGCGGGAAATGTGGCGCGCTGATGATCCGCGTGGTCCAATATCGGCCAATACTCGCCAGCGTCCAGAAGCGGAAGGTTTGGCTTGCGATAAACACGTTGAGTAAAAGCAGGTTAGGTGCCGTATCGGGCTTTGCGAACAACAGGATGGCGATGAGCCAACCGCTGTGGAGCACGATGAACAATGGATAATGCTTGGCCCCATGCTCACGACCACCTTCAGCCAGCAAGCGGCGGGTGTTGTCGCTGGCATAGACAAGTTCCGCCAGCCGCTGAATGATAACATAAGCAAAGACAATGAGCGCCCAAACGGGCCAATCGAACATCGTCATGGAGACAACACTCCCATCGCGCCTACAAAGCCAGGCCCAAGCGCGGTCAACAAAGTTGGTTTCTCAATTGGTCCGGCGGCAAGCAGCGCCTCCAACACAAACAAAACCGTCGGCGAACTCATATTACCATGGCCGCGCAAGACGGCGCGCGTTGCGGCCAGATCATGCCCTAAGTAATCGGAAAGCGCATCGACCACGCGGCCGCCGCCGGGGTGAC
>JAIOYN010000114.1 GCA_021741065.1 Sphingomonadaceae bacterium | reverse complement strand
GCGATGGTCGATTTCCCGAAAGCGTGAACGAATGTCGCGGGTCGTGCGGGCAGGCGACTGGCGCACGCCTTGCCAAAATTTCTGCTCTTCACGGTCGTCAGTATAGAGATGCACCGGCTTTTGATGGGCCATCCATGCGGTGATTACATAAGCGATCAGCGTCCAAGGGAAGCCGCCCATCAGCGTCAGCATGACGATACCTAGACGCACCCAGAGAACATCAACGCCAGTATAGTCCGCAATTCCGGCGCAAACGCCCTTCCATTTGGCATTTTGCTTATCGAGATAAAATTTGGTGTGTTTCCCGGACATTTCAGCGGTTCCTTTCCAGCCTGCGAGCAATTTCGGGGTCAAAATCTGGCGTGTCGAGTTCCATGCGGCGCGGTTGCCAGTTGGGATTTTCCTGCGCGACCAAGCGTTCTACGGTATCGAGGCGGTCTTCCAACCGGCGGGCCAGTTCATGCATATCGCCAAGCATCCGCTCATCATCATTTGTCAGCGTTGCCGCGGTTTTCCAGCGCGTCACATAATGGAGTACAAGCCATGGGAGTGCGACGAAAAGCATTCCTACGACCATGACGGGGACTAATATATCTGCCATGGCCTAAGCTTCCTTTTTCTGGTCGGCCTTCATGGCCTTTTTCATTGCTTCCAACTCGGCGTCGACGACATCGAAGCTTTCAAGCGCAGCGATTTCGTCCCCCAAAGTGCGCGGGGCCTCTGACCCGATAGAAAGTGAGTCCGCATATCCCTGCGCCTCATCGACACGGCGCTCGAGGACATCAAAGCGCGAAAAAGCTTCGCGGACCTTGTCGCCATTGTACATGGTGCGCAGCTTGACTTGATTTTCCGCGCTTTCCAGGCGTGTCATCAGTGCATTTTGGCGGCTGCGGGCGTCGGCAAGCTTTTTCTGCAGTTTGTGAATATCCTGCTCGGACGCCTTGAGCGCATCGTTCAGAACATCGACCTCCGCTGTCAATTGCTCCTTCATGTCCGTCGCCTTGCGCTTTTCCAATAAGGCCGCCTTGGCAAGATCTTCACGGCCCTTTGACAGCGCCAGATGGGCTTTGTCGGTCCAGTCGGTTTCAAGCGTGTTCAACTTGTCGATATGGCGGCCTAGTTCTTTCTGGTCCGCAATCGTGCGCGCGGCGGATGCCCGGACCTCGACCAGTGTTTCTTCCATTTCCAAAATGATCATGCGGATCATTTTGGCCGGATCCTGCGACTTGTCGAGAAGGTCAGTCACATTGGCAGCGATGATATCGCGGGTTCGTGAAAATATGCCCATGGGGTAACTCCGATAATGTATATTGGTAACTTCATTCAAAAAGGTCGCGACCGGGTGCCTTTGGGCGGGGGAGGGGGAGCTGGGGCACTCCGGTCGCAGGTTACCGAAATCAGGCAAGATAGCTGACAACGGTTGGCCTATTCGGTTGGGTGTGCGCGCTAATCTCGCTGCCGTTGCGGTGGTTCAGAACTGACACGGCATAGCTTGTAAAGATCATTGTGAAGGACAAACCGACCGCCAACCAGAGGCTGCTATCCTGTCCTTTTGCATAATTGCCGATTTCGATATCTTTGCGCATGACCTGTATTTCCTGTGTTTCTTGCCAATATTGCTGGCTTGCAGGATACATTGCAGGGACTGTGCCAATTCGCGTTTTTGTTGCATTTCTGCCGTTTTTCAAAATTTACACGCGTAAAGCGCTGGTAATTATTGCCATTCTATGGTGAAATATGCCAATATTTGAAAATGGATCGGGACAGCGTTCAATTCATTGGTCAATCAACCGCATTTTTGGATGCCGTCGAGCGTGCAAGTCGTGCCGCGCCGCTTAATCGCCCTGTATTGGTCGTAGGCGAGCGCGGGACCGGCAAGGAGTTGATTGCCGAGCGTCTCCATCGCCTGAGCGCGCGATGGGATGGGCCTTTGGTCACCATAAACTGTGCAGCGTTGCCTGAGACGCTGATTGAGGCTGAATTATTCGGTCATGAGGTAGGCTCGTTTACCGGTGCGACACGAGCACGCGAGGGCCGTTTTGAAGAAGCCGATGGCGGAACGCTTTTCTTGGATGAACTTGGCACCTTAAGCATGGGCGCGCAGGAACGCTTGTTGCGCGCGGTCGAATATGGCGAGGTAACGCGCATCGGTTCATCGCGTCCCATGCGCGTTGACGTGCGCATCGTGGCGGCAACCAATGAACATTTACCCAATATGGTCGACAAGGGGCGGTTTAGGGCCGACTTGCTTGACCGCTTATGTTTTGAAGTCATCACCTTGCCGCCGCTACGTGTGCGCGAAGGCGATATTGAGGTTCTGTCCGGATATTATGGACGCAAAATGGCGGCGGAATTGGGCTGGGAGGGCTGGCCCGGATTTGGCGAAGTTGCGACCCGCGCGTTGGAAAATCATCTCTGGCCAGGTAATGTGCGTGAGCTTCGCAATGTTGTAGAGCGTGCCGTATATCGCTGGGCTGACCCAGCACAGCCCGTCGATTACATCCAATTCGATCCGTTTGATAGCCCGTGGCGGGGCGGGGTGGCGGCTTCTGCGCCTGCGCAGGTGCAAGCCGATAATCAGAACAGTTCCGCCGAGACGCGTTATTCAACGGACCTAAACCAAGCCGAGGACGTGTCTGACTTTCGCGAGGCGACCGAGAAATTTGAAAAGGCGGTCTTGGAGCAAGCGCTCGCCAAATGCCGTTACAACCAACGCCAGACGGCCAAAGCGCTTAATCTCAGTTATGACCAATTACGTCACACGTTGAAAAAACATGATCTGTTGGGATAAAAAAAGGGGCGGCATCTGCCACCCCTTCTTTGCAATCCAGATATCCGGATTTAGCCGCCGTTAAAGCTGACCATTGTGTACAGCATCGGGATTGACAGCAATGTGTTCAAGCGCGATGTCATCATCGCTGTGGTCGCTGCCTTCGCCTTTGTCGCGTCATCCGCTTCAACGATACCGAGCGCCTTTTTCTGGTTTGGCCAGATGATGAACCACACGTTGAATGCCATAATCAAGGCGAGCCACATGCCAATGCCGATCAGCTTGTAAGGATCTTGCAACGTAAAGGCCTGATGGGCGTAACCAGCTTGAACGGCAATGATGAGGCCAAATAACACAGTCAGTGCGGCGCCCCAGCGAAAGAAGAACAACGCCGATGGCGCAATATGCTTCGAAATTCCTGGCTTAAGCTCAGCAGGAACTTTCGGCATGGTCGGAATTTGAACGAAATTGAAATAATATAACAACCCGATCCAGACGATCCCGAAGAATGTATGCAGCCAGCGCGTGATAGCTTGCGCGGTAACGCCGTCGCCGTGCACGCCAAACATTACTGCCAATGACAGCACTAGCCCCGCGACCAGCACCAGATGTAGATTTCCAAAAAACTTCGCCATTTTTTTCCTCCTGTAGGCATTCAGGTCATATTGCCCCTGACATAATGCTGCCTATCTCGATGGCAGGGGCTTGTCACATATTTTCTGCGTATACAGCATCGGATCACGGCAACCGCATATTCCGCGCCGATCAAAACTTAGTCCTGACCTTAAAGCTTATTCATGTGGCGGAACCTCAGCATCATCGCTGAGTTTTAAGCCATGACGCATGAGCATGGGGATGTTAGCCAAGGCGAACAGGAAGGTGAGGGCGGTCACGCCCCACACTTTGATTGAAAGCCACGCGTCGAAGGAAAACCATTCGGGGCGTCGGAAAATCTCGTTCAGCCCTGCCAGCGCGAGGAAAAACAGCCCCCAGCTCCGTGACAATTTTAGCCAGCCGGCTTCGCTTAGGCCCTGATAGGCAGATTCTAGCACATATTTCAGCATGGCTTTGCCGCGCAACCAGCCACCCAGTAAAAGCGCCGCGAAAAAGGTATAAATGATCGTCGGCTTAATTTGGATAAAGCGTTCGTCGTGAAACCATATGGTCAGTGCGCCGAAGAATACGCCCAGTGCTGCCGTTAGCTTTAACATTGGCGAAATCTTGCCGAGCTTGAACTTGGAGACGATTACAGCGACGATGATTGCGGCCATGAATGCCGCGGTGCCGACAATTGCGCCTTGTTTCGGGTCCGCATCGGAGCTGCCCAATTTCGACGCGATAAAGAACAAAAATAAGGGCCCGAAATCGAGAACAAAATTCAGGGTGCCGGATGGCTTTTGTTTTGGAGGGGCCTCGCTCACAACGAACCGCCGCTAATGGCGCGGGCAACATCTTGCGGATTGAACGGCCGCAAATCATCAATGGATTCACCTACACCAATGGCGTGGATAGGCAGTCCAAATTGCTTGGCTGCCGCGACCAGTATGCCGCCGCGCGCGCTCCCGTCCAATTTTGTCATCACAAGTCCGGTTACGTCAGCAACTTCCTTAAAGGTTTCAATCTGCGACAACGCATTTTGACCTGTTGTGGCGTCGAGCACGAGCACAACATTATGCGGCGCTGCCGGGTTCAGGCGGCCTAAGACCCGCCGGATTTTTGCGAGTTCATCCATAAGCTCACGTTTATTTTGCAAACGCCCCGCCGTATCGACGATCAGGACATCAATCCCTTCGGCTGTAGCCTTTTTAACAGCGTCAAATACGACGCCAGCCGCATCGCCGCCTTCGGGGCCAGTGACAATCGGCACGCCAATGCGTTCTGCCCAAATCTTCAATTGGCCAATGGCGGCAGCGCGAAAGGTATCACCCGCCGCTAGCATGACGCCATAATCCTGCTCCAGAAACAGGTTGGCGAGCTTTGCGATTGTCGTCGTCTTGCCTGAACCATTAACACCAATCACCAAAATGACTTGCGGGCGTGGGAAGGCATCGATTTCCAGCGGGGAAGCGACCGGCGCAAGGACCGAGGCAATTTCATCTTCGACGATCTGCCTTATGCCATCGGCATCAATGCCCTTGTCAAAGCGGCCAGCGGCAATTTTGTCGCGGATCTGTGATGCCATGGCTGGGCCGAGGTCGGAGGCAATTAACGCATCCTCAATCTCGTCGAGGTCACGTGCGTCAAGTTTCGCCTTGGTGACAAGTCCCGCAATATTCTCTGTCAGCTTACCTGATGTTTTTTTCAGGCCTCCGAACAATCGGTCCGTCCACCCAGCATTCTCGCTCATTCGATAACCTCTGCCTGTAAAACTTCGTCTTGGATATGCGTAACGCGGGCCGATACGATACGGCCTTCGGGCATCATCTTATCCAACTTCAGATACGCGAAATTTTCCGCATGACCAGCCAAGCCGCCGCTTTCGACGGCAACATTTTGGACGGTTCCCACTAATGCGTTCATCCACACGGCTTTTTCGGCGGCCACGGCATCGCGCAATATTTTGGCGCGGGACTTAATAGTCTGCGGCGGCAATTGCGGCATACGCGCCGCTGGCGTACCCTTTTTGGGCGAGTACGGAAAAATATGTCCATGGACGATGTTACATTGGCGCACGAGGTCGACACTGTTGCCAAACATCGCGTCATCCTCGGTCGGGAAACCGGCGATGATGTCCGCGCCAATCGCAATATCGGGGCGTTTTGCTTTTAGGCGCGCAACAAGGTCAATCGCAAGTTCACGGCTATGGCGCCGCTTCATCCGCTTCAGGATCATATTGTCGCCCGCCTGCAATGACAGATGGACATGTGGCATGACGCGCTTTTCGTTGGTGAGCAGGTCAAACAGTCGCGCATCAATCTCTACGCCGTCTATGGACGAAAGGCGCAGGCGCGGAAGGTCCGGCACAAGTTTCAAGATGCGCTCGACCAATGAACCTAAATTGGGCTGTGCCGGCAAGTCATGGCCATAGCTGGTGACATCCACGCCCGTCAGCACAACCTCTTGAAAGCCAGCGTCCACAAGCTTTTGAATATGTTCGATAACGCTACCGGCTGGTACCGAGCGGCTATTGCCCCGGCCATAAGGGATGATGCAAAAAGTACAGCGATGGTCGCAGCCATTTTGCACCTCAACAAAGGCGCGCGTCTTGCCAGAATAAGCGGTGACTAAATGCGGCGCGGTTTGCGCGATGGTCATGATGTCCGATACCACCACCGGCCGGTCAGGGCGTTCGATTATCTCACGCAGCAAGGCGGCATTTTGTTTTTCATGATTGCCGAATACGCCAGCGACTTCGGGCATATTCTGAAAGGTTTCAGGCTCCACTTGTGCCGCGCAACCCGTTACCCACACGCGTGCATCG
>JAIOYN010000113.1 GCA_021741065.1 Sphingomonadaceae bacterium | reverse complement strand
ACCGGATCAGGCAAGAGCCTCATCATCGCGCACCTGGTCAAGGATGCGATGGGCTTTCCCGGCACGCGCGTCTTGATGCTGACGCATGTGAAGGAGCTGCTGGAGCAGAATGCAACGGAACTGCTCAACCTATACCGCGAAGCCGATGTTGGATTCTACAGCGCCAGCCTGAAGAAAAAGGCTTTGCACCACGCCGTCACATTCGCGGGCATCCAGTCGATCCACAAACGGGCCTTCGACATGATCCCGCCGCCTGACCTCGTGATTGTAGACGAGTGCCACTTGATCCCGCGATCCGACAGCACACGCTACAACAAGTTCCTCTCTGATCTGAAGCTGGCGAATCCTGCTGTGAAGATCGTCGGCCTCACGGCAACGCCCTACAGGCTCGATAGCGGCTGGCTGCACAAGGGCGAAGGCGCGATCTTCGACGGGATCGCCTACGATATCCCAGTAGCCGATCTCATGGAGCAGGGGTTCCTGGCTCCGGTGGTGAGCAAGGCGGGAGCGCGCAAGATCGATCTCTCCGAGGTAGGGCATCGTGGCGGGGAGTTCATTGAGAGCGAGCTTGCCAAGGCGGCATCTGATCCCGAATTGGTGCGCGAGACGGTGGCCGAGATCGTCCAGTATGGAGCCGACCGGAAGGCTTGGCTGATCTTTGCTTGCGGTGTCATCCACGCGAATATGATCCGCGATGAGTTCCATGCGCACGGCATCGAGGCGCATGTCGTGACCGGGGCCGATGGCATGACAGAGCGGGCCGAGAAGATCGAGCGATTCCGTCGGGGCGCTTACAAATGCCTGATCAACGTCAACGTGCTGACTACGGGCTTCAACGTGCCGCATGTTGATCTTGTGGCACTGGTGCGGGCGACCGAGAGCGCAGGTCTTTACGTCCAGATCGTTGGGCGTGGCACCAGGCTTGCGCCGGGGAAGGCTGATTGCCTCGCTGAGGGGCAAAAAGTTTTGACAAATCACGGATTGATCCCGATAGAAGACATTGAATTATGGCATAAACTATGGGATGGTGTTGAGTGGGTCAGCCATGATGGCGTGATCTGCAAGGGTGAAAAAGAGGTCATCACATATGACGGAATCACTGCAACGCCAGATCACAAATGCTGGACGCCGCAAGGGTGGAAGACCATTCGCGAGCTACAGCAAAAAGGAATTTCACTTACGCAGACCGGAGATGGTTGGCGTCCAATCAAACTCTTTGACGATAGCTTCAGAGAATATAATCCGAAAAGGAAAAAAACGCCGAGCATATATGTTAACAGCTTGCTCGATTTGCGGGCTGCAATCGGAAAAATCCTTGGACAATATTCAAGCTGGGACGGCTGGATGCCGGAAGTGCGGACGCAAGAAGAATTGTCTAAAGCCAGTTCTTGGCGTCCCAAAGTGGTTGCTGAGTCGCTGTATTCAAGCAAAGCAAAGATGCACAAATCCATCGGATTGTGCATGGGATCGTTACGGTGGTCGTGGAATAAAATTTTGCTTCAAGTCTCCTTCTGCAATGGGTCGATGGATAATGGACAACATTTCAGAGTGGGACAATCGCTCTCTGCAAATAGATCGCATAAACAACAATTCGGGCTATCAAGAAGGCAATTTGCGGATGGTGAATGCTTCATTCAATATGAACAACCAAAGAAGAAGCAACCCAACGCGACAGGCTCATCGGTTTATGATCAAACACCCAAAGGTGAAATATGCTCAATCAACACTAACAAGATTAATCTCACTCGGATTGACGGATCAACAAATTGTGGAGAGATGGAATACACCAAGCAACAAACCCAAAGGCGTGTATGGGACATCATTAACGCCGGACCCAGAAATCGCTTCACTTGCGAAGGAAAATTAGTTTCTAACTGCCTCGTGCTGGACTACGGCGACAACGTGATGCGTCACGGATTCATCGACAAGGTCAAGCCGAAGATCAAGAGCAAGACTGAGGACGGTGAAGCGCCGTGCAAGGAATGCCCTAGTTGCCAGACCATCCAGCACGCGGCAATGCGGAATTGTGTTGTTTGCGGTTACGCTTTCCCGCCGCCTGTTCTCAACCACGGGAACAAGGCCTATAGTGGGGCCATGATCTCGACACAGGTACAGGCCGAATGGGTTGAAGTTGACGATGTGGGATATTCCCGCTGGCGCAAGGAAGGCAAGCCTGACAGCATCCGCGTGACCTACTATTGCGGCCTCATCAAGGTTTCGGAGTGGCTTTGTCCCGATCACGGAGGCTATGCTGCCGAGCGTTATATCAAGCGCATGGCCGCACTGGGGGCAACAGCAACCACTACCGAAGAGGCCATAACCGAATGCGACACCTGGATCAGGCCGAGCAAAATCAAGGTAAAACCGAATGACAAATTCTACGACATCGTCCAGCTCGACTACAGCAAGCCCCAGCGCCTCACAGAGGCCGAGCGAGCAGAACTCATGGAACCTTTGTAGTAATTGCATGAGCCTATACGACAAAAAATATTGCATGCACTGGCGCGATGTCGTGCCGGATGAGGTGCAGAAAAGAGGCTGCGATGCGTTTGATTCAATCCCTCCCTTCTGAACACGACGAGCAGGCTGGATTCGTTCAATGGTTCCGCGCGAAGTGGCCGAACGTGTTGATCTACGCGATTCCCAATGGTGGCAAGCGAAGCATCTCGACGGCTAAAAAACTGCGGCGGGAAGGCGTCACGCCTGGCATTCCCGATCTCCACATCCCTGCATGGGCGATATGGATTGAGATGAAAAGGCAGAAAGGCGGACGCACCTCGCCGGATCAGGATGCGATGATCGAACATCTTGAACATGTTGGTCATCGCGTGATTGTCGGCAATGGGGCGATGGACGCAAGCGATAAACTGTTGAAGCTGCTCAATTTGGGCGGGGCGGCAGGCGAAGGAGAGGCACCCACCGCCCCATGACCTCGTGACGGCGAGCAACGTCAGAGGTCGTTAGATTGATGATACATCCCACCGAGAGGAGGCACAAGATGCGTTCGACATTGTTCGCCGCGATGGCCGCGCTGTTGATTACTGCCGGGAGCGTTCAGGCCCGTGAGCCAGGACAGCCAAGAGGTTGCCCATCGCGCTGGTGCGGCTGCTATCTCGCCCACTATTTCGGTATGCCGCACCGCCGCGATTTATGGCGGGCGCGCAACTGGGCCAAGATCGGGCGAGCAACCAAGGCGCGGATCGGGGCCATCGTTGTCTGGCCCAATCACGTTGGTGTGATTGTTGGCAGGACGGCCAAGGGCTGGGTGATCAAGAGCGGCAATGATGGCAATCGCGTGCGAGCGCGGGTGAGGACAGTTCATAACGCCATTGCTTTTAGGGCGCTGAAGTAAAGGAGATGGACGGCATGAGTTACAGAATATGCACCTCGTGTGGGGCGTCAGATGGACAGGGCTGTTACAGCACCTGCCCGACGATGCTACAGGCCCGTGTTGCGGAACTGGAAAAGGAAGTCAAATGGCACAAAGACAATAGTGCCCGCCGGGGAGAAGCCGAGGCTGTGGTTCTGCGGCGCATTGGGGAGCTGAAGGCTGCGCTGCAATGGATCGACATGCAGCGGTACACCGACCGCAGCACGATCACCCCCGACAATGCGTTTGAGCAATGGACGCGCCTCAATGCCGACCTTGTTGCGATCATGGACAAGGCCCGTGCCGCGCTTAACCCACAACAGGAGGAATAAATGAAGACTATCTTTGAACGCCTCTACGATTCCGAGATCACTTTTGCCGTCAATTCGTTCTGCTGGTGTGGATTCGACGTAAATCTTGGTGATGATATGAACGGCTTCAAAGCCTCGACCACCGTTGATACATGGGCCGAAGTTGAGCAGTGGCTTGAGGCGCAAGCGCGCCTGCATTTTCCCAACAGCGTATTTGCGCTCAGCACGGGAGACAACAATGACTGACATCACCATTCCGACCGTTGCGCTGGAGGCGGCTGCGAGGGCTATGTGGAGGACCGATGAGCCGTCGCAATGGGAGCTTGGTATGGCCGACATCGCCCTCCGCGCGGGGGTCAATGCGTGGCCGGGGAGGAGCCAGCTTGCGGAAAATGACAGCGCATCCATCCGCGAGATGGCCTGTTTTATTCTTCCCCTGCCGAAGGAGAAAACCAATGATTGATATCACAAAGAAGTACAAGACCCGCACGGGCGTAGATGTCCGCATTTATGCGACTGATGGTGGCACTGAATACCCTGTCCACGGTGCAATCACCTATGATGGCAAATGGTTTCCGCGTGATTGGACAGCGACAGGTACAACGTTTGAAGACAACACGCAGTGCCGTGACGATCTGATCGAAGTGAAGCCCCGCATCAAGCGTGAGGTGTGGGTGAATGTGTATCCGGGTGGGATTGTGAACACGCGTTACACCAGAGCGGATGCAGATGATGATGCCACATCTGATCGCATCGCTTGCGTAAAGATCGTCATCGACTGCGAGGAGGGTGAGGGACTGTGATGACTGACATTGTTGAGAAACTGCGGGACCGCCACATCTGCCCGTGCGAGTTTGCCGACCACGACAACGCAATACTTGAAGCCGCCGACGAGATCACCCGCCTCCGCGCTGAAAACGAGAAGCTGCGGGCGGCGCTGCGTGCCATTGCAGAGACTGCTGCCGAAATGGATCGGCGCGGGCGAGTAATCGAAAATCTAGAGGCGCGCATAGAAAAACTGATCGCGGCACTCCAAGCCTATGATGCCCACATGGACCGTATGCAAAAAGCTGCAACAAAACATCTGACCACGCATGGCCGCGATACATTCATCAACACAATGATTTATTTACTCGACGGACCAGAACAGCGAGAAATTCAATCACTGGCCCGCGCCCTCCTCACCTCCGCGCCTGAGAAGGGGGAAGCGTGATGCCCCCGGAAGAATACCTTGCTTTTCTTTTGGGCCAAGAACACGGCTTCCGCTGGGGCCTCTTCGTCGGAGCTATCGTTGGAATTATCGCAGGAGTTTTAATCACATGGCTGACCTGACTGACATCACCATCCCGCCCGAGGCGCTAGAGGCGGCACGAACAGCATTTGCCAATGCTGGAACTGCGGATGACGCTGTTGACCCAATCCGCACCGCTTGTCTCGCCATGCTGGAGGCGTGGCCGGGGATGGAACGGATTTATAGGTCTGAGGATGGGAAACTGTTCACCATCATCTTCCCCCTGCCGCAGAAGGAGACGAGAGCATGAGTAAAGACTGGACGCAAGAAAAGGCGATTGAGACGATGGAGACAGAGATCACCGCCCTCCGCGCCGAGGTCGAGAGGCTGCGAGCGGCGTTGTGGGACGTGCATGCCCTTGCCAATAATGGCCCTCTGGTATGGTCGAAGCGCATTAAAGCGACAGCCCGCGCCGCACTGGAGGAGAAGTGATGACTGGGGGGCGCAAAGACGATCAAGAAAAACTGCCTTACCATCTGCTGCCGCCGGAACTGATGGAAGGTATCGCCGCCGTTCTGCAATTCGGAGCCCGTAAATACGCCCCGCGAAACTGGGAGCTGGGCATGTCGTGGTCACGGCCATTCTCTGCGCTGATGCGGCACATGTGGGCCTGGTGGAGAGGCGAGAAGGCAGACCCCGAAACGGGCATGAGCCACCTATGGCACGCAGGCTGTTGCTTGGCGTTTCTCATTGCGTATGAGCAGCGCCAGACAGGAACGGATGACCGGCCTACCTCTTGCACCGCTTCCGATGGTGGTCCCACTCACCGCCCCGCCGCAGGCAGTCCCGCCACTCCTGCTCCTTCTCCGGTGTCATCCGTTTGGCCACTATCGCCAGAAGAAGAGGAAGCACAGGCTGCACTGCCGCGCGGATGAGGCCCAGCCAAAAGGTTGGCCTCTGAGCCACGACAAAGCCGCCAGCGCCGATGCCGATCAACAGCACGACGATGGCGGCGATCTCGATCCAGTTCACTTCTTGGACCAGATGGACCAGCCCGCCACAAACAGCGTTCCGAGCGCGCCCAGCACGGTTTCGAGCGTCCCGGCATCAATCATGCCTCGCGCCACGAGATAGCCGCCACCAGCCGCCAGAACGGCGCGAACAACGCCCCAGGTCATTTCTTTCGTCATGTCATTTCCCTTTGGTTATTAAAAAACGTCGGCAAACTGAAAGTGCATTCCATCACACCCCGAACCGGACCAGCGGCCACCCCATGTGGCACCCTGATCCTCAAATGCCTTGGCGATGAAGGGATACTTTGCAAA
>JAIOYN010000013.1 GCA_021741065.1 Sphingomonadaceae bacterium | reverse complement strand
ACCTTGCTGATGTAATGTCAGCTTTTGGGTCAGCCAGGTAGCGCTTAAAACGGGGGCAACTGGGCGCAAAGCTGCCGCTCCGCATTTGTCTGGAAAACTGAACACAAAGCCTTCTGAGAAAATGCCGCTGAAAATGTTCAGATCATGTTCGGATTTCCCAAGGGTCAAATAACAATCTGATCCAAAAACAAAATTTCATCGAGCCGAATCTTGCCAAGGTTGGGGTCGAGGGTTCGAATCCCTTCGCCCGCTCAAGTTTCTCGAAATGTGATGCCAGCCATCGCGGCCCTTTCGGGTCCGTAACGCCGTTGCTCAATCCGCCCGCGCAAACGTGCTGCGGGCCAGTCGCGCTACTAATCCCGTCAAGCCATCATAATTTGCGCGGTGGTAGGCGGAGTCGGGGGCCAATTGTGCCGTCAGGCGGCGGTGCGCTTCACCCAAGGCATGATAAGGCACGCTGGGGAGCAAATGATGCAGTGCGTGGTAACGCAGCCCTACGGGTGCCCAGATCGATGCCAGCATACCGGGTGGCGGCACATTGACACTGTCGAGGAACTGCGCCGTGACACTCAAGGGCTCGCCATCATTTTCCCACAAATGGGCCACGAGCGTGCGGACTTGATTCAGCACGGCAACGCTGGAGACGATGGCCAAGAATATCAGGAAGGCATTCAGCGGAACAAAACCGCTAAACACACCGCCAAGCAGGACAATCGACCAGATGCTCGCAGCGGTTTCTTGTATGATCCAGTTGCGATGCGCTTCGCCCTCTGCCGGGCGGCGGCGGAAGGCGGGATTGATCGCCAGGCCCGAATATCGTTCCACCACAATCCTACGAAGCGCAGGGATAAAAAGCGAAAGCGGCGCCAGCACAGCGTTGCGGAATAGCAAAGCAAAGGGCGCGAGCAGCGAGGCGAATATGAACAACGGCAATGTCCAAGGTTTCATCAACGCCAGCGGCAGATATTCAGGATCCTGATCGGTGCCATACCGCGTGCGCGCATGGTGGAGATTGTGAATGCCTTCATACATGTAAGACGGTACGAGGAGAGGCACGCCGATCACTGCGTTAAAGCCAAAGCGGAAACCCGGTAGGGCGGAATGTTTTACATGGCTGACTTCATGGATGAAACCGCCCGCACGATATAGCGCAAGCACCGATATCAGCCCCGCCCCGCATTGCAGCCAAAGGTTTCCGGAAAGGATTGCGACTGCAAGGCCAGCATAACCCAAAAAGGCCGAAACCAGAAAGTCGGACCAGAAAATACGCGGATTGGGTGTGGCCAAGTCACGCGTCAATTCAGCCACAGCGCGCAACATCGCCTTATCATCGGGCACGCGCTTGAGCGCAGCCGCGCGCTTCGCAATATCGGTATCCGGCTGGACATCCGTTGTTGGCGCGCGCGCGGTCAGAGTGCTGTCACGCGTAGGCGAATCAATGGGTCCAGCTATTGTCATGCCACCCTAGATAAGCGCCAGTCATGGCAAGAAAATGGCAGAAAGCGCAAATTATGGCGCTGTCTGGCGTTAGCGCTCTTTGGTCGCGCTGAATTTTAGGTCGGAATGCTTTTCCTGCTGATAGCCTACATCCCATGACGAGCGGGCCATAAACACAGGGTGCCCATCGCGGTCTTTGGCCATATTCCCGCCGTTAAAGGATACAAATTGCGCCAATGCGCTTTCCGAACCAATCAACCAGCGGGCGGTGTCGTACGGCGCGGCTTCCAAAAACGCATCGACCTTATATTCTGCCTCAAGCCGGGAAATCAGCACGTCCAATTGCAATTGCCCGACAACGCCAATGACCCAGTTGGAACCAATTTCAGGGTAGAATACCTGAATCACGCCCTCTTCGCTTAAGTCATCCAGCGCCTTACGCAGTTGCTTGGTTTTGGTGGGGTCGCGCAATACGACACGGCGCAAGATTTCCGGTGCAAAATTGGGCAGGCCCGTAAAGCGCACATCATTGCGTTCCGACAAGGTGTCGCCGACACGCAACGTGCCATGGTTGGGAATACCGATGATGTCGCCGGGTTCGGCGCTATCGGCAATTTCACGGTCTTGGGCAAAAAACAGGATAGGCGAGTGAATCGCAACGGGCTTTCCAAGCCCGGACGGCGTCAGCTTCATGCCGCGCTTGAACGTGCCTGAGCACAGCCGCATAAAGGCAATACGGTCACGGTGTTGCGGGTCCATATTAGCCTGCACTTTGAAGATAAAACCGGTGACTTCTTTTTCCGACGGATCGATATTGCCCTTTGAACTTGGTTGTGGCCGCGGCGGGGGGGCATAAGCGGCGATGGCGTTAATCAGCTCAATCACGCCAAATTCCTTCAACGCAGACCCGAAATAGACTGGCGTCAGGTCGCCATTTTGGAAAGCGGTCAGGTCAAAGTCCGAATATCCGGCTTGGGCAAGTTCGGCCTCCTCGCGCAACCGTGCGACGCCAGCGGGCGTTAGCACTTGCTCAAGCGTTGCCGCGTCAAGCCCGCTATGATCGCTTGTCTTGCCTTCAAACGCCTTGCTGTCGCCCGATGGTTGGCTGAGGCGGCCGCTATTGAAATCATAAAGGCCTTCGAACTCGCCGCCCATGCCGACGGGCCAGTTCATCGGGCACACATCCAACGCGAGTGCATCAGCCACCTCGTCAATGGTTTCAAATGCAGCACGGCCTTCGCGATCGACCTTGTTGACGAAGGTGATGATCGGCACGCTACGCAGGCGGCACACTTCGAACAATTTGCGTGTCTGTGGCTCAATGCCCTTGGCCGCATCGATGACCATGATAGCGGAATCGACGGCCGTAAGCGTGCGGTAAGTATCTTCGGAAAAGTCCTCATGCCCTGGCGTGTCGAGCAGGTTGAAGACAATGCCATCTTTCTGAAATGTCATTACCGACGAGGTCACCGAAATGCCGCGCTGCTGTTCAATCTTCATCCAGTCCGAACGCGCGCGCCGCGCCTGTCCGCGTGCCTTGACTTCGCCGGCCAAGTGAATCGCGCCACCTTGCAGCAGCAATTTTTCCGTCAGCGTGGTCTTACCCGCGTCAGGGTGGGAAATAATGGCAAAGGTTCGGCGGTTCAGCGTCATGCAGCGCGGCTTAGGGGTGATCGATTAACGCTTCAACCCGTTTGTCAGCAGGTCAGCGGCAATCGCCCGGCCTTTTCTATCCGCGCAGCACCGCACCCAATTTTGTTGCCGCGGCAATGACTTTGTCTGAAAAGGCTTTCAGTTCGTCATCGCTATAGCTTTTGTCGGTGGGTTGAAGCGTAACTTCAACCGCAAGGCTGACTTGACCCTCAGGTACGCCTTGTCCGGCGAAGCGGTCGAACAAGCGGACCGCCACGATGTTATCCTTGTCCGTGCCCTTTACGGCGCGAAGGAGATCATTGGCTGGCATGCCTTCTGCGACCAGAAACGCAAAATCGCGTGTCACGGCTTGCAACGCTGGCGGCGTGAATGCTGGCCGCATGAAGCCGCTCGCCTTCTTCAACGGTATGGCATCCAAAAAGATTTCCGCAGCAACAACAATGCCATCAAGGTCGAATGCTTTCGCCGTCGCCGGATGTAAAGTGCCAAAGGCCGCCAATATGTTCTTTGGCCCCATGCGCAAGGTGGCAGATTGACCGGGGTGATAATGCGTGCCCGCATCATCCATCACCAGCAGATTGTCTGTGGCCACACCCGCGGCCTTGAGCAAAGCAATCGCCTCCGCCTTTGCATCAAAGGCGTCAAAGCGTGCAGCCTTGCCTGTTGCCCAATTTCGTGCAGCACGTTCGCCTGCCAGCACGATTCCTGCGGTCGCTCGCTCGTCGCTCGCGCCGTCAGAGCCAACGAAGTAGCGCCGACCAATCTCGAACAATCGAACCGATGATGCGCCACGATCCATGTTGCGCTGGGCGGCAGAAAGCAACCCTGGCAACAACGAAGGCCGCATGACTTTCATGTCTTCAGAAATCGGGTTCGCTAGGCTCCATGCGCCGCCACCAAAGGCATCGGCTGCTTTTTGCGGCAGGAAGGACCAGTTGATCGCTTCATTCAGCCCGCGCGCTGCGGCCGCGCGCCGGACTTTGCGTTCCAAGGATTGTGCGGCCGTCGCCGTTGGCTGGGCCACGCCGTCTGCGCGGGGCAACGGCACCGACACAACATTGTCGAGACCAACCATGCGCACGACTTCTTCGACAAGATCAGCCGGTCCATCGACGTCACGACGCCATGTTGGCACAGTGACGGTCCAATCGTCGGTTACAGAAAAGCCAAGTCGCGTTAGGATGTTGCGTTGTTCCTCCGGCGGAACATCTACCCCGCCAAGGCGGCGGCAATAATCTGTGTCATAAGAAAATATGCGCGGCGTAACAGGCGCCTGGCCATCGCGGGTGATGGCGCTTGCCTTGCCGCCCGTAAGCTCAAGAACGAGCTTGGTCGCAATCGCCAGTCCATCGTCGAGAAACGCGGGATCAACGCCGCGTTCAAAACGCTGACGCGCGTCGCTTGTCAGGCCAAGCTTCTGTCCCGTGCGGGCAATATGCTCTGGGTCGAAAAAGGCGCATTCGATAAGTACGTCAGTCGTGTTTTCTGAAACACCGCTATGCTCACCGCCCATGATCCCGCCAATGTCATGCACCATCGTGTCGTCGGCGATGACCGTCATGCTGGCATCCAACGTGTAGGTTTTGCCGTTAAGTGCGACCACCTGCTCACCATCAAGGGCTTTGCGGGCGATAAGTGCGCCGTTTAACTTTGCGCGGTCATAGACGTGTAAAGGGCGGCCAAGGTCAATCGACAGGAAATTGGTGATATCGACCAAGGCCGAAATCGGCTTTTGTCCAATCGCTTTCAACTTGGTGCGCATCCATTCGGGCGCTTCGCCATTGCGCACGCCGGAGACCGATTGTGCATAAAATGCGGGGCACCCGGTTTCGTCATCTGTGCGGACGTTTGGTGCAGGGTCACTGCCCTCCAAAGGCGTGGAGAGGTCAATTTTATACACATCGCCCAGCGGCTTTAGCGTGCCCAAGCCTGCCGCCGCGAGATCGCGTGCAATGCCCCGCACGCCCATGCAATCCTGACGATTGGGCGTAATGCTGACATCGATGACTGGGTCATCAAGGCCCGCCCAATCGGAATAGACTTGTCCTATGGGTGCATCGTCTGGAAGCTCGATAATGCCATCATGGTCATCGCCAAGTTCAAGTTCTGCGACGGAACACATCATGCCATTCGATTCGACGCCGCGGATGGCTGCAACCTTCAACACCATATTATTGGCGGGCACGACTGCGCCTGCTGGTCCAAAGACGCCAAGCATGCCTGCGCGGGCATTCGGCGCGCCGCAGACGACCTGAAGCGGTTCTCCGCCTGCATCAACCGACAGGACCTGCAATTTGTCGGCCTGTGGGTGCGGGGCAGCGCTGATGACCTTGGCGATGCGGAAGGCCGACAATACCTCGGCGGGGTTTTCAATCCCTTCAACTTCCAAACCAATGCGGTTCAGGCAATCCGCGACGGCTTGCATATCTGCGTCGGTGTCGAGATGCTCTTTTAACCAAGATAAGGAGAATTTCATGCGCCTACGCCTCCGCTCAGCGTCGGTACATCGAGCGCATTGAATCCATAATGTTGTAGCCAGCGATTGTCGCCGTCGAAGAAGGGGCGCAAATCATCCATGCCATATTTTAGCATCGCGAGACGGTCGACGCCGGTACCAAAGGCAAAGCCCTGCCACACGTCAGGATCAAGGCCGCAGGCCTCAATAACCTTACGGTGCACCATGCCGGAGCCAAGCACTTCCATCCAGCCTTCGGACCCACCGATAACGCGTTTGCCGTTGATAACGGAATAGCCAACATCAACCTCCACCGACGGTTCAGTGAAGGGGAAATAGCTTGGGCGTAAACGTAGGACGACATCCTCACGTTCGAAATAGGCTTTTAAAAATGTCTCCAGCGTCCATTTCAAATGCCCCAGATGGATACCCTTGTCGATGACAAGGCCCTCAATCTGGTGGAACATCGGCGTGTGGGTTGCGTCGCTATCGCTGCGATATACACGGCCCGGTGCGATGATGCGGATCGGCGGTTCCTGTGACGTCATTGTACGGATCTGCACGGGCGATGTGTGCGTCCGCAGCACCATTTTTTGGCCATCTCGGGCCATGTCATCGGGGAAGTAAAATGTATCATGCATCGCGCGGGCGGGATGCGTTTCGGGGATGTTGAGCGCGGTGAAATTGTGCCAGTCGTCTTCAATTTCCGGTCCCTCGGCCACGGCAAAGCCCATATCGGCGAAAATCTCAGCCAGTTCGTCCATGACCTGGCTGACGGGATGGATCGTCCCGCGCGGGGTCTCGTGCGCAGGCAACGTCATGTCGATACGCTCGGTGGCGAGACGGCGGCTTAGTTCCGCGGTTTCCAGTTCAGCTTTCTTCGCGGCAAGCGTCGAAGTGATGCTTTCACGCAAGCCATTGATGACTGGCCCCTGCGTTTGACGCTCCTCAGGTGACATGCCGCCCATCGTTTTCAGTAAAGCCGACACGCTTCCCTGTTTGCCGAGCGCAGAAACGCGGACAGCCTCCAACCCCTCCAGCGTATCCGATGAATCAATGGCTGCCATCAGCTCGGTTTGGAGGGTTTCAATATCCATAATCTTCGTCATTCCCGCGAAGGCGGGAAGTTAGCTCCCGCACTTTCCTATAATTCACTGTCTGAACTGAATAAGCAAAAGGGCGCGAACGGCAAGTGCCGCCCACGCCCTTTTGCGCAATATCGAAGTTTTAGAAGCTTATGCTGCTTTCGCGAGCGCCGCCTTCGACTGCGCAATGATCGTGCTAAACATCGCGGCTTCGTTCATCGCGAGGTCTGCAAGAACCTTACGGTCCAATTCGACGTTGGCAAGCTTCAGGCCGTGCATGAACACGCCATAGGTCATGCCTTCGGCGCGGACTGCGGCGTTGATACGCTGGATCCACAATGCGCGGAAGTTCCGCTTGTTTACCTTACGGTCGCGATATGCATATTGACCGGCCTTTTCGACGGCCTGGCGTGCAACGCGGATCGTATTTTTGCGACGGCCATAATAGCCCTTCGCCTGCTCTAAAATTCTTTTATGTTTAGCTTTGGTGGTCACACCACGTTTGACGCGTGCCATAATCTATATCCTTTGTATTTCGTGGTCGCGTGGCTTAACCGAAAAACCGGCTCCCACTTTTTCGCACCACGCTCTGTCTGAAAACGTTCGCTTGGTCTTAAAGACCGTAGGGCGCCCATTTCTTGATTGTCTTGGCATCGGGATCAGAGATCACGCTGGTGCCACGGTTTTGGCGGATATACTTTGCATTATGGCTGCTCAAACGGTGCCGTTTTCCAACGACGCCATGTTTGATCTTGCCTGTTGCGGTGATTTTGAAGCGTTTCTTCACACCGCTCTTGGTCTTGAGCTTGGGCATTTTGGTCTCCTTTTTTGAGTCCGTATCAAGCCGACATGGCAGCCCTATTGGCCAGCCTGCTTATTCGGAAGGCGCGCGACTAGCGGGATTCGCAGGCGAATGCAAGTCTATTGCCCGATTGAAGGTTCCGGAACATGCGTCCGTTAGTGATGGCAGGCGAGCGCCTCAAGCACATCGTCAAGGCGCGCCGGATCGCCCACTGCAATCACATGGCCATCCGAAGCCCCGTGAAGTGGCTCGCCTGACCAGTCGCTCATCATGCCGCCTGCGCCGGTTATCACCGGAATCAAAGCAGCAAAATCATGGAGTTTTAAGCCAGCTTCCACAACGATGTCGATATGGCCGCTGGCGAGCAATGCGTAGTTATAACAGTCGCCGCCAAACAGCATTTTCTTATGCGCTGTTTGCGCGGCCAGCGCCATGAAATGGTCACCATCATGCTGGCTGAAATATTGCGGTCCAGATGTCGCTAAGGTTGCGTCGGAAAGTGCCCTGCAAGAACGGGTTTGTACCGGCTTGCCGTTCAGTGTTGTCGGACAGCCAGCCGCGCCAACCCAGCGTTCGCCGTTAATGCATTGGTCAATGACACCCAGCACTGGCCAATTGTCCTCCAATAACGCGATGAGCGTCCCAAATATGGGTCGCCCAGCCATGAAGCTGATTGTGCCATCAATGGGGTCGATAATCCAACGGCGGCCTGATGTGCCCGCTTTCTCGCCAAATTCTTCACCTATGATGCCGTCACGCGGGCATTCTGCGTCCAATATCCTGCGGATTGCGCTTTCGGCTGCGCGGTCCGCTTCCGTCACGGGTGAGGTATCTGCCTTTGTTTCCTGCACAAAGCTTGTTCTGAAAAACGGACGGATTGCCTGTCCCGCTGCGTCCGCCAAACGATTGGCCAGGAGGATGTCGGCAGGTGTCATCAATCGAACAAGGAGCTAACCGAGCTTTCGTCCGCAATCCGCTTGATGGCCTCGCCCAACAGCGGCGCGATCGGGAGCTGGCGGATTTTGCTGCTCGCATTTGCCGCATCGGATGCAAGAATCGAATCGGTGATAACCAGCTTGCGCAGCGATGATGCGTTCACGCGGTTGACGGCTTCGCCGGACAAAACGCCATGCGTAATATAAGCGACCACGTCCGATGCGCCGGCCGCTTTCAAGGCGTCGGCGGCATTGCACAATGTGCCAGCGCTATCGGCAATGTCGTCGATTAGGATGCAGAAGCGGTCTTTTACGTCGCCGATGATGTTCATCACTTCGGACACACCTGCTTTTTCGCGCCGCTTGTCGACGATTGCGAGCGGCGCGTCGTCAAGGCGTTTAGCGAGCGCGCGGGCGCGGACAACGCCGCCAACATCGGGGGATACGACAGTGATATTCTTGTCGCCATGCCGCTCCAATATGTCCGCGCTCATGACGGGCGCGCCGTAGAGATTGTCGGTGGGAATATCAAAAAAGCCCTGAATTTGCCCAGCGTGCAAATCAACGGTCAACACGCGGTCGGCGCCAGCTTCGGTAATGAGATTGGCCACCAGCTTGGCCGAAATGGGCGTGCGTGGGCCAGGTTTCCGGTCCTGACGCGCATAGCCAAAATAGGGCAAAACCGCAGTGATGCGTTTGGCCGACGCCCGACGCAACGCGTCGATCATGATCAGCAGTTCCATCAAATTGTCATTGGCGGGATGGCTGGTGGACTGAATCACAAACATATCTTCGCCGCGGACATTTTCGTGAATTTCTACGAAAATTTCATTGTCGGCGAAACGGCGGACGCTGGCGTTGGTCAGCGGTAATTTCATATAATCGGCAATTCCCTGCGCCAGCGGCAGGTTGCTGTTGCCTGTCATCAATTTCATATGTGCGTCCCCGAGAATTGTTGTGCTGCTCTAGCGATGGGAGGCTGGCCTGACAATCGGCTTGCTCCTCTAGTTTGTGGACAATAAGGGTGGAGTCATGACAAATCAGTTAAATATTGCGATAGCGCAGCTTAATCAGCGCGTCGGCGACCTTGCCGGAAACGCGGCCGCAATGCTGGAATGGCGGGCGAAGGCTGGGGGCGCGGACCTAATCGTTTTTCCCGAGCAACAACTGATTGGCTACCCTGCCGAAGACCTGGTGCTGAAGCCCGCATTTGCGGCGCGTGCCGCCGAAGAATTGACCAAGCTCGCAGCTGCAACCGCTGACGGCGGACCGGCGATGCTTGTTGGCTCGATTTTTGCGGATGATGGCGCACTGTATAACGGCATTGCCTTGCTGGATGGCGGACGGATTGCCGCCGTGCGTTACAAGCATGAACTGCCCAATTACGGGACTTTTGATGAAAAGCGTATTTTTGCCGCAGGTCCACTGCCAGAGCCCATCGAATTTCGCGGTGTGCGTCTGGGTGTGCCCATTTGCGAAGATGGCTGGTTGGCACCTGTCAGCCTACACTTAAAGCAACGCGGTGCGGAGCTGCTGATTTCGACCAATGGCAGCCCTTATGAAATCGACAAGGATGACCGGCGGCTGGAGGAAGTGTTTGCGGCGCGGGTTCGCGAAACCGGATTGCCATTAATGTTCCTGAACCGCGTCGGCGGACAGGATGAATTGGTCTTTGACGGTTGCTCCTTCGCGCTGAATGCCGACGGCGCAGTTGCGCACCGTCTGCCGGACTGGGAAGAACATTTGCGCATGACGCATTGGCATCGCAGCGCAAATGGCTGGGAATGTGCAGATGGCGCCAAGGCGTTATGGGAGGAGCATCCCGCCGATATCTATAGCGCGATGGTCGTCGGCTTGCGCGATTATGTCGACACCAATCGCTTTCCGGGCGTGGTTCTGGGTATGTCGGGCGGCATCGACAGTGCCCTATGCGCCGCTATCGCAGCGGATGCACTCGGCCCTGATCGCGTCTGGTGCGTCATGTTGCCCAGCCGTTACACTAGCCAATCGAGCCTGGATGACGCAGCCGAATGCGCCGCGATGATCGGGTGTAAAATTGACAATATCCCCATTTCGCCAGCAGTCGAGGCGTTCGATGGCATGCTGTTGGACAGTTTCGCCGACCGCGATGCCGATATCACTGAGGAGAATATCCAGTCGCGCATCCGTGGGCTTACGCTGATGGCGTTGTCCAACAAATTTGGGCACATGTTGATGACGACCGGCAACAAGAGTGAGATGAGCGTTGGTTATGCGACGATCTATGGCGATATGGCGGGCGGATATAATCCGTTGAAGGACGCATATAAGATGACGGTCTTTGCCATCTCAGAATGGCGAAACCGCAATAAACCAAGATTTGCCCTTGGCCGTGACGGGCCAGTGATTCCCGACAACATCATCACCAAGCCGCCCAGCGCGGAATTGCGACCGGACCAGAAAGACAGCGATTCGCTACCCGATTACCCCATTCTCGATAAGATGCTGCATGCATTGGTGGAGGAGGAGCGGTCGGTGGATGAGGTTGTCGCGCTTGGCTTTGAGAGGGACGCGGTCACGCGGATCGAACGTTTGCTATATCTCGCCGAGTATAAACGGCGGCAGGCACCGCCGGGCGTAAAGCTTGGGACGCGCAATTTTGGCCGCGACCGCCGTTACCCGATCACCAATGCCTTCCGCAGCGGCGGATAATCTGCGCGTCTCGTAAGTGGACACTGGAAATCGCGCAGCGTGCGCCTTATTGGAGAACTATGGCGTTTTTCAAAGATGTATCGTTCCGCAAAGCAGGCAACGACCTGGTAGGGTTTCTGCGCACGTCAGGCAGTCACAGCCCTTGGTTGTTTTTGGCGGCCTGCGTGCCGACCGCGATCATCATGTACACATTTTATCTCGATTCCATGGAGAAGGCTACGCCACCGCCGCGTGAGATCATTTATATTGAAAGCTGGCCCGCCACACGCTCGCTTGAAGAAAGCAAGGCCGCAATCGCCGAGCGCCAAAAGTACAAAGACGAAATGCGCGCCCGTGAAAAGGAAGCATATAAGGCCTTTGGACGGGCCGTCGGGATGGACGTGGACAAGATAGATCGCGAAGCACAAAGCGCGCAGGAAGCAAAGAAAGCCGTTGCGCCTCCGGCTACTGTAGGAGCAGGACAATAGCTATCGCCAGCGACCTTCGGTTCATGGCAGCGGCTTTGTCGCTTGCAGAACGCGGTGTTGGGCGCACCGGTCAAAATCCATCCGTTGGGTGCATCATTGTGAAAGACGACCGGGTGATCGGCCGCGGATGGACACAGCCCGGTGGCCGTCCTCATGCCGAGGCGATGGCGCTTGCACAAGCTGGAGACGCGGCGCGGGGCAGTAATGTCTATGTGACGCTTGAACCCTGCGCACATACATCGCAACGCGGCCCGTCCTGTGCCCAATTATTAGCCGAAGCAGGGCCCGCCAGGGTTGTAGTTGCATTGCAAGACCCCGATTTACGCACTGCGGGTGCAGGCGTAATCTCACTTAAGGCTGCGGGCATCGCGGTCACTACTGACGTTATGGCATTAGAAGCCCACCAGAGTTTGGCGGGTTTCATAACCCGCATGAATCGCGGTCGCCCATTTGTCACCTTGAAAATCGCTAGCTCGCTAGATGGCCAAATTGCGATGGCGGATGGCAGCAGCCGCTGGATCACTGGCGATATTGCGCGCGCGCATAGCCATGTCGAACGGGCACGCACCGACGCAATTTTGGTGGGAGCAGGGACCGTTCGTGCCGATGCGCCGCAATTGAACGTCCGGATCCCAGGTCTGGGTGCGCACCAACCCCGCAGGATCATGCTTGGCAGCGCTGACGCGCCGCCGGGGTGGGAGGTTATTCGCACCCCGCAGGATATTGCAAAATTGGACTGCAACACTTTGTTGGTTGAAGGCGGCGCTGCGACAGCGGCGGCTTTCTTGCGCCACGGCTTGGTCGACAGGCTCATGCTGTATCGCGCACCGATATTGTTGGGCGCTGGCAAAGCATGTTTGAACGACATCGGGCTTACCCAACTTGGGGATGCCCACGGACGCTGGCAGCTTTTGGATGCCCGCAGCCTTGGCAAGGACCGTCTCGAAGTCTACGAAAAAGCGAATTAGGAAAAGGGTGCAGCATATATGTTTACAGGTATCATCACAGACGTCGGCAGCATTCGGACATCCGAACAGCGCGGCGACCTGCGTCTCGTCATATCCTGCGCCTATGATATGGATACAGTGGCCATCGGGGCATCAATTGCCTGTTCGGGTGTGTGCCTGACCGTCGTTGATAAAGGCGATGGATGGTTCGCGATTGACGCATCGGCAGAAACCGTTTCGCGCACAGCAGCCGGTATGTGGGAGCAAGGTACCCGACTGAACCTCGAACGGGCCTTAAAAGTCGGCGATGAACTGGGCGGGCATATCGTCACCGGCCATGTCGATGGTGTTGGGCAAATCGTCGCCAGCGAAACTATTGGCGACAGTTGGAAGGTCACGGTTGCAGCGCCATCCAGCCTTGCGGCATATATCGCGGCAAAGGGCTCGATTACCGTCGATGGGATATCGCTCACCGTGAATGACATTGCAGATCAAGCCGATGGGACAGCGCATTTCATGCTGAATATCATTCCGCACACGGCGCAGATGACGACATTAGACACGGTCGATGTTGGGCGGCACGTCAATTTAGAAATCGACGTGCTTGCCCGCTATCTCAAACGGATGGAAGATATCCGCGCGCGTTAAAAGGGTGACCAGCGCTGCTTTTTGGAAAAGCGCATATAACCTACATTTGCGCCAAGCCGAAGTCCTGCACCGACCCGGATCGGGATCAATACGACACCACCGCGCCGCAGGTAGCTGGCGTTGAAACCACCACCCAAATAGGCAACGCCTTCTGCCGCTGGGAAGCGTTCGTAGATGTCTTCGGTATCGTACAGGTTATAGACTAAAATAAAGGTGTTCCCTGCATTTGCCCCTGCGTCAAGACCAATGGAGGGGCCCGTCCAATAGACCGGCTTTTCGCCTTCCACGAGGTGGTTTAACGTGCCGGACCCATAACGCACGCCGACCAAAAAGGCGCCGCCGCCTTCACGTCCGACAATATATCCATTCGGGCGGCCCTGTTTTTTGAGGATATCCTCAATTAGCAAACCAAGCCCTTGCGCGCCTTTTCCAAATATGCCTTCAGCGGCGCCAATAAGGTCGTCTTTTTGATATGTATCGCCTGTCGGCACCGCCACTTGCGCTGGCGCAACGCTGGGTTCGGCAACCGAGCCGTCTGCAGGTGCTGCTTCGGTTGGCACACCATCTTGCATGGCTGTTTCGTCTTGTGCCATTGGCGCAGCTTCAAGGCTGGTATTTGGGCCAGTGGGTGGGGTGCCGAGGTCAGCATCAATCGCGTCATTCGGATCAACATTACTGATCTGTGCATGTGCGGGCGAAGCGAAAAGCGCGCCTGCCGCCAGCAGCATCAAAAGATAATGCGTCGGTTTCTTTAATCCCATTTTTACCAAAAACATGCGGACCCACCTCAAAAGTTATTCTTGCTGCGCTATGGACTATCTGGATAAGCGCATTATGAACAGGCGATAATGCCAATCCAATGCGCGTCAAATTGAACCGGCACGCCCAATTTTCTTCTTATCCGCCGTCTGTGTCAATAACCATTGCAGCCAAATGCTTGGGCCGCTATAGGCCGCCGATGCCAAGCGCGCAGGAGACGTGGGTGAGTGGCTGAAACCAACGGTTTGCTAAACCGTCGTACTGGTAAATCCGGTACCGAGGGTTCGAATCCCTCCGTCTCCGCCAATTTGTGGCCTTGCCAATGGGAAACGCGCAATCCGTTGTCGGCCAAGTCCGATAGGTGCGTGCACCCTTCTAAAGATGAAAGCTCTCAAGTCGCGGCTTTCACCTTGTCCTGCGTTTTGGTCTCAAAATCGCTTGCGTCATGCCGTTCATGCAATTGGCTGGCGGGATCACCCATGACGCGGTTGACCATCCGCCCGCGCTTGACGGCCGGCCGCTCGGCGATCTGGTCGGTCCAGCGGATAACATTTTTATATTCATGCACTGAAAGAAAGGCCCCGGCGTCGTAAATTAGCCCTTTCACCAACGCGCCATACCACGGCCAAATCGCCATATCGGCGATCGTATAAGCGTCGCCTGCCATATATTCCCGCTCTGCCAAATTGCGATCGAGGACGTCCAATTGGCGCTTTACCTCCATGGCAAAACGGTCAATGGCATATTCGAACTTGAACGGCGCATAAGCGTAAAAATGGCCAAAACCGCCGCCTAAATAAGGCGCGCTGCCCATTTGCCACATCAACCAGTTGAAAGTCTCGGTCCGTGCGTGATGCTCCGTAGGGAGAAAGGCACCGAATTTCTCCGCCAGATATAGCAGGATCGCGCCTGACTCAAACACGCGCGTCGGTGTGGGCGTTGAATGGTCGAACAAGGCAGGGATTTTGGAATTGGGGTTGGCCTCGACAAACCCGCTCGAAAACTGGTTGCCCTCACGGATGTTGACCAGCCACGCATCATATTCTGCGCCTTGATGGCCAAGCGCCAACAACTCCTCAAGCATTACGGTGACCTTCACGCCATTGGGCGTGGCAAGCGAATAGAGCTGTATGGGGTGTTTTCCGATGGGCCGCTCCTTGTCATGGGTCGCACCAGCGATGGGCCTGTTAATATTGGCGAATTGGCCGCCATTTTCAGTGTTCCATTCCCAAACGTCCGCGGGGATGTATTCGGAAAATGTCTGGGTCATAGCGCGTTCCTATAATTTAAGATGTTACTTCAATATGTCGATAGGCGACAATTTCTGCGTTAAATCGCAAACCAAACTCGCCGGTGCACTTGGGTCACGGTGTGATTGCTTATGCCAAAGGGGCACACGCCTCCGTCGTCCACGTTAGCGCTTGACCGTCCAATTGCGGCCCAACAACCTCAAGCACCTTGGCGTGATAATCATTCCACCAGCGCAGTTCGTCGGCGTTGAGCAATCGCACTTCTACCAAATTCTTGTCGATGGGCGCGAAGGTTAAAGTTTCAAACCCGAAATAGCGGCCTTCCGCGCCTGCAATGTTTCGTTCCTCGACCAGCACGAGATTTTCGATGCGGATGCCATATTCGCCTGATTTATAATAGCCTGGTTCGTTCGACAGGATCATGCCCGCCTGCAGCGGCTCGTCGCTGCCTGCTTGTCCGCCCGCGAATTTGGCGATGCGTTGCGGGCCTTCGTGAACTGCAAGGAAGCTGCCGACGCCATGGCCTGTGCCATGGGCGTAATCCAAGCCGGCCTGCCAAAGGGAAGCGCGGGCCATACTGTCGAGTTGCGCGCCTCTGGTGCCCTCTGGGAAGACGGCGCAGGCAAGAGCGATATGCCCCTTTAGCACGCGCGTGAAGCGGTCTTTCATTTCTGCCGTAGGTTCGCCTGGGCCGACCCACATGGTGCGGGTGACGTCAGTCGTGCCGTCTAGATACTGCCCGCCGCTATCGACGAGATAGATGCTGTTGGGTTCAATCGCACGGTTGGTACTTTCATCGACCTTATAATGGCAATGCGCGCCATTGGGGCCAGTTGCGGAGATGGTGTCGAACGACAGATCGTGTAGCTTTCCTGTATCTTCGCGGAAAGCCTTCAACCGTGCGGCGGCGGATAACTCGTTCAGTTCGCCTTTATACGCGGTTTCGCGCATCCAGTGCAGGAACCGGCTTAACGCTGCGCCATCGCGGGCTTGGGCGGCGCGGTGGCCGGATTGCTCAATGGGATTTTTGACCGCCTTGGGCAGGATGGTTGGGTCGCGCGCCTCGATGATATGCGCCCCACCAGCTTGCAACGCGCCAAAGATTGCGGCGACAGCCCGGTCGGGATCAACGGCGATGCGCTTGCCGTTCATCGACCGCAGTTCCGGCACGAACTCGGACGGATCGCGCAAGCGCACGGCATTGCCAAGATGCGCGCGGACGGCGTCACCCACCTTTTCGGGGGCGACAAACAGGTCGGCTGTGCCATCGGCATAAGCAAGCACAAAGCTAAGCGCGACCGGGGTGTTCGACACGTCGGAGCCGCGGATGTTGAGCAACCAAGCCACCGAATCGAGCGCGGAAATGACGGTGCTATCGAGATTATGCGCCGTCAGCCACTCGGCCACAGCGGCGCGTTTTTCGGCGCTGCTCTGTCCTGCATATTGGGTGTCGTGTACGATGAGCTTAGCCACGCTTTTCTGCGGCTGTTCAGCCCACACCCTGTCGATTGGATTGCTTTTGACCGCAATCAGTTCAGCGCCCTTGGCGGCCAGCGCCTTGGTCGCACTTTCGACCCAGCCTTTGGTGTGGACCCATGCGTCATAGCCGATGCGCGCGCCACTCGGGGCATGGTCCTTCAGCCAGTCAGCTATGCTGGTTTGCGGGACGCCCACATATTGCCAGTTTTTACCATCCACCTGTTCACGTACCTGAAGCGTGTAGCGGCCATCGGTGAAGATCGCGGCCTCTTCAGACAATACCACGGCAGAACCTGCGGACCCACCAAAACCCGTTAACCAGCCAAGCCGTTGCGCATAATCGCCAACATATTCCGACATATGTTCGTCGCAGATGGGTACGACGAAGCCGTCCAGTTGTTCTTTCTTCAATTGTGCGCGCAAGGCGGCGAGGCGGGCTTCATAGGTGGACATTTCGGACTTCCGTTCATATGGTTATGATAACCATATACGCGAGGAAGTTGTCTCATGAAAGCACTGCTCCCACTCATTTTTGCAACAAGCGCATTATCCTCGCCCGCATTCGCCCAGAAAGAAACCATGACCGAAAAAGCCACCGCGCAAATCAAGCCTCCCATTGCTGCAAAGCGCCCACATCAGACGACTTACCATGGCGTGACGATTACCGATGATTATCACTGGCTGCGCGATTCGGGCTATCCGACGATAAATGATGCGGAAATATTGGCGCATCTCAACGCAGAAAATGCGTATTTCGAAGCACAAATGGCTCCGCAGGCGGCTCTGACCGAAACGATTTTTCAAGAAATGAAGGGCCGCGTCAAAGAGGATGACAGCAGCGTTCCGCAAAAGGACGGCGACTATATTTATTGGTCGAAATTCGAAGAAGGCGCACAATATCGCAAGCATTACCGCAAGCCCGTTGCCGGCGGCGCGGACCAGCTCATCCTTGACGAAAATGAATTGGCCAAGGGCAAGGCCTATTTCCGCCTTGGTGCTGCAGAAATCAGCCCTAACGGCAAGATTTTGGCCTACGCTTATGATGATAACGGGTCGGAACGTTTTGACCTGCATTTCCGCAATTTGGAAACCGGCGAAAAATTGGCCGACATCATCCCCGGCACATTGTCCAGCATAGTCTGGTCATCGGATAATAAGGGCGTGGTCTACGGCCTTGCCAACGACAATTGGCGCACGGACAATGCGTGGTTTCATCAACTGGGCGATGACCTGAGCAAGGCGAAGCTGCTCTATAAGGAAGAGGATATCGGCTTTGGCGTCGGCGTTGGCCTAACTGCGCAAGAGGATTGGATTGTCATTGGTACAGGCGACAATGTCACCAGCGAAGTGCGCTTGGTGCCCGCCGACAATCCAACCGCGACGCCCATATTGGTGTCCCCGCGCAAAGAAGGCCGCCAATATAGCGTCGACGTCCGCGACGGGACTTTATTCATTCTGACCAATGATGACCATGTGAATTTCCGGGTGGCCACCGCCAGCATGAAAGCCCCCGCTGAATGGAAGACATTGATTGCCGGTTCCGACCGTCATTATTTGACCGGCCTGTCGTTGTTCAAGAATTTCTATGTGACCGAAGGCCGCACGGATGGCCTCGATCAGGTCGAAATCCGCGATTATGCCGATGTGAAAAAGGTGGAGCGGATCAAATTTCCTGAGGCAAGCTATGACGCCGGTCTTGGCGACAACCCCGAATATGATGTGACGAAGCTGCGGCTTGGTTATGAATCGATGGTCACGCCCGATACCGTTTTTGACTATCATCTCGTCGATGGCCGACTGGAAACGTTGAAGGTGCAGGAAATCCCCAGCGGATATGACCCAAGCCAATATGTGACAGAGCGCGTGATGATAACATCGCGTGATGGCACACGGGTTCCGGTGTCGATCCTCACCAAAAAAGGTTTCAAGAAAGACGGCAGCCAGCCGCTGCATCTTTATGCTTATGGGGCTTATGGCTATGCCATGCCGCCGGGTTTCAGCGCCAACCGCCTGTCGATGGTCGACCGCGGCTTTGCCTATGCGATTGCGCATATTCGTGGCGGCGATGATTTGGGCTATCAATGGTATCTGGATGGCAAGCTGACCAAGCGGACGAACACCTTCAACGACTTTGTCGATGCGGCGAAGGGCCTGATCAATCTGGGCTTCACCAGCAAGGGCAAGGTGACCGCAAGTGGCGGCTCGGCTGGCGGCGAGTTGATGGGCGCGGTGGTCAATCAGGCACCGGAATTATTCGGCGCAGTGGTTAGCCATGTCGCCTTTGTAGATGTGCTCAACACCATGTTGGATAAGGACCTGCCGCTGACGCCGGGCGAATGGCCCGAATGGGGTAATCCAATTACCGACAAGGCCGCATTTGATTATATCCGCAGCTACTCGCCTTATGACAATGTCGCAGCAAAGGCTTATCCGCCGATGCTATGGACCGCCGGATTGAACGACCCGCGTGTGACCTATTGGGAGCCTGCCAAGATGGTTGCAAAGCTGCGCGCGATGAAGACCGATGACAATGTGTTGTTGCTCAAGACCAACATGGGCGCTGGCCATGGCGGCAAGTCCGGACGGTTTGAACGGTTGCGCGAAAATGCCGAAGAGGCCGCGTTTATTGTGTGGCAAATGGGGTTGGCCAAGTCGGGTAAATGACACCTTTCGAAAGACCTTTCACCGCGCAGCCGGACGACATTGACGAGCTTGGCCATGTCAACAATGCCGTTTGGGTGCGGTGGATTCAGGATATGGCGACGTCGCATTGGCAGGCCTTTGCTGCGCCAGAGCATATCGTGGCTTATTATTGGGTCGTGACGCGGCACGAGATTGATTATCGCGGCAATATCGCGGCGGGTGAAAGTGTTACGGCGCGCACATGGATCGAGAGCGAGCCCAAAGGCGCGCAGTTTGACAGGCGCGTGGATTTTGTTGATGCCAAAGGCAAGGTGATCGTCCGCGCGAATACCACTTGGGCGATGATTGATAAGGCAACGGGGCGGCTGGTCCGCGTCCGGCCAGAGGTGTCTGCGCCGTTTATGGGGTGAGGGTTGTGGGCCGAACCTTAAAAATCAATCGCAACACCTTTTAGTTCCCAGTCACCATAGCGGACGGGATCTGGTCGTTCGGCGTCGGGCTCAGGCGCGCGAACGGCCTCCTTTGGCTCGGGGAGTGGCGGGCTTTTGGAAAGATATTCCGGCGCTTTGACATGTGGTGGACGCGTGCCCATAATTTGAATTTCCTTGAGCGAAATGGCTTGGACGGATTATCGGCCTTCATCCCCCCATTTGCAAGATGCGGCGTCACAAGTTCTACCGCGCAGAACCGCTCTTCACTTGTGTGCCGCAGACGCCTAGTGCGCTTGGTTATGACTGACGATATTTCTGGCTTGCCTACCCGCCGCGCCGCCTTGCGGTTGCTTGATACTGTGATGCGTATGGGCACGCCAATGGACCAAGCGACCGCCAATGCGACCAAGGGCCTTTCGCCACCGGATCGCGCTTTGGCGATTGCGATTGCGCAGGAAACTTTGCGCTGGTCGGTGGATCTGGATACTCTCATCGACAGTAAGACCAAACAAGTGCTGCCCGATGATTCCAAGGCGCGGATGGTGCTACGCCTCGCGCTGGCGCAGATTTTGCGCTTGGGCACGCCAGCCCATGCGGCCATCGCAACGGCGCTGCCCTTGGTTGATGGCGGCCCAAGGCGGCTGGTGCATGGCGTACTGGGATCGTTGCTGCGCGCTGAAGTGACCTTGCCGGAATTGCCGTCCTTGCCAGAGGCGGTGATGATGCGCTGGCACCCGGCATGGGGCGATGACATGATTGCGGGCGCACAAAAGGCATACTCCGAACCGCCGCCATTGGACTTGGCGTTGCGCGACCCTTCCGCAACCGATGCGTGGGCGGAGCGCCTCAGCGGCGTCAGCCTGATGCCCGGCCATGTACGTTTGCCCCGGGGTACAGCGGTCGAAGAACTTGATGGCTATGATGAAGGCGCGTGGTGGGTACAGGATCTCGCCGCCAGCCTGCCTGCACGGCTTTTGGGTGATGGCGCGGGTAAGCGCGCACTGGATCTGTGCGCCGCGCCCGGTGGCAAGACGATGCAATTATCCGCGGCTGGTTTTGCGGTTACTGCGCTCGACAACAGCGCGCGGCGCATGGACCGGCTGATGTCCAATTTGGAACGCACGCAGTTGAATGCGGAACGGGTCAACGCCGATGTTATGGATTGGAAACCATCGCAGCCGTTCGATGCCATTTTGCTGGATGCGCCATGCAGCGCAACGGGCACAATGCGGCGGCACCCCGATGTGTTGCAGCGCATCGACCTGAAGGCGATCAATAACTTGGCCGCGATTCAAAGTGCGATGCTGGACCGCGCGGCGGATTGGGTGAAGCCCGGCGGCATTTTGGTATTTGCCACCTGTTCGCTTGAGCCGCATGAGGGTGAGGCACAGGCCGAGGCATTTCTGGCGCGGCATCCCGAATATACAACAATGCCCGCGACTGCTGAAGAGTTGCCCGCTGGCGTAACTGCTAACGCTTATGGGCATGTCCGCACGATGCCGCCGATGCTGGCTGAGCAGGGCGGGCTAGACGGCTTCTTTGTGGCGCGGTTCGTCAGAAACGCTTAATCAATAAAGCCACGTCGCTCCAGCGCAGGCTGGAGCCTATCTCGCCTTTCGAACGAGACTGACAGACGTGATGGGCCCCAGCCTGCGCTGGGGCGACGGGGAGTATATGACAACGATAGCACCGACGCTCACAACCGAACGGTTGTCTATCGAACCCATGTCGCTTGCGCATTGGGAGGATTATGCCGCGGCATGGGCTGACCCACGGATGACGGCATTTATTGGCGGCGAACCGCGCAGCCGCAATGTCAGTTGGGGCAAAATGCTTCAGGGCATCGGGCTGTGGTCGTTGTTTGGTTACGGCTATTGGTCGTTTGTGGAGCGGGCCAGCGGGCGCTTTGTCGGCAATGGTGGGCTGGCGCAGTTTGAACGCGGCATAGAAGAGCTGGAAGGCTTTGCTGAGGCGGGGTGGGCATTTACGCCCGACGCATGGGGCAAGGGCTATGCTACCGAGGCGATGACCGCGATATTATTATGGGCTGACGGCCAAGGACTAAGCGAAATACGCTGCATCATTGATACAGGAAATACTGCATCGCATAATGTCGCGGGCAAGCTTGGCTTCGCCAAATTTGCAGAATCGCATGATGTCATTGGCGACCTGTTTATTTACCGGCGCTTGCTGCGAATGGAGCGATAAGCTGTGTATAACGCCCGCCGCCGCCTTGCCCGCCCGCAGCGCAGCGTCTAAGCGCGTAATATGACCAACGCCGTCCGCATTGCGCCGTCAATCTTGTCCGCCGATTTTGCAAGGCTGGGCGAAGAAGTGCGTGCGATTGACGCGGCGGGATGCGACTGGATCCATGTCGATGTCATGGACGGGCATTTTGTCCCCAATATCACCATCGGCCCCGCGGTCGTGAAGGCGCTTCGCCCGCATAGTGATAAGCCATTTGACGTGCATTTGATGATCGCACCTGTCGACCAATATGTTCAGGATTTTGCCGACGCTGGCGCGGACATCATCTCGTTCCATCCCGAGGCTGGACCGCACCCGCATCGCACCGTGCAGCTTATCAAGTCACTGGGCAAAATGGCGGGCATCGTGCTTAACCCGCATACGCCAGCGAAGATGCTCGATTACCTCATCGACGATGTCGATCTCGTTCTGATCATGAGCGTGAATCCCGGCTTTGGCGGGCAGAGTTTTATCTCAAGCCAGTTACGCAAAATCGAAGCTGTGCGGAAAATGATCGAGAAAACCGGACGTGATATCCGGCTTGAAGTCGATGGCGGGATCACCACCGATACGGCACCGCTCGCGATTTCGGCTGGTGCGGATACGTTGGTGGCGGGCACGGCCACATTCAAGGGCGGGGAGAGCCATTATGCCGCCAATATCCGGGCGCTGAGGGGTGAATGACCGGTAATTTTGAGGACGGTACGGATCAACGGCAGACGGCCTTAATCGTCAGGCCCAAGGACGCGGGCCAAAATATTTTTGAACGCCTCTCTCTCGAATTTTACAAGCTGACATGGCGCACGCCGCTGCACAATGGGCGGTTGAAGGGCAAGGTGCCTTTGCGCCTTCTGGCGGTGCCGAAGGATCCTTTGGAGGGCGATTCTGCGCGTGGCCAAGCCCTGCGCATGGGCAAATTTCATTATCAGGGTTTTGAGCAAGCGTTTGATACGCTGGATTATGACCGGCTTGATCTGTCGCCATCGCTGACGGATTATATCCACCGCTTTGACTGGCTGCGCGATCTTGCGGCCGCAACCAATCGCGGCGAAGGCGCGCCCGTCGCGGCGCGTATCGCCGATGCCTGGTTGCTGGCCAATGGCATGAAAACGCGTGAGCCGGCTTGGCGTGTCGACACTTGTGCTTGGCGACTGTTGAACATGGCCGCCGGGTCACCGTTTTTGCTGAGCAGTTCAGAGCCGATTTACCGGTCGCGCGTTATCAACCATTTTGCGCGGGTGGCCCGCCATTTGGACCAGTCCGCTCCAAGGGCACAAAGCCACTTTGCCAAGACCGTAGGTTGGGCAGGCGTTGTTGCCGCGTCATTATTATTGCCCGAGGGCAAAATCCGCCGCGCCGTGGGCGAAGACGGGCTTGCGGAATCCTTATGCGTCACAATTTTCCCAGATGGCGGTGTTGTGTCGCGCTCGCCCATCCAGCTGATGGAGCTCATCGGCCTGTTGAGCCTGTTGAAGCAATGCTATGTGGCGCAACGCGAGATGGTGCCGGATTTCCTCATAGAGGCATTGGGCCGTGCCGTGCCTGCCTTATTGGGTCTGACACATTCCGATGGCGGGCTTGGTGCTTGGCAGGGCTCCGCGCATATAGTCGCGAACAGGATTGACGCGCTTGTGGCGGCGAGCGAGGTCCGCGCCCGCCCGCATCGCCAAGCACTGGATTGGGGCTATCAGCGTGTGTCGGCTGGAAAATCTGTGCTTTTGCTGGACGCGGGGCCGCCGCCGCTCGCGCGCCAGTCGGCGTCGGGCTGCGCCTCAACCCTCGCGTTCGAATTGTCACATAATGGGCAACGGATCATCGTTAATTGCGGCGGCGCGGCACTGGTCGGTGCGACCATATCGGCGGCGCTCGCGCGTGGGCTTCGGACCTCGGCAGCGCATTCGACCTTATGCCTGAATGATACCAATTCAACGGCCATTCTGCCGGGCGGTCAATTGGGCAAGGGCGTGGCGGAAGTCGGCCTTGAACGTCGCGACATTGATCAGGCGACACGGATTGAGGCAAGCCATGATGGCTATGCGAAAAACTTTGGCTATAATCACACGCGTCTACTCATCTTGCGGTCCGATGGCATGGAATTGCGGGGCGAAGATACGCTGCTGCCACAGGAAAAGCCGCGGGACGACGTGATGGCGCATGTCCGCTTTCATCTGGGCCCAGATATTGAGATCGCACCCTCGGACGAACCGCAGACCGCATTGCTGCGTATGGCCGATGGCAGCAACTGGGCGTTTGTTACCTCCGGCGGTATAATGTCGGTCGATGATAGCTTATGGGTTGACCAAAATGGCCGACCGCACCCGACCCAACAACTTGTGATTGCCGCAGATACAGGTAAAGGCGAGCTCCATGTTAGCTGGCAACTGCGCCATTTAGGATAAATTCATGCAAGACGTCGTCATTAAACGGGCCCTGTTGTCAGTCTCCGACAAGGCTGGATTGGTTGAGCTTGGCCACGCGCTGGCGGCGCGCCATGTCGAATTGGTGTCGACGGGTGGGACCGCCAAAACGCTCCGTGCCGCCGGCCTGACGGTAAAGGACATAAGCGAGCTGACGGGCTTTCCCGAGATGATGGACGGCCGCGTGAAGACATTGCATCCGATGGTGCATGGCGGCCTGCTTGCCGTGCGTGATAATCCCGAACATGCCGCAGCCATGGCCGAGCATCATATTGGCGCCATCGACCTTGTGGTGGTCAATCTTTATCCTTTTGCGCAGACGGTGGCCAAAGGCGCGTCGCGTGATGAAATCATCGAAAATATCGACATTGGCGGACCATCGATGGTGCGTAGCGCAGCCAAAAACCATGCCTTTGTGACGATCCTGACCGATCCTGCAGATTATGATGACTTGATTGCCGAGCTGGAAGAAAGCGACGGCAAAACCAGCTATGACTTCCGCCGCAAATGCGCGGCAAAGGCATATTCGGCAACCGCGGCTTATGACAGTATGATCAGCCAATGGTTTGCCTTTGCCGATCAAAGGCAACTGTTTCCGGACATGCTTGCCGTCAATGGCAATCGCGCGGCCGAGTTGCGTTACGGTGAAAACCCGCATCAACGGGCCGCGTTGTATGTCCCCGTCGGGCCGCATATTGCGGGCATTGCCCAAGCCGAACAAGTGCAGGGCAAGGAATTGTCCTATAATAATTACAATGACGCGGATGCCGCGCTTGAATTGGTTGCCGAATTTCGCGACGGCCCGCCGACGGTTGTTATCGTCAAGCATGCCAACCCCTGTGGTGTGGCAACGGGCGCGACATTGATCGACGCCTATCGCGCGGCGCTGGAATGCGACAGCGTTTCGGCCTTCGGTGGCATCGTCGCCGTCAACCGCCCGCTCGATGCGGCGACGGCTGAAGCAATTACCGAGATTTTTACCGAAGTCGTGGCTGCCCCATCCGCCGATGACGCGGCAAAGGCGGTATTTGCTAAGAAGAAGAATTTACGGTTGTTGCTCACCGGCGAATTGCCCAATCCAAAACGCGGCGGCCTGTCGATCAAGCCGATTACCGGCGGGTTGCTCGTGCAATCGCGCGACAATGGCCATGTGGCCGATGATGCATTCACGGTGGTCACTAAGCGCGCGCCAAGTGCACAGGAGTTGGCGGATTGCCGCTTTGCATGGACGATTGCCAAGCATGTGAAGTCGAATGCGATTGTCTATGCCAAGGACGGCGCAACCGCGGGCATTGGCGCTGGCCAAATGAACCGGCGTGACAGCGCACGTATCGCCGCGATTAAGGCTGTAGAAGCCGCCGAAACTTACGGCTGGACTGTGCCGCGTACGGTGGGTTCCGCCGTTGCCTCTGACGCGTTTTTCCCCTTTGCCGACGGCTTACTCGCCGCCGCAGAAGCGGGTGCCACGGCGGTCATTCAACCCGGCGGATCGATGCGTGATGATGAAGTGATTGCCGCCGCCGATGACGCTGGCTTGGCCATGGTCTTCACCGGTATGCGGCATTTTAGGCATTGATGTAACTCCCCTCCCGCTGGCGGGAGGGGGAATTAGTTTCAGCCAGCGCGCTTCACTGTGTTTTTGTAGCCACCTTTTTTGGGGCCGTAATTGCGTGCCGGTGCGCCGGGATCGCGGCGGTTTTCGCTGCGTGCGGCAAAGGCACGGTCGGCAGTTGGACGACGATCACCTGCAGCGGCATTGTCGCTGCGCGGACGCGTGTCGTTTTTGCCTTCACGGCTGCCATCGCGTGGGCCGATAGATGGCTGCCAGCCACCTTGCGGTGCGTGCGTGCGATTGCGGGTTTCGCCATTGAGGCCAGTGCCGCCATTATTGCCGCCCAATTTCTTGCCAGCATAATTTGTACGTCCGCCGCCCGGCTGACCGCCACCGCGACCGCCACGTGCTTGTTGCGGTTTCTTATCAGCAACCGGGGGTGGTAAGGCTGCGACGGCTGCACGGAAACCTTCGGGAAGGCCAAGCGTCATGGCGCGGACGCCTGTCAGGCGCTCAATATCCTTCATATAGCCGCGCTCATCACCCGCAACGAAGCTCATCGCAATGCCTTCTCGGCCAGCGCGCGCTGTGCGGCCAATGCGGTGGACATATTGTTCGGGCACGTTGGGCAGTTCGAAGTTGAAAACATGGCTGACGCCGGGGACGTCAATGCCGCGTGCCGCAATGTCGGTTGCGACGAGAATTTTGATTTTACCATCACGGAACGCTTGCAGCGCAGCCGTACGCTGGCCCTGCGATTTGTTGCCATGGATTGCAGCGGCCTGAATGCCGGCACCCGCCAGCCCACGCACAACGCGGTCGGCACCATGCTTTGTGCGGGTGAAGACCAACGCTCGGTCAATGTCTTCGCTTTGCAATTTGAGCGTCAGCAAAGTCTGCTTTTCGCGCTGCTCGACAAAGGTAACAAATTGCTCAACGCGCTCTGCGGTGGTCGATGCAGGCGCAACCGAAACACGGACTGGATTGTTCAGAAAACGGTTGCCAAGTTCGGCAATCGCCTTTGGCATGGTCGCCGAAAAGAACAATGTTTGACGCTGCTTTGGCAGCAACTGGTCAATCCGCTTCAACGCATGAATAAAGCCCAAGTCCATCATCTGGTCGGCTTCATCCAACACGAAGATTTCGACGTCCTTCAACGTTACTGCGCGTTGCTCGATCAAATCGATCAAGCGGCCGGGTGTCGCGACGAGAATATCGACGCCGCCGGCAAGGCGCTTTTTCTGGCTGAAAATTGGCATGCCGCCAAAAACGCAATCGACCTTCAGGCCCAAAAATTTGCCATAAGTGCGGAAGCTGTCGGCGATTTGCGCTGCGAGTTCGCGGGTCGGTGACAAGACAAGCATCCGGCAGCTATATTGCTGACGCGCCTTTGGCTTGGTGGCGAAATGGTGGAGGGACGGCAAGGCAAATGCCGCGGTCTTGCCCGTTCCGGTCTGCGCAATGCCGCATAGATCGCGGCCTTGAAGCAAGGATGGAATAGCCTGTTGCTGAATGGGCGTTGGCGTATCATAGCCAGCGGCCTCAAGCGCCTTCAGGATAGGTTGGGCAAGGCCCAGGTCTTGAAAAAAAGACATTATTATACTTTCAAATAGTCGTCGCAGCCGTCATGCGCGTCCTTTCATCAGGACCGCACAGGCGCAACAGCAGGTGTTCGGGAGCAGCTTATGCTGACCCGTTGGAAACAACCCTGCGTGATATGGGAAGCCTCTAAGCTTACGCATCTTGTTCGTTTGGCGGAGCCTGTATCAAGGCCCTCACGCTGCCAAAACTGCGGCGGTATCGTCCGCTCGCCTCATGCGCTTGAGGGGTCTATGGCGAAACAGCGACGAAAACGCAAGTTTTTTGTGCGTCCGCGCAATAATCGGTCGCAAGCGCCCGCTAAAGATGCATGAAGTCGCGGTCGAAACTTTTCAAATGCGCGCCGCCGTCGACGAAAATGACTTGCCCGGTAACGTCCTGCGCTTGGGCGAGATAGACGACCGCATCTGCGACGGCGGATGGCGAGGGCAACGCGCCCAAAGGCATCATCTGTGCCAGCCGCGTTTCTTGCTCTGATGTATAATCATCGGTTGCAATGACAAGGCCGGGGGCGATGCCATTGTACCGCGCGCGTCCAGCGAAGGATGCGGCCATAGACCGGACGGACGCCGCCAACGCTTGCTTCGACAAGGTGTAACTCATTTGGTCGGTGTGCGGATTGACCACGCGTTGATCGAGGATATTGACGATCGCGGGTCGGGACTTTGGGCCAGCGGCCTGCACCAAAGCCTGGCCTAACAATAAGGGCGCAAACAGATTCAATCGGAAATGCGTGTCCAGCGTTTCGAGTGTCATCGTTTGCCAGTCGTCCTGCCCGAACATGGCGGCATTGTTCACCAAAAGGTCGGGTGTGCGACCAAAATGGGCGACGATCATGCCCATAAGCGTGGCGGGATCACCCGCGCTGAGGTCAAGGGTGAACGCCTGCCATTCGCTTGCGTTGGCCTCTAGCGCCGCTGCCAAAACCGGCTCGGGCGGCGTGTCCATATGGCTGACCAACGCCAGCGCATAGCCAGCGTCCGCGAGTTTCGCCGCAATCGCTGCGCCCAACCTGCGCTTGCCACCGGTGACAATTGCAAGCGGTCTGTCGGTCACTTGCGGGCCCGCGACATGGTGATGCCAATCGCCTCATTATCCTCGGCAATCGCCAGCTTGACGATCTTTACGACGATGTTGCTGATACGGGGATCGTCTGCGAACAAAGTGTCCATGATATGATCGGCCACCGCTTCAATCAGCGTGAAGTGCACCGCTTCAGGCAATTTTGTCGCCGCTTCTTTCAGCGTCATATAATTTTTGGAAGCCGACAAGGGCGTATCTGGCGCGTAATGCGGGGCTATATCCAACGTGGTGCTGATGGATATGCGCAGCGGTTGCGGCAGATGCGTTTCCTGGCTGTAAATACCCGTCAGGACATTGACGACAAGATCGTGCACTTCAAGAATTAAACTGTCGCTCATCATACTCCTTAACGCGACCAGCGGGCGAAAATAGCGGTAGGCAACAGCATGCCCCTGCCTTGTTCGCGCACAGCCAGTTCGCCAAATTCCACCTTGCCGCCAAGGTCTGCAAAATGCGATTCCAATAATCCGCCCAAAGCCAGCGCAGACATACGCACGGCGTAGACGGTCAAAAACAAAAACTTCGATTCCGCATCTAACAGCTTGCGGCAATTGGCGATCAGCTCTGGCAAGTCTTCCTCAAGCCGCCACACTTCGCCTTCGGGACCACGGCCATATTTGGGCGGGTCCAACAATATGCCGTCATAGCGTTTTTCGCGCCGCACTTCGCGGGCAACGAATTTAGCGGCGTCATCAACGATCCAGCGGATAGGGCGGTCTGCCATGCCCGACATTTCGGCATTGGCCCGCGCTTGTCCGACCGACTTCTTGGACGCATCGACATGCACCATCTGTGCGCCCGCGGCAGACAAAGCGAGCGTGCCAACACCGGTATAGCCGAACAGGTTCATGGCAACTGGGTCATTAACGCCGGCCAATTGCCCGCGCATCCAACGCCATACCGGGTCCATATCTGGGAAGAATCCCAAATGGCGAAACGGTGTGCAGGACGCGGTAAAATGTACTTCGTCATTCCACGACAGTGGCCATCCATCCATGGGGACGGGTTTGTTGTTATACCAACGGCCGCCGCCATCATCGTCTGATCCAGGAACAAATTCGGCGTCGGCGGGCCATTCGGCTAAGGCCGGGGCCCACATTGCTTGTGGTTCTGGGCGGATGAAATGGCGGTCGCCATAAGATTCATATTTGCGGCCATGCCCTGAATCGATCAGCGTATAATCGCTGCGCGGTTCGCTGATCAGAGTGACGAAATCCGGCTCCATATTCAACGCGTGGCGCGCGCCAACACATAATCACGCACGGCGTCATATTCGCCGGGTAGAACGTCAAAGCGTTCTTCGCGGTCAAATAATTGCGCGACACGCGCGGGCAGTGCGGGACGGATGCCCGTGGCGTTTTCAACGGCGTCGGGGAATTTGGCAGGATGGGCGGTTGCCAATGTCACGACAGGGACATCGGGGCGGATGCCCGCATTGCGCGCCGCATGCAAAGCGATGGCGGTGTGCGGGTCGATAATTTGGTCGGTGGCGCCATAGGCCCAACGCATGGCCGCAGACATTTGCTCGGCATCCGTGCGGGCACTAGTGAGCAAGGTCGCTTTTTTGCGCATCTCGGGCGACAGCACCATCTTGCCCATTTGTTCGAACCATTTCATCCGCGCGCCCGTGGTAATACCGTCACGGCCCTCCAGATCGAACAATAAGCGTTCGAAATTGCTCGATACCTGAATGTCCATCGATGGCGATGCCGTTGGGGTCACGCCCAGCACCGAATAGTCGCCTTTTGACAAAGCGCGGTGCAAAATGTCGTTAATGTTGGTGGCCACAATCAACCGCTCAATAGGCAGACCCATTTGCGCGGCGACATAGCCTGCAAACACATCACCAAAATTTCCGGTCGGTACAGAAAAGGCAACTTTGCGTTCAGGGCCGCCAAGCCGAAGCGCGGCATAGAAATAATAGACCACTTGCGCCATCAGGCGGGCCCAATTGATTGAATTGACCGCAGAGAGCGTCAGCGGGCCATTCACATCCTTGTCGTTGAACATCCGCTTTACCATGGCTTGGGCGTCATCAAAGCTGCCGCCAATGGCGATGTTATGGACGTTCGGCGCAAGGATGGTTGTCATCTGCCGCCGCTGCACATCGGATACGCGATTATGGGGATGCAGCATGAAAATTTCAATCTGCGCGCGTCCGGCAACGGCATCAATCGCGGCTGAACCCGTGTCGCCAGAGGTTGCGCCGACAATGGTCAGTTTTGTGTCGGTGCCCGACAGAAAACGTCCAAAAAACTGGCCCAGCAACTGCAGCGCCACGTCCTTGAACGCCAAGGTCGGGCCGTGAAACAGTTCCAGCAACCAATGCTGGCCATCCAACTGCACCAGCGGCGTAACCGCTGTATGGGCGAAGGACCCATAAGCTGTGGCGCAAAGGCTTTTCAGCTCCGCTTCGTCCAAAACGCCGACCGTAAAGGGCGCCATGATGCGCGCGGCGAGGTCCACATAAGACAGTCCGCGCATCGCCGCGATCTCGTCTCGGGAAAATTGCGGCCAATGGCGCGGCACATATAGCCCGCCGTCGCTGGCCAGCCCTGTTAGCGTGACGCCTGCAAAATCAAGCACGTCTGCGTGGCCGCGTGTGCTGATATATTCTGTTCCGTTTATCACCATAGCGGCCACGCGGTTAACCGCAGCGCCGCATTTAGGCAAGATTATTGCAAATCAGCGCGGACAAATTCAGCGCATCTCTCGCCGATCATGATGCTTGGCGCATTGGTGTTACCGGAAACAAGACGCGGCATGATGCTGGCATCGGCCACATATAGCCCTTCTATGCCGCGATATTTCAGGCGCGAGTCGACAACATCATCGTCATTCGGCCCCATGCGGCAGGTGCCAACGGGGTGGTAGACGGTGTCGGCGCGGCTGCGGATCAGGTCGTCCAATGCTGCGTCGTCATTGAGATCCACCGGATGCCGGTTCTGGCCATTATATGCGGCAAGCGCGGGCGCTTCGAATATGCGGTGCATCGCGCGCACGCCGGCGCGCAGTGTGGCCATGTCGCGGTCATCGCTTAAAAAGGCTGGGTCAATGACGGGGGCGACTTTGGCGTCCGATGATGCCAAGCGCACAGTGCCGCGGCTTTCAGGGCGCAGAACACAGGCGTGGCAGCTAAAGCCATGGCCTTTCACT
>JAIOYN010000112.1 GCA_021741065.1 Sphingomonadaceae bacterium | reverse complement strand
ACGTATGCGGTCATCCTCTTCACCGCGCGCGGTAAGCATAATGATGGGCACATTGGCGGTGTTGTCCGACTTGCGCAGCTGCCGGCATACTTCGATGCCGGATAAATTCTCCAACATCCAATCGAGCAACACCAAATCAGGTGTGCGCTCCTTCGCCATCAAAAGCGCCTCTTCACCGTCGCCGGTGTGTTGGACATCGAATTCCTCACGCTCAAAATGCCAGCGGACCAGCTCTGCAAGCGCACTGTCGTCTTCAACCAATAGCAATTGCGCCTTGGGCATATATCTCTCCGCTTTAAGCGTCGGGCAGGTTTTCACCCGTTTCGGTAAAATAAATCATTTGCGCCACATTGGTCGTGTGATCGCCAATTCGTTCGAGGTTTTTTGCGGTAAACAGCAAATGCGCAACTTCCGTCGCGTTTGCGGGATTTTTGACGACATAAGCAACGAAGTCGACGAATAAATCCTTGTTAAGCTGATCCACCACATCATCGCGAATGGTAACTGCGCGCGCCAGATCGACGTCACGCTTGGCATAAGCGTCCATCGCAGTGCGGATCATTTCAACCACGATTTCGCCCATGCGGCCCAATTGCTCCAGCGCGGAGGACGGAATTTTACCGCTCATCAGCGGCACCCGCTTGGCGATATTCTTGGCATAATCGCCAATGCGTTCAATGACAGCTGACATTTTGAGCGCGGCGATGAGCTCACGCAAATCATCGGCCATGGGTGCGCGCAAGGCAATGGTCCGGACGACCAATCGTTCTACTTCGGTTTCGAGTACGTCAATGATTTTGTCTTCGGCGCGGATCGTTGCGGCTGTGTCCGTATCATGCTCGCGCAACGCCTTCATTGCCGCAATGACCGCAGCTTCGGCCCGCGCACCCATTTCGGCAATGAGCCCACGGATCTCGTCCATATCGTCGTCAAACGCCGTGATAGTGTGCCTTGTGCCCGTACTCATCTCGCAATGTCCTAACCGTAACGGCCTGTAATATAATCTTTGGTACGGTCTTCGCGTGGATTGGTAAATATGTCGGATGTTTCGCCAAATTCAATCAAATGGCCCAAATGGAAAAAGGCAGTGCGTTGCGACACACGGGCCGCCTGCTGCATATTGTGGGTCACGATGATGATAGCATATTTGCCGCGCAGATCGTGAATTAATTCCTCAATCCGCGCCGTGGCAATCGGGTCAAGCGCCGAGCAGGGCTCATCCATCAGGATGACTTCAGGGTCTACCGCAATGGCGCGGGCAATACACAGACGCTGCTGTTGACCACCGGAAAGCGCCGTTCCGCTCTCGCTCAGGCGATCCTTGACCTCGGTCCACAATCCAGCGCGGGTGAGGGCGCTTTCAACGATCTGGTCCAACTCGGCCTTGCCACTGGCGAGACCGTGGATGCGCGGACCATAAGCGACATTGTCGTAAATCGATTTCGGGAATGGATTTGGCTTTTGAAACACCATGCCGACGCGCGCGCGCAATTGCACCACGTCCATGCCAGATGCATAAATATCTTCCCCGTCGAGCAGTATCTGGCCTTCCACGCGGGCCCCTGCAACGGTGTCGTTCATCCGGTTCAAAGACCGCAGAAATGTAGACTTTCCGCAGCCGGATGGACCGATAAACGCCGTAACATTTTCCCGATCAACGTCGATCGAAACGTCGTTGATAGCTTGCTTGTCGCCATAAAAAACATTCACATTGCGTGTGGATATTTTGGCTATTCCCGGGGTTGCGCCCACATTAACGTCCTTTTTATTCATAGGTCACCAACGCGTTTCGAAACGGTTGCGAAGATAGATGGCAAGGGCGTTCATGCCCAACAAGAAGATCAACAGCACAATGATTGCGGCACTGGTTTTTTCAACAAAGCCCTGATTGACCTCGTCCGACCAGAGGTAAATCTGCACGGGCAAAGCGGTTGTCGCGTCGGTGAAACCTTGGGGCGCAGCCGGGATAAAGGCGCGCATGCCAATCATCAGCAGCGGCGCAGTTTCACCCAAAGCACGCGCCATGCCGATAATGGTACCGGTCAGTATACCCGGAAGGGCAAGCGGAAGAACATGGTGGAACACGACTTGCACAGGCGAGGCCCCAATGCCCAACGCTGCCTCACGAATGGACGGTGGCACCGACTTGACCGCATTGCGGCCCGCAATGACTATGACTGGCATGGTCATCAGCGCAAGCGTCAAGCCGCCGACCAATGCAGACGATCGTGGCATACCGAACAGGGTCAGGAACACCGCTAAACCCAGCAGGCCAAAGATGATGGAAGGGACGGCAGCCAAATTGTTAATCGACACTTCTATCATGTCGGTCAGCTTATTCTTGGTCGCATATTCCTCAAGATATAAAGCGGCCAGTACGCCGATGGGAAAGGCGAGCATCAGGGTAATCGCCATGGTCATAAGCGATCCCTTAAACGCCGCCCAGATGCCCACCGCCGATGGGTCTGTTGCATCGGCGCCTGTCAAAAATGTCCAGTTAAAGCCCGTGCGCAACGCATCCTTTTGCGCCAGAGCGGATACGGTCTGTTCGGCTGCAGGCTCCCCAGCGCGCTTGAACGCAACATCCAATCGCGAGTCTACGGGCAACCAAAGTTGCTGCTTGCCCGTGACCAAAGCGGGATTATCAATCAGCATCTGCCGCACATTTCCTGCAGCACCAGCGGTCAAAAGACCCTCGCTTATGTCCCCATATTGTTGGGCAACGGCAAGTTCGACAATGCCGGGGACATCCATCGAATTGAGCGCAGCATCGGCGTTGGGGCCGCTGATCGCGGCAGCGGTTGTGCCGGATGTTAACGCGGGAAAGTCAAAATCGACTGCGATCTCAGTGCGCTGAAAACCACGCAAGCCTTGGCCCAGCATCGTAAACAGCAAAAAGGCAAGGAACAAAGTCGACAAGGCAACAGCCAGAAAGCCCATTGCCTTAAAGCGACGCTCGGCCGCATAGCGCCGCGCAATGCGCTTTTGCATGATTTGGCCATTCCAGTCGGTGGGCGTCGGATCTATGATGGCGTTACTCATATGCTTCCCGATATTTTTTCACGACACGTAAAGCGACATAATTGAGGAAGAATGTCGTCACGAACAATGCAAGGCCCAGCGCAAATGCCGCTAGTGTATGCGGGCTTCCAAAATCCTGGTCACCAGTCAAAAGCGCGACAATCTGAACGGTCACGGTGGTGATGGTTGCAAACGGGTTTGCGGTGAGATTGGCCGTATAGCCCGCCGCCATCACCACGATCATGGTTTCGCCAATGGCGCGGCTCACGGCGAGCAAGACACCGCCGACGACTCCGGGCAGGGCGGCAGGTAACAATACTTGTTTGATGGTTTCGCTCTTGGTGGCACCCATGGCAAGGCTACCGTCGCGCATGGCACTGGGAACGGCGGCGATGCTGTCATCGGACATCGAGGACACCAATGGAATAATCATGACGCCCATGACGATACCAGCCGCCAAGGCGTTATCGGATGCAGCATTGCTAACGCCAAGCATGACTGCAAAGTCTCGCACAGCAGGTGCCACCGTTAATGCGGCAAAATATCCGTACACCACAGTTGGCACACCGGCGAGGATTTCGAGGATCGGTTTCATCCATTTACGCACTGTCGCGGAGGCGTATTGCGTTAGGAAAATCGCACTCATTAATCCCAATGGGATGGCGACAATCATCGCGATGACCGCGCCGATGAAAATCGTGCCCCAGAATAACGGAATCGCGCCATAACCATTGTCCGCTCCTGGCGTCACAACCGATTTCGGGTTCCATTCGGTGCCAAACAAAAATTCAAATGGAGATACCATCGAGAAGAAGCGCCATGATTCAAAAATCAACGAGGCAAAAATGCCCAGCGTCGTGAGAATTGCGATCAATGATGCGACAAGCAACCCGAACATGACAACGCGTTCGACCTTGCTGCGGGCGCGGAAGTCGGGCTTGATGCGGGTGAATGCATAGGCGCCGCCGGCGAATAGCAGCAATAACGTCGCGGCCACGCCAATCCATTTATAATAAGACAACGCGCTGGCATATAAAGGAACAAGCTTTTCGCTTTCATCCTGAAACGCAGCGGTTTGGAAACCTTGTGCAATCGCCCGCGCTTCCGACAAGATCGCAGCGCGCGCAAAACCTTCTTGGGGCAAGTCAGCCGCCGCAGGGGCGGACAGAACCATGTTGGTCACCAATGACGGGGAAATCGATTGCCAGATGAACATGAAAACAAGCGCAGGCGCTATGGCGCAGATCGCGACGAACCAGCCATGATAATAAGGCAGACTGTTTACGGTGCCGCGCGGACCATTTTTTGCACTGCGCACAAACGCAGCGGCACGCGCACGCCCAGCGATCCAACCAATCAGGCCCAGACCAAGGACAAGGAAGAGCAATGCCGTTCCAGTCATAAACTTATCCATGCTCCCTTGGACCAGATGATCCGCAACCCGTCATACTCAGCGCCCAAAAACGGCTTAGGCTTGGATCAAATAGAGAATCGATCCAAACCCATAGACGCCATCATTGTTGCACTTTTATTTCAAATCCGCGCCCGTCATTGCGGTCAGGCCTGTCGCAGAGCCGCGTGCAGTCTTATAGTCGGCATCGCTTGACGCAATCATACCCAATTTTGTTAGATAACCGCCGACGACGCCGCCCTTCAAGAATTCGAGGACGAAATCTTTAATGCCCGGAATTTTGTCGACATGCGCTTTCTTTACATAAATAAACATCTTGCGCGCGCCGGGGTAGCTGCCATCTGAAATCGTGGCGTTGGTTGGCACTACACCGTTCATGATAATGCCATGCACCTTCGATGCATTTTCTTCCATATAACTATAGCCGAAGACGCCGACCATGTTCGGGTTGGAACTAAGCTTCTGCACAATCAGATTGTCGTTTTCGCCCTGTTCCTTGAACGCACCGTCGGTGCGCACTTCGGTGCATATTGCTGTGTATTTGTCTTCGTCGCTATCTTTCAACGCTTTTGTCGCGGCATCGGTATTGCAGCCAGCTTCCATGATCAGTTCATGGAATGAATCGCGCGTGCCCGAGGTCGTTGGGGGGCCATAGACCGAAATAGGCAATTTCGGCAGGGCAGGGTTGACGTCAGACCAAAGCTTAGCGGTTTGTGGTTTGCCAAAGGGGTTGGCGGCAAGCGCCTTATAAACATCGGCAGTGGACAAGGCGAACTTCACGCCCTCGTTCGACTGCGCAAGCGCAAGCCCATCAATACCAACCTGAACTTCGATCACGTCCTTCACGCCATTTTTTTGGCAGTTATCGAACTCGCTCTTTTTCATGCGACGCGAGGCATTCACGATATCGGGCGTATCTGCGCCAACACCCTTGCAGAACTGCTCAATACCGCCGCCGGTACCAGTCGATTCGAGTACGGGTGATTTGCGCGATGGATCTGCCTTTGCAAATGCCTCGGATGCGGCCTTCGCAAATGGGAACACTGTCGAAGAACCCACAATCCGGATTTCCTGACGCGAGCCACCCGCAGCGCCGCCTGTGCTGGCTTGGTCATTACATGCCGACAGCGCGAATGCACTTACGGCAATGAGCGATAAATTCTTTAACATTTTGGCAGTCCCCATACTGGATTTGGCGCGGTTTAAACTACACTTATCAGGGCCATTAGACGACCCGAATGGCTGATAAATGACTCTTGTATTACATTATTATGACGGTCCTGTTGGCGCAACCGGTAACAATATCGCCACAGTCGTGCCTTTGCCGACTGTGCTGCGGATTTCCAGATGCCCGCGATGCCGATCCACGATATGTTTGACGAGGCTTAAGCCTAAGCCCGTTCCGCCGACCAAGCGGCTTCGTCCTGAATCTACACGATAAAAACGTTCGGTTAGGCGTGGCAGATGTTCAGGTGCAATGCCGTCTCCCACGTCCGCCACCGTAAAATTAATCATTGCGCCAGATCGCGACCGCACAAGTGAGACAGTTACGGGCGTTCCAGCGCGACCATATTTCAACGAATTGTTCAGTATGTTGCTCGCCAATTGGCGCAATTGTCCGGCGTCCCCCATAACAGGTGGCAGATCTGTCGTGACATCGACCACGATATCTGTGCCACGGTCCTTTTGGCTGTTGCGTAACTGATCAACGGTTTCCATGACGATATCGGAAAAATCTACTGGCGTTTGCGGTGGATCATATTTTTCGGGCTCAATCCGACTTAGGAACATAAGGTCGCGAACAAGCGCTTGCATCCGGTCGGTCTGGGTCGCCATGATGCCAACAAGCCGGCTGCGCGTCGCA
>JAIOYN010000111.1 GCA_021741065.1 Sphingomonadaceae bacterium | reverse complement strand
CGAAAGGACAAAACGACAGACCATCGAATATCGGCGCTTGCAACACCGCAAGCTGGCCGCTTAATATCAACCCAACTGATGAGGCCAATGCTCCGTTAATTTACGCAGCCATCAGTGCCAAATGTTCTGACGACGGACACCGTCTGCATCGCGTCAGCAAGCCCGCTGGCTTCGTCGCGACGCCTGCAGGCGGCAACCACGGCTTCCGCAGTATAACCTGACGCAGTCAGGCCGCGATCAGGCTCGTTTCCAGACGATGGAGCCCCCGCAATGTATTGTGCGGTCTGCGTTCGGCCTTGTGAATGACAAACTCCGACACAGTCGCCGTCAAGGCTTGCAGGACAGCGGTGATTTCCATCCGCGCGAGATGCATCCCTGCGCACATGTGCGTGCCCTGCCCAAAGCCCATATGGTCAGCGGACCCGCGCGAAATGTCGAACCTGTTAGGTTCGGGATAACGACGGGGATCGCGATTGGCGAAGGTCGTCAGCCGCCATCGCTTGATGCACGCGCACTTCTTGCAGCCGACCTCCCACTCAATTGGCAGGGCCAGCGTGCAGCGCTCGCGTTCGAACAAGCCTGATAATCCCATTGCAGTCAGAAAACTCGGTACCAGAGACCGGGCGCGTTTTCCAGCGCCAGCTTTTTGGTTCTGACGGTCTCTCGACTGCAGTTGATGTTCCATGCTCACGGGGAGCGCGCAGTATTGCGGGGTTCCGACCGGATGGCTGGTCAAGCCGAAAAATGAGTCGGGATACTGAGACTGTCTGGTGCGGCCAAGAAGACTCGAACTTCCACGGGCTTTCGCCCACAACGACCTCAACGTTGCGCGTCTACCAATTCCGCCATGGCCGCACGCGCCTAGACAGGTAGGAGGCGGGCCCTAGCAAAGCGTGTAGGCAGGCGCAACAGGCATTATCAATCGCGTCGCAGCAGGAACACCGCATGTTCCGCCAACAGATTGGCAAGTCGTTCATTGCGCGGTTTATCGCCCGACAAAAACCATTGGCCTTCTATCTTGATATGCCGCTCGTCGAGGAAGCTGCGAAAGTCGTCGATGGTCACATGGTGGATATTGGGCGTGTCATACCATGTATGGGGAAGCTGCTCCGTCACGGGCATGCGTCCGCCGAACATATGGGCCAAACGCATGCGCCATTGCGCAAAATTGGGGAAGGAGACAAACGCCTGCCGTCCAATCCGCACCAGATGGTCCAAAACGAGATCCGGCCTTTTGGTGGTCTGCAACGTCTGGCTTAAAATCGCATAGTCAAAGCTACCATCGGGATAATCTGCCAAGTCGGTATCGGCGTCGCCCTGAACCACCGATAGCCCGCGCGCCACCGCCGTCGCCACGTCGCGGGCATTAAGTTCCATCCCGCGCGCGTCGACATTCTTTGTATCGCGCAATGCCGCCATCAACAGACCGTCGCCGCAGCCGACATCCAAGATACGCGCGTGGGCGCGCACTTCGCGGGCGATAATCGCAAGGTCGGAGCGTAACGCGGTCACCGGCTTTCCCCTGCGCGCAAAAAGCCATCGACAATGCGGTTCATTTCGGGGGCGTCCAATAAAAATGCGTCATGGCCAAAGGGGCTCGACAGTTCCACAAAGCTCGCCGCCGCGCCCGCCGCGTTCAACGCATGTACAATGCGCCGCGATTCTGCGGTTGGATATAACCAGTCGCTGTCAAAACTGATCAGGCAGAAACGCGTTTTGGTGCCGGCAAAGGCCTTGGCAAGCACGCCGTCATGCGGCTCGGCCAGATCGAAATAATCCATCGCGCGGGTAATGTAGAGATAGCTGTTGGCGTCAAAGCGGTCGACGAAGCTTAGGCCCTGATAGCGCAAATAGCTTTCGACCTGAAAATCGGCGTCAAAGCCAAAGCTTTTGGCATCGCGATTTTGCAAACGCCGACCGAATTTCTCGGTCAGGCCCGCTTCGGACAAATAGGTGATGTGCGCCGCCATGCGGGCCACGGCAAGGCCGGCAGCGGGTGCTTCATGCCCATAATAAGCGCCATTGTTCCAGCGCGGGTCTGCCATAATTGCCTGACGCCCAACCTCGTGAAAGGCGATGTTCTGCGCCGAATGCCGCGCGGTCGATGCAATGATAACCGCCGAACGGACGCGTTCGGGATATAAAGCGGCCCAGCTTAAGGCCTGCATCCCGCCCATTGATCCGCCGACCACGGCCTCCAATGTTTCGATACCCAGATGATCCAGCAATGAAGCCTGCGCACGGACCATGTCGGCAATAGTGATAACGGGAAAACCCATCGCATAAGGCGCGCCTGTTGCAGGATCGATGCTGGCGGGACCAGATGATCCCATACAGCTGCCAAGAACATTTATGCTGATAATGCAATGGCGCGCGGGGTCGATAGGCTTGCCGGGGCCAACCATCCGCGTCCACCAGCCTGCCTTGCCGGTAACGGGGTGGTTCGATGCCACATATTGGTCACCGGTGAGCGCGTGGCAAATCAGGATGGCGTTGGATTTGTCGGCGTTCAGTGTACCATAAGTTTCATAGGCAAAGTCGACAGGCGCAAACTCTACACCGCTGTCGAGCTGCACTGGCCCAAGCAACTGTGTCTTTTTATCCAGACCGAAACGCGTGTCATTCTGCATGAGGAACGCCATATCAGCGGTTTCGTGCGAAACAACAGAAACTCGCAAAAGAAGTGGTCCTGACCCTAGTGAGTTGGCGACACGTTGCGCTTCGCCGCCGCCGCCGCTATGGCCGCGGGCATGAACACACCCATAGCCAAACCTTGGATTGAAGCGATCAGCGCCTACACCCCCGGCAAAGCAAAGTCGGATGATGGCCGCGTGCTGATTAAATTATCGGCGAATGAAAACCCGTTGGGGTGCAGTGCAGATGCGTCGGCGGCACTGGTGGACAAAAGCGCTTCTTTGGCGCGCTATCCTGACCCGGCTTGCACCGCTTTGCGCGAAGCATTGGGCGCTGCCTATGAGATTGATAGCGATCAAATCGTCTGCGGCACGGGTTCGGATGAGCTGCTGAACCTTATTGCCATGGGCTATGCGGGGGCAGGCGACGACATTATTTATGTGCGCTATGGTTTCTCGGTCTATGACATTGCGGCCCGCAAAGCGGCGGCCAATGTGATTGTCGCGCCGGATAAGAATTATGGCACTGATGTAGATGCTTTGCTTGCGCGGGTGACTGACAAGACACGCTTGGTTTTTGTGGCGAACCCCAATAATCCTACGGGCACATTTACCGACGATGCCGAAATTGCGCGGCTGCATGCGGGTTTGCCCGGCAATTGTGTGCTGGTGTTGGATCAGGCCTATGGCGAATATCTGGAAGATGACGGTCCCGCCGCATTGGAACTGGCGCGTCGCCATGACAATGTCTTGATCACACGGACTTTCTCAAAAATTTACGGCCTTGCGGCAGAACGCATTGGTTGGTGCTATGGCCATAAAGGCCTGATCGCGACGCTCAACCGCGTGCGTGCGCCGTTCAACGTGACAGCCGCAGGACAAGCGGCAGCGATCGCTGCGCTTGCGGACACAGATTTTGTCACGCGCAGCCGTCAGCATAATGCCGAATGGCGCGACTGGATGGCCGCAGAATTTGCTGCATTGTCCAACCATGGATTGAAGGTCATCCCATCCAGGGCAAACTTCCTGATGGTTTTGTTTGAAGGCATATGCAGCGCAGAGACGGCGTTTAACGCGCTCATGGCCGAAGGCTATATCGTCCGCTGGTTACCGGGACAGGGGCTTGGCAATAGCTTGCGGATTACCATTGGCACCGAAGATGAAAATCGCGGTGTCATGTCGGCCTTGCGCCAGATACTGGACGCGAACGCCTAATGCTGCCTTTTGCACGCCTGACGGTCATTGGCTTGGGTCTCATCGGCTCATCGGTTGCGCGCGCCGTTAGGGCGCAAATGCCTGCAGTGCGTATAACCGGGCATGATGCCGACCCTGCTGTGCGTGAACGCGCGGTTGTGCTGGGTATCTGCGATGATGTGACGGACACCACTGGCGCGGCGGTGATCGACGCCGATCTTGTCATCTTGTGCGTACCCGTGGGCGCGATGGGTGCGGTGGCGGCGGAATTCGCGGCTGATCTACCTGCCGATACGATTGTCAGCGATGTCGGCTCGTGCAAGCAAAGCGTCGCAGAGGCCCTGTCTGCGGTGCTGCCGGACGCGATCATCATTCCTGCCCACCCCGTTGCGGGTACCGAAAAAAGCGGTCCCGACGCTGGTTTTGCAACATTGTTCAAGGGTCGCTGGTGCATATTAACGCCGCCTGAAAATGCGCCTGAGGCCGCTGTTGAACGCTTACGCATTTTTTGGCAGCAGCTTGGCGCCGATGTCGAGATTATGGATGCCCGCCATCATGACATGGTCCTTGCCGTCACTAGCCATTTGCCGCATTTGATCGCCTACACCATCGTTGGCACGGCGGATGATTTGGAAGGCGTGACACAAAGCGAGGTTATCAAATATTCCGCCGGTGGTTTCCGCGATTTTACCCGTATCGCCGCGTCCGACCCCGTGATGTGGCGCGATGTGTTTTTGTCCAACAAGGACGCTGTCCTTGAAATGCTTCAGCGTTTTTCGGAAGATTTAAGCGCACTGCAACGCGCGATCCGGTACGATAAAGGCGATGAGTTGGAGGCGTTGTTTGCCCGCACCCGCAACATCCGGCGGTCAATTGTTGAACAGGGGCAGGATGATGACGCGCCCGATTTCGGACGCAAGCATTAAACGTTCAGCGCGTTAATGGCGGCGTGGACCCGCGCTTCAATTTCCGCGCGTGGTAGGTCCGTGGGAAGCTCTTCCCCCACCTTGTAGGTAATCGTGCCTGATTTCCATATGCCCGCTTTGCGCGGGCTTAATGTGCCACTGTCCACCGCAATGGGTACGACGGGCAGGTTAATGAGTTTATACAGTCCCGCAAACCCCGACTGCAAGGGCGGCCGGTGGCCGGGCGCGACCCGCGTACCTTCGGGAAAGATCACGATTGGCCGTCCGTCCGCGATCATTTTTTTGGCCAAAAATAGCATAGCCCGCAGCGCCGCGGCGCCGCCATTGCGGTCAACCGGGATCATGCCATAGGCCCGCGCGGCCGGTCCCCAAAAGGGGATGTCGAACAGCTCTTTCTTCGTCACCACTGCCGGTTTGCGAAACATGCGGGGCATGTCGATCGTTTCAAACATGCTTTCATGCTTGATGGCGTAAAGCACCGGTTTTTGCGGCAATTCTCCCTCAATCTTGATGTTGATACCCAATATCCTGCGGTAGCAGGTATATTGCCAGCGCGACCAGCCACGCACCGCCCATTGCATGAGCGGGATGGAGAACCATTGCGCGAAGAATGCGGTCACGACGAAAAACACCGATACGGTGTAGAAGATCACGATATACGCAGCCGACCGGATGACGGCCATCATGGCTTAAAGCCCAAGAAGCGACGCGACCGCGCGCAACCAATATTTATTATATTCCTTGAACAAGCCACCAAGCGACGGTTGAGTCGGCACCGCATCATTGGTGACGGTGATGCCGTTGGGCAAGGCCCGGTCAAGTTCAAAGCGCGCGCGGCGCATGTGCCAATCATGCGTAACAAGTCGAATAGTACGCATATTGTTCCGCTTTGCCCATGCTGCCGTTTCTAACGCATTCGACCGCGTATCCACCGATTGGAAACCCAGAGCGATGCAGCATTGGAAATATTTGGCAGATTTTGGATATTGCGCCTCAAGCTCGGGCGGCTTCACATCGCGGTCCACACCGGAAATCAGCAATTTTTTCGACTTGCCCGATTCCAATATTTCGAGTCCGCGATCAATTCTGTGTGCGCCGCCGGTCAACACGACAACGCCATCGGTTGGCGCAATCGGCGCTGGCTGCGGCAATAGCAATGCAAACCAAGCAAAGCCCAGCATCCAGATCAACAATAAGAAAGCGATGAAGCGACTGATCATAACATCTTCTTTAACACAGAAAGCACCGTGACGCTTGCCATAAGCATAGCAAGCGGCGTCACGGCAAGTGGAATGCGTGTGCGAATGCCCCATCGTGAAACCGATAAGGCGAGGCCGGAGAGCAAAGCGGGCACTGCCACCGCAAATCCTTCATGCCGCGTAACGCCTTTTATCGTTGCTGCGCCGCCGGAAACGGCGTCGTCCACAGCATTTTACAATAGCAGGGTTGCAAGTCACAAAATGCTGCTGTTTATGATTTGATATGCTGCTTGTCTGCCCCTCCTGCCGCACGCGTTACAATGTTCCTGACAATGCCGTTGGTGTTGATGGTCGCCAAGTGCGTTGTGCCAATTGCAAGCATGCGTGGTTTCAAGAG
>JAIOYN010000110.1 GCA_021741065.1 Sphingomonadaceae bacterium | reverse complement strand
TGATTGTACCAAAATCTAATAATAATAAAACTGCCTTATTGTGGGCACTCGCCAACGTAATGGCGGGCCACTCAATGATCAATCTATCAGTATTTGTTGAAACGAAAAGTACCAGCGACTATAATTTTCTCGGTTTTATACTGGCTGGATTATCACTTCTTTTGCCATATTTTTCACTGGCGGGTGGCCAAGGTAAGATCCTTCATTTCCACAAGTCTTTCCCAGTTTTTGGCATTGCTGTCCTGGCGATGTTCACTTCTGCCCTTCTCCCTTATGGATGGCTTGCGTCGGTCATAGGATATTCGGCAGGCGGCGTTATCGTTTTTGCGACTGCTTGGGTGTGCCTTAAGAGTCGATACTGGTGGGGACTTTGGGGCCAGGTCATTCTAATCCCGAGCCTGTGCGCCTCCGCTGCCACTATGCTTTGGCACGGTTGGCTGTTGTTTGAAGGGCGGGAAGGGGCCGGGTTCCGTATAGATCCTGAAATGTCCCTCCTCGGGCTTTGGCTGATCGTCGTGACGGGGTTTTTCATACAAGTTGGTTTTATGAGCATGGTTGGAGAGCGCACTCTCCGGTCTCGCCGCTTTGCCAGCCGCCGCGCGGCTAGGTTGTTTGAAATTGGCGTGGAGATGGCGCGGGAGGAAAAGCGTTTAGCCGCTATCGCAGATGAAAGGCTCTTCACGTTGGACCTTTTGACGCATGATGTCCGACAGCCAATCAACAACGCCCACGCCGCGCTTGAGGCACTTGACGCCGAAATCAAACCCGATAGCCCAAATGCGAGGGATTTTAAGAATGCGATTGGTCGCGCGCAGGCAGTCCTTGATGCCATCAACTTGTCGATTTCCAACGCTATTTTGGCCCTTCCGTTGCTCGAGAATAAAAATCCGATCGCACCCCGTTATATGAATGCATATGATGTGGCCTCACTCGCGAAATTTGATTGCCCGACTGACCTTCAGGATCGGATAAAATTAGGTTCGGGTGGCGCGCATGTTTTCGCCGATATCGACCCCATTCTTGTCCGCATTGCCGTGCGGAACCTTCTGGATAACGCCCTGAAATATGCACCGGCCTTAAGCGAAATACAGCTCGACATCATTCAGCGTGAAGATCGGCTTGGCACCTCTATTGAGGTGACTAACAAGCTGAACGGTCCCAACTTATTGAACGAGGATATTTTCATGCAGGGTGTCCGTGGGGCGGGCACGAAAGCGGAGGGCTCTGGCCTTGGTTTATTCCTCGTTAGAAAAGTTGCGGAAGCGCATTTTGGAACAATATCCTATGCAATTCATGATCAAAAGACGGTTACATTTGACCTGTTTTTTCCGGACTATGCCGTGGGCTCATAATGTTGCAGGCATAGTCGGACGTAAGCGAGTTTTACCAGCGCTCACGCTGCTGTGCTGATGGATCAAGCCGGTTGGCATATGTCTGATAAGCTGAACGTTCCCAGCAAAATCAGTATCATCGCGTTTCCAGCCAAATGTCTTGAACTCAACCCGGTCAGAATATCTGGCGGCTCATGCGCGTTAACTGGCTTTCTGACCGTGTGTTCACTTCCCGCGACAATATCTTGAATTACAGCCGCGAGGCTCGGAACAAGCTGGTCGATTAGCCTTCGCGCATTATGCCCATCGGGCACCGCAAATGGGCCAGTGGGGTATAATCATTGCAGGTTGGTATACGGGCGCACCAGAGCCGTCAAACACCCCACTTTATAAAAATTCCCTGTTAATGCGCGGAAACTGGGAAATGCCGCGCGTAGAAGCATTCGGCATTGATAGTGCAATTTTGGCGCCAAATACGCCCCATTCTCTGGATATAGCGCCAACGGCTCCGCCACATTTATGCAATAATAATATCGGTTTATAGAAAAATTGGTTTTTCAAAGCATATTGGATGACATTTTTGTAACATATAAATCATTATGGGTTGTCAAATATTGCCCAAAAGCTAAAAGAATTGACTAATATGTGTGATTGTGTTTTGGCATGACAGCTGCCATAAGATTTTTTGTCGCAGCAAAGAAATAAGTTTACTCAATTCATATCCAGGGATTTTGACATGAGCGCCGCGCAAGATAAACAGATTTTACCTCTATTTTACAATGAGCTGACGCCCCTAAATTCGGGCGCGCATCAGGCGTGGCGTACCAAGACGACGGACAAGGCCTCGTGGATGGCGAACCAGCACGCCGTTCCACTTACAACTGAGGAATTCGCAAAGGCCCAGCGCTTCTTCCCGATTATTTTTTCGTCTGCGGATGAGACGGTTCCCCTGGCGCTGATGGGGCTCAATGAGGGCTCCAATGTCTATGTCGGCGGCGACGGTACGGTTAGCTCGGAAATGTATGTCCCAGCTTACGCGCGGCGCTACCCGTTTCTGTTGGCCCGCCTACAGCCCGGCGAGGACACCCTCTCACTGTGCCTAGACCCCACGTCAGACCTCGTCGGTGCGTTCGATGACGGCGAGCCCCTGTTCGACGGCACCGAGCCATCGGAGCGCTGCAAGTCTATCTTGAACTTCTGCGAGCAGTTTGAAATCGCCGCGCTGCAGACCACGGCATTCGTCGACCTGCTGGTGGAGCATGACTTACTCACCGAGGGAGAGTTCACCATTCAGCCGGATGGCGACGCGCCGCCGTCTACCTACCGCGGCTTTAAGATGGTGACGGATGAAAAGTTAAACGCGCTCTCAGCCATGGCGCTGGCCACACTCAATAAGAGCGGCGCCCTGCGTCTCATTCACCTCCACCAAGCCTCGCTGGGCGTGGTTTCCGACATCTACACCCTGCAATCTAGGGCGGCGTGACGACGCGTGCGTCAAATCTATACGAAATTTGCGCCGAGGGGCCACTAATGAATAGAGTTGCGAGAAACATCACAGCCTCGTCGGTCGCGCTTTTGCTCACCTTGGCTAGCGTGTCCGCGGCGCAGGCGCAGTCACAGCCCGACAATGCCGGCGCCCTAATACTGCGACAGACAGAGCCGCAGGCGGTCCCCCAGCAGTCCGTAAAGGTGCGCCCAGAAGTTACCGTCGTCGAGCCGACTGAGGCGCAGGGCCCGACTATCGTCGTCGCGGGCTTCTCGTTCGACGGCAACAGCCTGTTCAAGGCAGACGCCCTCGCGCCGGTTGTGCAACGTTTCGTGGGCCAGGGGCTGACTTTGGCGGAGCTCCAATACGCTGCCGACTTAGTCGGCAAATTCTATCAGGATCAGAACTATGTCGCGCGGGTCGTGGTGCCCGAGCAGGATGTCGCCGGCGGCATTGTGCGCATTCAAATTGTCGAGAGCCGCCTCGATCAAGTCGAAATTGACGGCTCGGTCGGCGGCGCCGACGGTGAACGCATACAAGACTTCGTGCGCGCCGGTTTAAAATCTGGCGACAATCTCAACTTGCGCCGCATTGAGCGCGGAACGCTGCTACTAAATCAATTGCCTGGGGCCGATTACAGGGCGGTGCTGCGCGCCGGATCGTCCGACGGCACGTCGTCGGTTGTGGTGGTACCCGACCTTGGCGCCGCGCAGTCTGTGAGCGTCGCGATTGACCGCGCGGGATCCTCGCGCTCGGGTCAGGAGCGTGTAATACTCAGTGCCAGCGCGCATCCAGTCGCGATGTTCGGAGACGAACTTGCGCTGACGGCCCTGGCCTCGCGGGGCGTCCAATATGGCCGCACCGAGTACAGCCTGCCAATTGGAAGTGACGGGCTTTCGGCAAGCCTTGCGCTTTCGGGGCTCCGATACAGTCTACTGAATACGCCCATCAAGCTGAAGGGCCACAGCGCGGCCGCAATTTTCGGATTGCGTTACCCCGCCGTGCTCCAGTTCGATCACGCAGTGACGCTGAGCTTTGAGGGTGGCTACAGGACATTTTCGGATAGCGTGGTGACTTTGACGACCAAGCGGTCACTGATTTATGGCTCCGCGTCAATCGACGTGACGGCCGCCGACAATCTGCTGGCGGGCGGCAATTCGGCGTTCGGGATTAACGTCCTCGCGGGGCGTACAGCCGAACAGCGCAGCCACGGTCGCGTGTTGGGGTACATAAACCGCCGCCAAAATTTCACCAAAAGAGATGCGATTATTTTTCGGGTAACTGGGCAGGTGGCGTCGGAAAGTCTGGACCCGTCGCAGTTGTTCATGATCAACGGGACGAACGGGGTCGCCGCATTTACGAACGATGAAGATGTCTCCGGAAGGTCTGGCGTAAATGGGCGCGCGACTTTTGAGCACAGTTTCGCGCCCGCGCTCAGTGCGTCTGTCTTTTATGACTTTGGCAAAGTTTACGGCGCGCCCGCCAACCGCCCGACCAGCCTGCGTGGTGTGGGATTGGGCGCGTCTTGGCGGCCGATCGCGGGGCTGACTATCGACGCCTCCGTGGGGCGGCCAATCAGCGCGCCGGACGCATTCGATAACTCTGTAAAAACGTGGATCAGCGCTCGGCTGAGCTTTTAAAGTTAGAGGGCATTACATTGCAAATATCCTCCACACTTAACCTAAAGCGAGCCGCTCCCTCGAGGCTGAGGCGACTTTTCCTCGCCGGCAGTGCGCTCACACTGGTCATGGGCTGCCCAGCCAACGCCGAAGAGCTGCCGACGGGTGCGTCTGTTGCCGCGGGCGACGCCTCGGTCTCGCAGACGGGCTCGAACATGGTGATCAACCAGTCGACCAAGAAGGCTGTCATCAACTGGAAGACATTCAACATAGCCTCGGGTGCGAGCGTCAACTATGTGGTGCCAGACAGCGCGTCGATCACGCTCAACAGGGTCACCGGCGACGACGTGAGTAAAATTTTTGGCTCGCTGACATCGAACGGCCAAATTTTTCTACTTAACCCCCACGGCATCGTGTTCGGTGTGGGTAGCCGGGTCAATGCCGCCGGTATTGTTGCAAGCACGCTATCGCTCTCCGACGAAGATTTTCAGGCTGGCCGCTACGACTTCAAAAACAATGGCCTCAAGGGCGCGGTCGTCAATCAAGGCGAAATTGTCGTAAACGGCTACGCGGCGTTACTCGCCACGACGGTTCGCAACGAGGGCATCATTTTCTCCCAGATGGGCTCCGTCGCCTTGGCTGGCGGGCAACAAATCACGCTCGACGTTACGGGCAACAACCTTGTCTCCGTGCAGGTAAATCCGGCACTGGTTGACCAGTTGATCGAAAACCACGGCCTAATCGCGGCTCGGGACGGTCGCGTGATCATGACCCTGTCGTCAGAGCGGCGGCTGATGGATGGCGCCGTTGCCTCCAACTTGCAGCAGGCGCAGGCCATTGTTGACGCCGGTGACGGCGTAACGAGCCGGATTGTTGTCGGAGAGCGGCGGCTGACGGATGGCGCCGTCGCCTCCAACGTGCAGCAGGCGCAGGCTATCTTTGACGCCGGTGACGGCGTAACGAGCCGGATTGTTGCCGGCGGAAAGATCGAGGGCGGCTCGATTGCGATTGAGGGCGGCGTGACCGGCCGCGTCGAGGCGACGGGCACGATTTCTTCGCAAAATCTCTCAGGCATTGGCGGAAAGATCGCGATAACCGGCGGCGATGTGTTCGTGGGCGGCGGCGCGTCGGTTGACGCATCGGGCAGCGCGGGCGGCGGTGCGGTGGACATCGGCGGCGGCTTCCAGGGGGCGTCGCCAGACCTCCTGAATGCCCGCACCACCACAATTGAGGCGGGCGCCTCGATTAAGGCTGACGCCCTGACCGCCGGAGACGGCGGCAATGTCGTTATATGGTCGGACGAGACAACCCAGTTTGCGGGCGGTATTTCTGCACGTGGCGGCGCAGGTGCCGGTGACGGTGGCTTTGTCGAAGTGTCGGGCAAGCAATTGCTTGATTTTACTGGGTCTGTTGACCTGCGTGCGGCGGCGGGCAAGACGGGTACGCTGCTACTCGACCCTTACAATCTGACCATTCAGGCGGCTGGTTCGGACACGGGCGTGACCGGCACAAATGCGTCTGCCACTGGATCTATCCTCACCGTTTCGACGATCCGTAACCTTCTCGAGACTAGCAATGTCGTGGTGACCACGGGCTCAGCCGGCGCAGAAGACGGCAACATAACTGTCGCCAGCGATATCAGCTGGGTCACCTCGAACGACCTGACGCTACGCGCCGCAAACAATGTTACCATAAATGCCAATATTTTGGCCCTGTCTGGCGGCCTCACACTGGAAGCTGGGCGCGCCGCCGACGGCTTGAGCGCAACGTCTTCGGGTACAGTGTCGCTGAATGCGGCCAATAACATCCGCCTCCTTTCCAAGGGACTGACCGTCAGCGCGGTCAGTGGCATTGCCCTGAGCGGCTATGTGGAATCCAAGACGCTTGCCACGCTGACCACGTCCGCCGCGGCCAGCAACGTGGC
>JAIOYN010000109.1 GCA_021741065.1 Sphingomonadaceae bacterium | reverse complement strand
TACCTATCGAGGAAATGCTGAATTCCGCGTTGCAATTTGAACAACAACACAGCGGCGGCTTGCAAAAATTCATTGCATGGTTCGATCGTGGTGACACCGAAATCAAGCGTGAGGGCGACAGCAGCAGCAAGGAGGTCAGGATCATGACTGTCCACGGTGCAAAGGGCTTGCAGGCGCCTGTGGTTATACTGGCGGATGTCACATCTGACCCAACGAAGAAACCGGATCAGTCGGTCGAACTGTTGATGGATGAGGGGCAGCGCATACCCTTGTTACCTATTCGCAAGGCGGAACAATCTGGGCAGTTGCTGGAAACCGTTGATCGGCAAAAGACCCGCGAGTTGCAGGAACATAAGCGCTTGCTCTACGTTGCAATTACGCGTGCTGAGGAACGGCTAATCATGGCTGGATCTTTGGGCATTAGCCGCAAGGGGGAGCCGCCCGCCGAAAGCTGGTATGCTCTGCTGCAACGGGGCATGACGGCGCTTGGATGCGATTGGGAGGACGAGCCGCGCTGGGGCAGGGTGATGCGCCATGTTGGGCAACAAGGGGCTTGCTTCACGCCGCAAGAGGGCCGCACGACTGACGTTGTGCAAACAGAACCGCCGGTTACCACGCCGCATTGGCTTTTCGCGCCAGCGCCAGAGGAGCGACGCCCCCCGCGTCCTTTAGTCCCGTCGCGTATGGACGATGACGATTACGGCGATGCGCCAGCAATTTCAGCCATGCGCAAGGCCGCCGAACGCGGCAAGTTGATCCATGCTTTGCTCGAACGCATTACGGACGATGCGCCACTGCAAAAAGCGGAGCAATGGCTAGCGGCGCAGACGCGGGATCATGATATTGATGCAGCGCAGCTAATCGCGGAGGTCCAAGCCATCATAAGCGATCCCCAATGGACGGCGTTCTTTGGTCCCTCCGCCCGCGCTGAGGTGCCCTTGGTCGCGGTGATAGGCGAAATGGTTATCAATGGACGAATTGACCGGCTGTTGGTGGAACCAGGTCTGGTGCGCGCCATAGATTTCAAAACGGGTCGGCAGGTGCCACAAGATGAACGCGGCGTGCCAGCCGCACATTTGCGGCAAATGGCGCATTATCGGGCTGCATTGCAGACGATTTTCCCGGCGTCGCGTGTTGAAGTATCTTTGCTGTTCACTCATGTGCCGCGCTTCATCACGCTTTCGGACGACATCTTGGCGCCCTATTACCCGGCCTCTTGACGCGTTAAGCAAAACTATTGCGCATGGTGCTTGTCAGCCCTTGGCAGCAGGAATACACGGGGCGTAACAAAGGAGATTAAAATGGCTACCAAAACTGTAGGCGACAATGATTTCGCCGCAACTGTGCTTGAATCAGGGAAACCCGTATTGGTCGATTTCTGGGCAGAATGGTGCGGCCCATGCAAGATGATTGGCCCAAGCCTTGAAGAAATCAGCGAAGAATTGGCCGGACAGGTTGAGATCGTAAAACTGAACATTGATGACCATCCCGACACGCCCGCCAAATATGGCGTGCGCGGAATTCCGACGATGATCCTGTTCAAGGGTGGCGAAATTGCCGATACGAAGGTCGGCGCCGCACCCAAGGCACAATTGAAAAGCTGGCTCGAAGCCGCGCTTTAGGGTCAGGCCCCTAACTGCGATAATCGGCGTTGATGCTGATATAGCCGTGGGTCAGGTCGCACGTCCACACTGTGGCTTGCCCTGACCCAAGGCCCAGATCAACGCCAATTTCTATGCCTTTTTGCTTTAGGTGACGCGCCACGGGCGCTTCATCATAATCTACAACCGCCAGTCCGTTGCGCGCGACCAATGTCGAACCAAAACGGATGGAAAGCGTGTCACGGTTTGCTGGTTCGCCGGCTTTACCAACGGCCATTACGACGCGCCCCCAATTGGCATCCTCACCCGCAATCGCCGTTTTGACCAAAGGCGAATTGGCAATCGCTAAGCCAATGCGACGAGCGCTGTCGTCATTAGCTGCCCCAGTAACCTGAATTTCAATAAACTTTTGCGCCCCTTCGCCATCGCGGACGACGAGATGTGCCAATTGGCGGCAAACATCGCTCAGCGCGGCGGCAAAGGCGTCTGCACCGGCATCATCAAACGAGGTCAGGCGCGCATTGCCTGCCTTGCCTGTGGCAAAAGCCAGCACGGTGTCGCTGGTGGAAGTATCGCTGTCCACGGTAATGCAGCTAAAGCTCGATTGATTGGCGGCAGACAAAAGCTGCTGTAGGAATGTCGCGTCGACGGCGGCATCGGTGAAGATATATCCCAACATTGTGGCCATGTCCGGCGCGATCATGCCAGAACCTTTGATAATCCCGACAATCTGCACCTTGCGGCCATCGACGATTGCGCTGGCGGTTGCACCTTTGGCGAAGGTATCGGTAGTGCCGATGGTGTCGGTCATATCTTCCCAGCTGCAAGGCGCAGCACCAAAAACCGCTTGAAGACCGGCCTGCGCCTTGTCGATGGGCAAAGGCACGCCAATGACGCCGGTTGAAGACACGAATATCTCCGTCACGTCGCAGTTTAAATGCGCCGCCACTTGGCCCGTAATCGCGTCAACCGCGTCTTTGCCCCGCTGCCCAGTGAAAGCGTTGCTATTGCCTGCATTCACCACCAGTGCGCGCGCACGGCCATGCTGCAAATGCGCGCGGCACAGATCAACCTCGGCCGAACAACACAGATTTTGTGTCGTTACGCCCGCAACCGTAGTGCCAGCATCAAACGTCACATAGCTCAGGTCGCAGCGGTCCCAATCCTTATATCTCGCGCGCGCAACACGCGGTGTCGCACCCGCAATGTCGGGCATGATAGGAAAAGATATAGCGAGAGGAGAAGTAGTGGACAAGTATCTGGAACCTTGTAATATTTTTGAAAATCTTTGGAGGGCATTTAGATGTTACATTTCGTTTATCTGTTGGTCGCAATTGGCGCAACTGACAATGCGCTCTAAACCGCGCGCTTCGGGATAGACGCAGGGGCTTTGTCTCCCTATATGCGTCGCATCACCTCTTAAGGCAGAATATGCGTTTACTGATTTATTTACTGGCGATGATGAGCGGATTTTCCGCTGCGGAGGCGGCGCGTCCGGTTTCTTCGGCGTCTGCATCAGTGGATACGGCGGTTGCGCAGGCCTATGTTGCCGCTGCGGCGTTTGAGGCGGTTGCTGCTTCTGAACCCGTGGTGCGTGAGACAGCGAATGCACGGATTTCCATTCCGCCCGCCATTGGTGAAGCCCGCCCGGTGGCTGTTTCGCCAGATACGCCGGTTGACCGGCACGATATCATTTTAGGTTAGGCTTTCTGCACCCTTTTGGGTGCCTCCTATAGCTACCTACCGCGCGCCAAATGTGTGCGTTTCCAATATATTTTTTAAGGAATTATCCATGCTCGGCGGAATAGCCAAAGCCATTTTCGGGTCGTCGAACGACCGATACGTTAAATCGATTATGAAGATCGTTGAAAAGATCAACGCGCTTGAAGGCGACATCGCCGCCATGGATGATGAACGCCTGAAAGGTCAAACGCAGCTATTTCGCGATCGTCTGGACGCGGGTGAAACGTTGGACGATATCCTGCCAGAGGCGTTTGCCACCGTGCGCGAAGCTTCAAAGCGCGTGATGGGAATGCGCCATTTTGATGTGCAGATGGTCGGCGGCATAGTGCTCCATCGCGGTGAAATCGCCGAAATGCGCACAGGCGAGGGTAAAACCTTGACCGAGACATTGGCCTGCTATCTCAACGCGCTTGAGGGCAAGGGCGTCCATGTTGTAACCGTGAACGACTATCTGGCCCGCCGTGACGCGGAATGGATGGGCCGGATTTACGGGTTCCTTGGTCTTACCACTGGAGTAGTCGTTCCAAGCATTGCGGAACATGAACGCCGCGACGCTTATAATTGCGACATCACGTACGCGACGAACAACGAACTTGGTTTTGATTATTTGCGCGACAATATGAAATATGAACGTGCGCAAATGGTGCAGCGCCCGTTCAATTTCGCGATTGTCGATGAGGTCGATTCAATCTTGGTCGATGAAGCACGGACTCCCTTGATTATTTCGGGTCCGACCGACGATAAATCCGAATTGTACATGCAAGTACATTCCGTCGTGCTCCAGTTGGACGAGGGCGATTATGAAAAAGACGAGAAGAGCCGCAACGTCACCTTGACCGAAGATGGTACCGAGAAGGTGGAACGGATGCTTGAGGGCGCTGGCTTACTCATGGGTTCTAATCTCTATGATTATGAAAATACCTTGGTCGTGCACCATCTCGACCAGGCTCTCAAAGCCAATGTGATGTTCAAGCGTGACATCGATTATATCGTCAAAGATGGCAAGGTCATCATCATCGACGAATTTACAGGTCGCATGATGGATGGACGTCGCTGGTCAAATGGCCTGCATCAAGCGGTCGAAGCCAAAGAAGGCGTCCAGATCGAGCCTGAAAATCAGACTCTGGCGACCATCACTTTCCAGAATTATTTCCGCATGTATCCCAAATTGTCCGGGATGACGGGCACCGCGGCCACCGAGGCGGGTGAGTTTCATGAAATCTACAAGTTAAACGTCGTCGAAATTCCGACCAACGTGCCCGTGCAGCGCGTGGATGAGGACGACCAATTCTACAAAAACACCCAGGATAAATTCGGCGCTATCGCCAAAACAATCAAAGAGGCGAATGACCGTGGTCAGCCTGTTTTGGTCGGAACAGTGTCGATTGAAAAGTCCGAGTTACTCGCAGAGTTTTTGGAAAAAGAAGGCGTTCAGCACAGCGTCCTGAACGCCCGCTTCCACGAAAGCGAAGCGCATATTGTGGCGCAAGCTGGTCGTTTGGGCAGCGTTACCATCGCCACCAACATGGCGGGTCGCGGTACGGATATTCAGCTGGGCGGCAACTTTGAATTCCGGTTGAATGATGAATTGCGCGACATGCCCGAAGGTCCGGGACGCGATGCTGCCATGGAAGCGTTACAAGCTGAAATTGCCGTCGAAAAAGCTAAAGTCATCGAAGCCGGCGGGTTGTTTGTTCTTGCGACAGAACGCCATGAAAGCCGCCGTATCGATAACCAGTTGCGCGGCCGTTCGGGACGTCAGGGTGACCCCGGACTCTCGCGCTTCTATTTGTCGCTAGACGACGATCTTTTGCGTATTTTCGGGTCCGAAACTTTGTTCTCCAAAATGATGAACTCCAGCCTTGAAGACGGGGAAGCGATTGGCGGCAAGTGGCTGTCGAAAGCTATTGAAACCGCGCAGAAAAAGGTGGAGGCGCGCAATTATGATATCCGCAAGCAGCTGGTTGAATATGACAATGTCATGAATGACCAGCGCAAGGTTATTTATGAACAACGCAGCGACATCATGGATGCGGAAGCGGTCGACGACATCATTGACGATATGCTCAACGACACGGTGAATAACATTGTCGGCGATCACTGCCCCGAAGGGACCTATCCTGAGCAATGGAATGTCGAAGGCCTTAAGCAGAAATGTTTGGAGGTGCTTGGTATAGCGCCCGATATCGATAGCTGGCTTCAGGAAGATGGTCTTGAGCCCGAAATGATCGAAACCCGCATTGCCGAATTGGCGGGCGCGCGATTCAAGGCGAAGGGCGCAGCGTTGGATGAAACCATCTGGCGTCAGGTCGAAAAAAGCATCTTGCTGCAAACGCTCGACCATCATTGGAAAGAGCATTTGTCGACGCTCGATGCTTTGCGTCAGGTCATTTACCTGCGCGCTTATGCCCAGAAAAACCCGGTCAACGAATATAAGCAAGAGGCCTTTGGCCTGTTTGAACGCATGTTGTCGGCCATTCGCGAAGGCGTGACCAAAACAATCGCCACCAACGACTTCCGCGCCGAGGAAGAATTTGTTCCGCAAGATTTACCTGAACTGCCTGATTTTTTGACAACGCAACTCGACCCGTTTGCAGGTGCAGATAATATTAACGACAGTGACGGCGCTTCGCTCGGGTTGGTAACAACAAAAATCCCGCGTCCAGCGATGGTATCTGCGGGCGGCGACCCGTATGCGGGCGACCCAGATCTGCGCCGCAACGACCCATGCCCGTGCGGTTCTGGGAAAAAGTATAAGCACTGTCACGGCGCATTTTAATAAGGAGAACAGGGAGGGGCAAAGATGATCTGGCTGGCTAGCCTCTTTGCCCTTGTCGCCTTTGTATATGCGTCGGTTGGCTTTGGCGGTGGCTCCACCTACACGGCGCTGCTTGCTTTGTGGGGGGTGGATTACCGGTTGATCCCGGTGATTGCTCTTGTCTGCAATATCATCGTCGTGACCGGCGGCAGCATCCGCTTTGTACGTGCAGGCTTGGTGTCTTGGCCGCAAGTTCTGCCTTTGCTCTTGGTATCCGCACCACTCGCCTTCGCAGGGGGGCTGGTGCCGCTGAAACAAGTTGTGTT
>JAIOYN010000108.1 GCA_021741065.1 Sphingomonadaceae bacterium | reverse complement strand
CGGGTCAAAAAGATCGTCGTTGAACATCTGGGCGTTGAAGCCGACAAGGTCACGGAAGCGGCAAGGTTCATTGATGATCTGGGCGCAGACAGCCTTGATATCGTTGAACTCGTGATGGCGTTTGAAGAAGAATTCAACGTTGAAATTCCTGACGATGCTGCTGAAAAAATTGCGACCGTCAAGGACGCGATCGATTTCATCAACAGCAACGGCTAAGCCGTAACGCGCAACGATGCGCGGCTGGATAAAAATTCAAACGGCTTTCCGACCAGCGTTTAGTGCGCTTCCGTCGGAAAGCCGTTTGCTTTTTGGCCCCTGTTCGCAGTAATGGGCCGTAAAGATTAGATTTTGGAGATAACGCAATGCGTCGTGTCGTGGTCACTGGATTAGGTCTGGTTACACCCTTGGGTGCAGATGTTGAAACCACTTGGTCCAACCTGATTGCCGGAAAATCGGGTGCTGGCATGATTACGCATTTCGACGCCAGCGACCAAAAATGTCTGATTGCGTGCGAAGTCAAGGCAAAGGACCATCCATGGGGCTTTGACCCCGACAAGCGCGTGGACCACAAGGTGCAGCGTCAGGTGGATCCGTTTATCATTTACGGCATTGATGCCGCTGGCCAAGCTCTCGAAGACGCTGGCCTTACCGAATTGACCGAAGAACAAAAACTGCGCGCAGGTTGCTCAATTGGTTCAGGGATCGGCGGCCTACCCGGCATTGAAAGCGAGGCGTTGCTGCTGGCGGAAAAAGGCCCAGGCCGCGTCAGCCCGCATTTCGTCCATGGCCGCTTGATCAACTTGATCTCGGGCCAAGTCAGCATCAAATATGGCCTCAAAGGCCCTAATCACGCCGTAGTTACAGCCTGTTCGACCGGCGCACATTCTATTGGCGATGCCGCACGCATGATCCGCGACGATGATGCCGACATCATGGTGGCCGGTGGTGCAGAAGGCACTGTGAACCCGCTGGGTATCGCGGGATTTGCTCAGGCCCGTGCGCTCAACATGAGCTATAACGACCGTCCAGAGGCCGCGAGCCGCCCTTATGACAAGGACCGCGACGGGTTTGTCATGGGCGAAGGCGCAGGCGTTGTCGTGTTGGAAGAATATGAACATGCCAAGGCGCGCGGCGCGAAAATCTATGCCGAGGTCGTTGGCTATGGCTTGTCAGGCGATGCCTATCACGTCACCGCACCGCACCCCGAAGGTGACGGCGCGTTTCGTTCCATGCAGATGGCACTGAAAAAGGCAGGCATGACACCTGTCGATATTGATTATATCAACGCCCATGGCACATCGACCATGGCCGACACGATTGAGCTGGGCGCGGTAAAGCGCTTATTTGGTGATGCCATGGCAAATGTGTCGATGAGCTCGACCAAGTCGGCCATCGGCCATTTGCTCGGCGGCGCTGGCGCCGTGGAGAGCATCTTCTGCATCCTTGCGCTGCGTGACCAAATTGTGCCGCCAACGCTCAATCTCGACAATCCAGATGAAGGCACCGAAGGTGTTGACCTTGTTCCACATGTCGCCAAAAAACGCGAAGTGAAGGCTGTTTTGAACAATAGCTTTGGCTTTGGCGGGACAAACGCCAGCCTCATCATGAAATTGGCTGAATAAACGAACGTGCTAGTATCATCGCATATCTCTCAACCTGTCATTCCAGCGTGCGCAGGAACTGACGGCGGGAAAGAGAGGGGTTAATTGTGGCGAAACGGTCTGGAAAACAGGCAAGCCGCCGCATCGCCAAATGGGCAGTCGTTGCGGCAGCAGTGCTGCTGGCACTAATCGCCGGTAACTTCATCCACGGCTGGACAGCGCCCGGACCGTTGGAGAGTGAGACGACCTTCATAATAAAGCCAGGCTCAAGCATGATGTCGGCGGCACGGCAGCTTGAAAAAAGCGGCGTGGTTAAATCCGCCGACGCCTTTGTGAACCGAGCAAAGATTTTTGGCGCGTCCGATACGATCAAAGCAGGCGAGTTTGTCATTCCGGCAAAGGCCTCCAATTCCGACATATTGTCGATCCTTACAGATGGAAAAACCGTGCAACGCATGGTCACCATTCCTGAAGGCATGCCGTCGATCATGGTTTATGAACGCCTAATGGCCAACGACCAGCTCACCGGTAGTATATCCGTACCTGCCGAGGGATCGGTTTTGCCAGATAGCTACGCCTTTGACAAAAACGAACCGCGCGCTGCTGTCCTGAAGCGCATGCAGGATGCCATGACAAAAACGATGGCTGAGTTGTGGCCAGAGCGCAGCGCGAACACGATGGTCAAAACGCCGTTAGAGGCGCTGACACTCGCATCCATTGTTGAAAAGGAAACGGCGCTCAAATCAGAATTGCGCATGGTCTCCGGCGTGTATTCCAATCGCTTACGCACGGGCATGCGGCTCCAGGCCGACCCAACGATCATTTATCCCATTACAAAGGGCAAGTCGCTTGGCCGGCGCATTCGCAAATCCGAAATCCGGGACGTGAACGATTATAATACTTACGCCATGGCTGGCCTGCCAAAAGGGCCAATCGCCAACCCCTCACGCGCCGCTATTGCCGCCGTGCTAAATCCGCAAAAGACCAGCGCCTATTATTTCGTCGCCGACGGGAAAGGCGGACATATTTTTGCCGACACGTTGCAAGAACACAACGCCAATGTGGCAAAATGGTATGCCATCCGCCGCCAGCGCGGGGAAATGTAATCCCTTTAGGGTTCTACCCTTAAGGCTCCACAATATTGAAAGCGCCCGGCATCGGGTCAAGCGCAGCCTGAAGCTTTTCAATTGCCGCCCTGTCACCTTCAATCTTCAGCCCAGCGGCCTGCAACTGCGCCGCCGGCATTTTCAGGAATAACAAGGCCAAAAACAATTGCCGCGGGCCAGTGACCGTCGCCGTAGGCGCAGCATGGACCTGCCCCATTTCGCTGAACATCACCGAATTACCGACCGTGACTTTCGCCGTCTCTTTTCTGTCAGAAATCACGAAATTTAAAGCCAACGCGGTATTGCCAAGGACATTAGGGTCCAGCCGGGTCGACACCGAATCCAACAACAAACCCGTTGGTATCGCCGAAATCATGTCGATGCTTTGCGCGTTAATGCCCGCTTTCATGCCCGCGCGTAGTTCGCTTGCACCGGTCAGGAACATATTGCGCCAAATTGCGGATTCCGCCTGATAGCCCTGCTGTTCATAGCTGTCGGCAAGCAACGCCCGTCCTTCAACATTTTTGGGTTCGGCAAAGACGAGTTGGTTCAACAAGTCGGATGACCACCGATAATCCCCCGCTTTCACCGCCTTTCGCGCTTCCGCCAACACTTTCTTCGCGCCGCCCATCGCCGCGACCATTTTGCCCGCGCGAACCTCCGGCGGATGCGGGTTAAGATTGGCAGGAACGGCGTCATACCAACCCAGATAATATTGATAGATTGCCCTCGAATTATGGCTGTAGGTGCCATAATAGCCCTTGTTAAACGATTGGTCGCCAATTGCGGGGGGAGCCTTCAAAACTTCTGCGATCTCGGCTTGGGTCATACCTTTGTTCATCATGCGGACCGTTTGGTCGTGCAGATACCGATAATTGTCGCGCTGCCCCGCAAGCCAGCCTTTGACTTCGGATGGACCAAAGCGCGGCCAGCAATGGCTGGAGGCGATAACATCGCTCCGCCCGCCATATAGGTTGACGGCTTCGTTCAGGAACCCTGACCAACTCAAAGTATCGCGGACCTTTGCGCCGCGTGGGGTAAGGATATTGTGAAGGCTGCAGGTCGCAATTTCAGCGGCAAGAAACGTACGCGCGGCAGGCAGATAGACGTTCATTTCGGCCGGTGCTTCCGTCTGCGGCACCATTTGGAACTCCAACGTCACACCATCGACTTCCCGCAATTCACCCGTTTTCCGAATATCGATTGTGGGTGGGATCAGCGTGATGTCACCTCCACCAATGCCTTTGCCGATGCCACTGCCCATTTGCCCCTGCGGGCCGGGCGTTAGATTACTGCCAAATTGAAACGTCGCGCGCCGGCCCATCGCAGGCCCCGCCATGACATTTTCGGAAGCGGTCTCGGCCAGAAAATGCTCCGGCGCAATGATTGCAACCTTGCCTGCTTTTACGTCGGCCTCATTGATTATTCCGCGCACGCCGCCAAAATGGTCGCCATGGCTATGGCTGTAAATTACCGCAGTCACTGGCCGTACGCCCAGCTTCTCATTCACCAGCTTCAGCGCCGCTGCTGCTGTATCCCGGCTGGTCAGCGGGTCGATGATGATCCAACCCGTTTGGCCTTTTATGACCGTCATATTCGACACATCAAAGCCACGCACTTGCCAGACATTATCCGACAACGCATAGAGCCCATGTTTACGCAACAGGCCCATATGCCGCCACAGGCTTGGGTTCACCGTATCGGGTGATTGGCCGTCGACCATCCAGTCATAAGCGCCGAGGTTCCAGACAGGCTTGCCATCCTTGTTGGTGATGATGGGGTCGGACAAAGTGCCAATAAAGCCCCTGTCGGCAAAATCGAGGTCACGACCATCTTCGGCGGGAAGCTGCGCCGCAACGCTGCGTTGCGCGGCAACGGTCGCATCAGATGCTGGCTTTGCGTCTTGCGCAAATGCGCTTGTTGCCGATGCAGTGCTCAATAACACCGCCCATAAAATTTTATGCATCTCGTCCTCCCCCAATATTTTAAGGGCTCGATGCAACATTAGAAGCTGCGGGTAAATCCGCTATTTAAGTTTCGAACGCCATATTACAGGAAACTGTAAGGATCGACGTCGATTCCAACCCGCACACCACGTGGAAATTGCAGGCCGCCAAGCCATTCACGGATGATAGTCTGCACCTCGACGGAGCGCTGTGCATGCACTAAAAGGCGCTGTCGATAGCGGCCACGCAGCATGGCGAGGGGCGCTGGCGCAGGTCCATAAACATGCATGCCGTCCACCTGCGGCGCGGAGCCGCCCACGGCGCGCGCGGCCTCAATGGCTTCGCGTTCATCTTCCGACGAAATAATGATGGCTGCGAAACGTCCGAACGGCGGCGCACCGGCAGATTTGCGTTGATCGGTCTCAGCATCATAAAATGCATCGCGGTCACCAGCGACCAAAGCGGCAATGACGGGATGATTGGGGTTACGTGTCTGGATAAAGACCTCGCCCGGCTTTTCACCGCGTCCTGCCCGGCCAGCAGCCTGCGCAATTTGTTGGAAGGTGCGTTCGGCGGCCCGCAAATCCCCGCCCTCAAGCCCCAGATCGGCGTCGATCACCCCGACCAAAGTCAGTTCGGGAAAATGATAGCCCTTCGTCACCAATTGCGTACCGATGATGATGTCCACCGCCTTGTTCTCGACACGCGACACAAACTCCGCAGCTTTTTCTGGCGACCATAAGGTGTCCGATGTCGCAACGATGGTCCGCGCATGGGGCAGCAGGCGGTTCACCTCGTCACTGATACGTTCAACACCGGGACCGCAGGCAACCAGAGTATCGCTTTCGCCGCATTCCGGACATTCCTCCGGCGGCGGCATGACATGGCCGCAATGGTGGCAGGCAAGCCGCCGAACGAGGCGGTGTTCTACCATCCAGCTTGTGCAGTTCGGGCATTGGAACCGGTGGCCACAGGTCCGGCACAAGGTCAAAGGCGCATAGCCACGCCGGTTGAGGAATAAAAGGCTCTGTTCTCCACGCTCGACGCGTTCTGCCAGCGCCTTGAGCAAGGTAGGCGCAATCCAATGCTGTGCGTCCGGCGCGTCAAGCGTGAGGTCAATCGCCTTGATCTCCGGCATCTTGGCCGCGCCAAAACGCGACGGAATTTCAAGACCCTTATAGCGGCCAATGGCCACCATATGCCGCGATTCCAACGCTGGTGTTGCCGATGCCAACACCACCGGGAATCCTTCAAAATGGCCACGCATGACGGCAACGTCGCGAGCATGATAGCGCACGCCATCTTCCTGTTTAAAGCTGGTCTCATGCGCTTCATCGACGATAATTAGCCGCAAATTGGCAAAGGGCAGGAAAAGCGCAGAGCGCGCGCCCACCAACACCTTCGCGCTGCCATCGGCGACCGCACGCCAGACACGGCGGCGCTGTGTGGAGCGAAGGTTGCTGTGCCAGACCGCTGGCTCGACGCCAAAGCGGGCTTCGAAGCGGGCAAGGAACGGCGCGGTCAGCGCGATTTCCGGAAGTAGAACAAGAACCTGCTTGCCCAGCCGTATCGCCTCAGCCACCGCCTCAAAATAGGTTTCGGTTTTGCCTGATCCCGTGACGCCATCCAGCACGAAGGTATCAAAGCCACTCGCGCGCACTGCATTGACCATGCTGTTTGCGGCCAGTTGCTGCGCATCGTTCAATTTGGGCGTGGCAAAGTCCGCAAGCGGTTCAGGCAACGGCGGATCGACGCTGATGGTAACCGGTTCAAACGCC
>JAIOYN010000107.1 GCA_021741065.1 Sphingomonadaceae bacterium | reverse complement strand
TCCTTGCGCTGCGGCTAATCTTAATTGAGCTATCCCAAGTTCTTTATCGATGAGTGCTGTGTTCCACTCATGAATGGCGCCATCGCACTTTGCCTGGTCATCTTTAGCAGTGCTGACGGTGCTGATAATGCCTATAATGATGGCAGCAGCAGTTGCGCCAAAAAATATTTTAGGTCCCCGCTCCATAACTTGTTCCTCGAAAATGAACGCTTAGCCTGCCTTATAGGCAAATTGTTACTAAACAAAATTGCCAAATTCCGCTTAATAAACTGAAATTTGAGCAAGGTCAGTTTATTGCGCAGGCGTATCGCTCTAAACATTTAACAACGCTTAATGTTTGCTGACCGTCCGCCCCGCTTCCACATAAAGCGGTTCTATGTCATTATCCGTTCGAGATTGAGTGCCCGCCCGGTTCTCAGGAAAGTGTTACCGAACAGGCCAAGTGTGGCTTAGGTAATTGACCAAATGTTACCCCAGTCGTTACCCCGGAGAAGTTAGCCGCAATTACTTGCGTGCTAAGTCATTGAAAGTAATGGTAGACGCTGAGGGGTTCGAACCCACGACCCGCTGATTAAGAGTCAGCTGCTCTACCAACTGAGCTAAGCGTCCCCATTTCGGGCTGGCCAGATGCGCCGTCCCGTTTGGAGCGCCGCCTTTGATGGGTTTAGCGCGCTTTGTCAAGCGGGCCTTACGGGATTTATTGGAATTGGCCCCGCTTTGCGCCGGGGTGGCGTTCGATGGACATGATGATACCTACGCATAGCATCATGGTCAGCATCGATGATCCGCCATGGCTGACAAAGGGAAGCGGTATGCCAGCAACAGGGGCAAGGCCCACGACCATCAAAAGATTGATCATGATATAAAAGAAAATGGTGCAGGTCAGGCCAGCGGCGACCAATTGACCATAGCGGGTCTTGCTCTCCATCGCGACGGTCAAGCCCCAGCGCATAAGCAGGAAATAGAGAAACAGGATAAAGAAGCCGCCGATTATGCCCCATTCTTCGGCCATGGTGGCAAAGACAAAGTCGGTGTGGCCCTCAGGCAGATAATCCAAATGGCTTTGTGTGCCATTGCCAAAGCCTTTGCCAAAGATGCCGCCCGAACCAATAGCGATTTTCGACTGGGTGATATGATAGCCAGCACCCAAAGGATCATTTTCCGGATTGAGGAAAATAAGCACGCGGTCTTGCTGATAGGGTTTGAGGCCAAAGAAATAGACCAAGGGGGCAAATATGGCGATGGCCGCACCCGCGCCCCAAAAATAAATCAGCGGCAATCCAGCCATAAAGCCCACGACGGCCAAGCCAAAGGCATACGCAATAGCAGCGTCAAAATCAGGCTGGATAATGACCAGCGCGCTTGGCAGCAGCAACAATGCGCCCAAAGGCCACACAGCATCAATGCCAAATATGCGGTTGGGTGGAAGCCGGTCGAAAAACCACGCTGCGGCCAAAACCATCACCGGTTTCATCAGCTCCGACGGTTGCAGCGTGATGATGCCCAAGTTGATCCAACGCTGACTACCGCCGCCGACAAACCCCATGAGTTCGACCACGACAAGCATCAGCAGTAAGAGCAGATAAAGCGGAAAAGTTATGGATTTCCAGAACTCCAGCTTCATCCGCGACATGATGATGATCATGCCCAGAAGGACGAAAAAGCGCAGGATATGCTTGCCAGCCCAAGGTTCAAAATGCCCACCTGCAGCGGAGTAAAGCACCGCCGCGCCAAAGCCTACCAATGCCATCAGGATAAAAATGACGCGCCAAGGCAGTGTGGCAATGGCGGCGGGGACGATGCGGTTCATGCCGTTGGATCCAAGGGCGGAGGCGGCGCTGCTTGCCCCTGATAGGCAGCATATTTGGCCGCCATACGCTGCTCAATATTGCCGCCCCAGCCAGCCTCCAGCGCCTCCAGAGACGCCATGGCCTGTTCACGGTCATAGATGAAGGTGAGCACATCCTTGGCAATAGGGGCCGCTGCGCGCGCGCCGCCCATGCCATGTTCGATGACCACAGCGGCGCCATAACGCGGCTGATCAACCGGCGCAAAGCATACGAACAGGCCATGATCGCGATATTTCCATTCGCCGGACTGTCCACGTTGCGAGCCCGCAATGCGGCGGACTTGGGCTGTCCCGGTTTTTCCTGCCATGGCGATGTTTTCGAGCGAGAGCCTGCTGCGCACAGCGGTCCCGTCGCCGTTGACGACCAAGTTCATGCCTTCACGCACGACGTTGAGATGTTCTGTAGGAAAGGACAAAGGCTTTGGCGCCGCGCGTTTCTGCTTAAGGATTTCAGGCTGAACGCTTAATCCAGAGGCTATGCGCGCTGCCATCAGGCCCAATTGGAACGGACTGGCGATGATATAACCCTGACCAATGACCGCATTCAACGTGTCGGACTCGGTCCATTTCTGGTCATATTTGCGCATTTTCCATGCGCTGTCGGGAACAGTGCCATAACGTTGCGACGGGAAGGGTAGGGAAAATTCCTGCCCCAGTCCAAGTTCGCGCGCCACAGGTGCGATATTGTCAAAGCCAATCCGGTGCCCCATTGCGTAAAAATAGGTGTTGCAGCTTTTCATGATCGCGGTGGTCATGTTTACCGGACCATGCCGCCCCAGACATCTGAAGACGCGATTGCCCAACCGGTACCCGCCATTGCAGGTTACCGTTTCTTCTGGGTCAACACCGTGGCGCATCATGGCAAGCCCAGCCATTGGTTTCAACGTAGAGCCTGGAGGATACAGGCCCTGAAGCGCCTTGTTGAGCATGGGGATATGGTCATCGCTGTTCAGCATTTTCCATTCCACGCGGCCAATGCCGTCGGAAAAGCTGTTCGGGTCGTAACAGGGCATGGATGCCATGGTGATAATGTCGCCCGTCAGGCAATCGAATATGACCACGGATCCCGATTCAAGGCCGAGCCGCCGGGCGGCGTAATTGTGCAAATCAATATCGATGGAGAGCTGGACGGGTTTGCCGGGCGTATCGGGCCGTGTGGTCAGTTCCCGCACGATCTTGCCGCGCGCGGTGACTTCGGTCCGCTTGGCACCGGGTTCGCCCTGTAGCCTGTCTTCCAGCGTTTTTTCGAGGCCATCCTTGCCAACCTTAAACCCTGGCGTAATCAGCAGCGGATTCTTGTTCTTCTGATATTCCTCTGCCGACACTGTGCCGACATAGCCGATCAAATGGCCGACCGCCGCGCCGCTGGGGTAGAAGCGCGAATAGCCTTGGCGTGGGCTGACGCCGGGCATGTCTGGTAAGCGCACGCTGACCGCTGCGAATTTGTCATAATCCAGGCCGTCGGCGACTTGCACGGGTTGAAACCCTTGTGCATTTCTTAACTCGCGATGGATGCGGTCGACGTCATCTGTTGAAAGCGCCAGCAATTCCGCAAGCGTTTGAATAGTATCATCCTTTTTTGCCAACCGATCGGGAATGATATCAACGCGAAAATCGGCGCGGTTCGTGGCAATGGGCTTACCAAATCGGTCAATGAACCAACCTCTGCGCGGCGGTATGATGGTCAGGTTGACGCGGTTACTTTCGGCGAGCAGCTTGTATTTTTCATTATCCGCAACGGCGATATAGGACATGCGCGCCGCAACAGTCAGGCCAATGGCGGCTTGTACGCCGCCCACAAACGCGGTGCGGCGTGTGAAGGTGAAGTCAAGCTGTCCTGATGTTACCTGCTTTTCGACTTTCATGTTACCAATCGCCAGCTGTCGAGCCGCACACATATTCGCACGACGAGCGGATATAGCAATATGGACAAAAGGATCTGCGGAAATAAAATCATCGGATCGGGTGTGGCGTGGGCTAGTCCAGAAATCCACCAACCGCCCAGTAGCACGGCCGTAATGAGCAAAGCGGCAATCAACCAATCTTGCATATAATCGCGCCATATCGCCCGAGAATCGATAATCTCGACAATGAGCATCGCGAGGGACCAGAGCAGGCCAGCGCTCCCAAAAGGTTGTCCGCTGAAAAGATCATCCATCAATCCGAAGGGAACGCCAGACCACACGGGCAGTAATCCGGGCCGCATCAGACGCCAGCTTAAAAACATCAGTAGCCCAAATGGCGGCAAAATCGGCCCTGAACTAAAAATGGGTAAGGTGGTGACCATCGACGCCAAAAGCACAGAGGCAATCGGGATTGCCAACATTTTGAGCATTGACTGTTCGCGGTCAAAACGACTTTCATATTCCCGCGCTGGCCGTGTTGGCAATCGCATGGCGCTGACCGGTATTTTCACTCGGCCACCTCTTTGGTTTCGCCATCTGGGGCAATCGCTTGCTGTGCTGCTCTCGCCGTACCCAGATAGGATTTCATCACAATGGCATAAGGCGTGTTGGCAGGATCGGCAAAGGGGAGACCAAGCGCACCGTCACTGGTTTTGCGGATGACCTGCGCAAAGGGGATATTCGCGCCATAGAGCCCGCCATTGCCAGAGGTGACAATGATGTCACCGATCTTGAAAGGGCTTTCGCCCAAGCTCAGCGGCTTGATCAGGACCAGCCCGTTGCCAAGGCCTGCGGAAAACGCAGGAAGACCGTCGCTTGCCCGCATGACTGGAACCAGATTTTCGCTGTCCGTCACCAGTAGAATCCGCGCGGTTGTTGGCCCTGTTTCTATGACGCGGCCGATAAGTCCGGCTGGCCCACGTACAGCTTGTGCGCGCTCAACCCCGAAATTACGTCCAATCGATAAGGTCGCGACCCGCCTTGTGCTTGATGCAGTGGAACTGATCAGGCGACCAACGGCCACTTGCTGCGGATCGTCATTCGCTATGTTGAGCAAGCCGCGCAGTCGGGCGTTTTCGACACGCAGCGCCCGCGCCTCGATTAAGGCGCTGCGGTTCGCCTTTAGCTCTTTTTCAAGCGCCATATTTTTCGATGCTGCATCGATATAGGCTGAAAAAGTGTCCGTTATCGCTTGCGCGGATTGCCGCGCATTGTTGATCACGCGCGCTACGGGCGCAGTGACTTCTGTGCCAAAGGTGCGCAATGCCGAAAATCCCGCCGGATCGACTACCGAAATCATCAGAAGCAGCGCAGCCACTATCGTTCCTGCAATCGCAAGCACATAGGTCACGAACAGGCTATATTGCGCCTTCCGGGAAAATCCGGAGCGCCGATGTGGCGGCGGCGCCATCCTCACCTCGCCTTAAGCGGTGAGCAGGACGCCGCGGAAGATCGGGTCTTCCATGGCCCTGCCAGTGCCAATGGCAACGCAGGTCAGCGGGTCTTCGGCAACGGTAACAGGAAGGCCAGTTTCATCGCGCAGAAATTCGTCAAGACCGGCCATCAAGGCGCCGCCACCGGTCAGAACGATACCCTGGTCGACGATGTCGGCCGCCAATTCCGGCGCGGTGTTTTCCAACGCAACGCGCACACCTTCGAGGATGGTACCAATAGGTTCCGACAAGGCTTCGGCAATTTGGGCCTGATTGATCGAAATTTCCTTCGGCACGCCATTTACAAGATCACGGCCCTTGATGTGCAATGTCTCGCCAACGCCGTCGGCTGGTGGACGGGCCGTACCGAAATCCTTCTTGATCCGTTCCGCCGTGGCTTCACCGATCAGCAGGTTATGGTGCCGCCGAACATAGGACACAATCGCCTCGTCCATCTTATCACCACCGGTACGCACGGAGGTTGTGTAGGCAAGGCCACGCAAGGACAGGATAGCCACTTCAGTTGTGCCGCCGCCAATATCGACGACCATGGAACCAATAGGTTCGGTTACAGGCATGTCTGCGCCAATCGCGGCTGCCATAGGCTCTTCGATCAGGAACACTTCCGCTGCGCCCGCGTTCGATGCGGCATCGCGAATCGCGCGCCGTTCGACCGATGTCGAACCTGACGGAACGCAGATAACAATTTCGGGGTAGGTAAACATGCGGCGCTTGCCATGCACCTTGTGGATGAAGTGCTTTATCATCTGTTCAGCAACATCAATGTCCGCAATGACGCCATCGCGCAACGGACGAATGGCCTCAATGCTGTCAGGCGTCTTGCCCATCATCAGCTTTGCATCGTCGCCAACGGCCTTTACGCGCTTGATGCCGTTTATGGTTTCAATCGCCACGACAGACGGTTCGTTCAGGACGATTCCCTGGCCGCGCACATAAACAACCGTGTTTGCGGTGCCGAGGTCAATAGCCATGTCGTGTGATGCGAAACGGAAAAGCTTGCCAAAAATCATGTAATATCCACCCAGTCCGGTTTGGTGAGAGTCCTTTGGAGCGCGCCCAAATAATCGCGCGGTCCTAGCGGAATTTGCTGTTTTACAAAACAGATATTTGGCTGGATTGCGGACGATTAAGGAGTCGCTTGAACTGTCCGCTTGGGCTAGGAACCTACGGATGTCAATAAGAAGACTCCCCGAAAATCTGGTCAACCGGATTGCCGCTGGTGAAGTGGTGGAAAGACCGGCCAGCGCGTTGAAGGAGCTGGTCGAAAACGCCATCGATTCGGGTGCGCGGAACATAAGCGTGCGCCTCAGCGCAGGCGGCATTGATTTGGTTGAAGTCACCGACGATGGCTGCGGCATGTCCCCATCGGACATGGCATTGGCGCTGGAACGTCATGCGACGTCCAAATTGCCCGATGAAGATA
>JAIOYN010000106.1 GCA_021741065.1 Sphingomonadaceae bacterium | reverse complement strand
AGGGCGGCGGCTTTGAAGGCTTGCCTCGGCCGCGTGAGTGCGGCACATGAATATCTATGTCACATGTTACATCCACGCCCACACAGACGCCGCCCTTGAAGGCTGCGATCATTCCCGTCACCCCGTTGCAGCAGAATTGCACGCTGTTTTGGTGCACCGAAACGAACAAGGGCGCTTTGGTTGACCCGGGTGGTGATCTTGACAAGTTAAAGGCTGCTGTCGCGCAAACGGGCGTTGAGCTGGAAAAATTATTGGTGACGCACGGTCATCTTGACCATTGCGGACAAGCAGGGATGCTGGCGCAAGAATTGGGCCTGAAAATTGAAGGCCCGCATGAAGATGACCGTTTCTGGATCGAGAAGCTCGACGGTGACGGTGCGCGATACGGGATGGAAGCGCGTAGTTTTGAGCCTGACCGCTGGCTGGTTGACGGCGATACGGTGACTGTGGGTAATCTGACGCTCGATGTCATTCACTGCCCCGGCCATACGCCTGGACATGTCATCTTCCATCACCAACCCAGCCGTTTGGCGATTGTGGGGGACGTGCTGTTTCAAGGGTCTATCGGTCGCACCGATTTCCCGCGCGGCAACCATGCCGACCTTATCCATGCGATCACGACGAAGCTGTGGCCATTGGGGGATGACGTGACCTTCATTCCCGGCCACGGCCCGACCAGCCAATTTGGCTATGAGCGCAAGCACAACGCCTTTGTCGCAGACGATGTGCTTGCTGCGCGATAGGTTGGGCGAAGTTAAAGAACCGCTGCGTAGACGTTCCACAACGCCCAGCCAGCCAGGCCAAGCAACGTAATCATCGTGGTCAGCGTGCCGACCATCCGGCCCTTGCCCAGTGATCCGCCATCCATGCCGAGGCCATGGACGAAACGACCAATGATATAGACGAGGCCAAGCCGCCAAAGCCAATGGTTGGTTCCGCTTGTTGCTTCAAGCGCAGCAATCAGGATCAAAATGAACGGCGCGCTCTCGACGAAGTTTGCGTGCGCGCGCATCCGGCGGATAACAAACTCATTGCCGCCATCGCCAATCGATACGCTTTCCTTGGTGCGCGCCTGACCGCAACGGACCATGAGCCAGATATTCACCAATGCTGCACCTGCGGCAATTGTAAGCGTGACGGGTAAACTTAACATATATTCTCTCCCAGTTGGTGCTGACGTGCTTAACTGCTATCTCTCGGCTTGCAAAGCACCGAAAAACAAGTATAGCGCGCCGCTCACACAGACATGTGCGGACGATTGAGGCCGATTCTGGCGATTGCTTGCCACGACCATCTCTTTCGCCTAAACATGCCTTAGAACTTATTGATTTTGAAATGGAACAGGTGCCGAAATGGCTGTCCCCAAAAGAAAAACATCCCCTTCGAAGCGCGGCATGCGTCGCAGCCATGATTCGCTTAAGGTTGCTGCGTACCAAGAATGCGCCAACTGCGGTGAACTGAAGCGTCCACATCATTTGTGCGACGCCTGCGGCCATTATAATGGCCGCGAAGTGGTGGCAGTCGCCTAATCCTGTACAAGGAGAATAGCTGGTGTCGATGAAACCGCGTATCGCCATTGACGCGATGGGCGGTGATGAGGGCGTTCCTGTGATGATCTCAGGTGCGGCTTTGGCGCGGCACCGGCATGAAAGCTTCCAGTTTCTTTTGGTGGGTGACGAAACGCAGATCAAATCTGCGCTCGATAAGCACCCCAATTTGCGCGCTGCCTCCGAAATCCTGCATAGCGATGTTGTCATCACCGCGGATGACAAGGTCAGCGCCGCTTTACGCAAGGCCAAGACCAGCTCCATGGGCATGGCGATCAATGCCGTGAAGTCCGGCCATGCTAGCGCCGCCCTCAGCGCAGGAAACACCGGCGCATTAATGGCTACCGCCAAACTTGCCCTGCGCACGATGCCCGGTATTGACCGGCCAGCTTTGTCCGCTCTGCTGCCGACATTGGAAGACACCGATGTGGTGATGCTGGATCTCGGCGCCAACACCGAGTGTGAGGCCAAAAACCTTGTCCAGTTTGCCATCATGGGTGCGGCCTATTCGCGTATCATTTTCGGCTTTGACCGCCCGCGCGTCCGCTTGTTGAATATCGGTACTGAGGAAATGAAAGGCACGGAGCAACTGCGCGACGCGGCGCAGCATTTGCGCGATGCCACCGGCCTCCATATGGATTTTCAGGGCTTTGTTGAGGCTGACAAAATTAACCGTGGCGAATGTGATGTCGTGGTTTGCGATGGCTTTACCGGTAATATCGCGTTGAAATCGATCGAGGGCACGGCCCGTTTCGTGACGGATCTTTTGCGCCGGGCCTTCACCAGCTCCATCCGTTCGAAATTCGGATTTTTGGTATCGCGGCCCGCGACCGAATTGCTGCGGCACCATCTTGACCCCAATAACCATAATGGCGCCGTGTTCATGGGGCTGAATGGTGTGGTCGTTAAAAGCCATGGCAGCGCCAATATCAAGGGCGTGGCCAATGCGGTCGAGGTTGCGGCGCGATTGGTCGAAGAAGACATTACAGCGCGCATCGCGCAAGATCTTGCGCGGATACAGGCGCAGTGACGGACGTAGCTCTTCGTGCCGTTATCAAGGGCACTGGGGCGGCGCTTCCACGCAATCGCGTGTCGAACGCGGATCTCGCAAGCAGAGTCGACACGACAGACGAATGGATTACCGAGCGGACGGGTATAAAGTTCCGCCACATTGCCGAGCCCGATGAAACAACATCCAGCCTCGCGATCGAAGCATCGCGCAGGGCGCTTGATGCGGCTGGCATGTCGGCGAATGACATTGACCTTATCATTTTGGCGACCGCCACGCCCGACCAGACATTCCCTGCTTCGGCCACTATCGTGCAACATGCGCTTGGCTGCAATGGCGGCGTTGCCTTTGATGTGGCGGCGGTTTGCTCGGGCTTCCTCTATGCCTTTTCCGTTGCAGAAAGCATGATCCGGGCCGGGTCCGCCCATAATGCATTAGTGATCGGGGCCGAAACATTTAGCCGCATATTGGACTGGGAAGATCGCACGACATGCGTGTTATTTGGCGACGGCGCTGGCGCGATTGTCCTGTCGGGCGAAGTTGGCACGCGCGGGGCGCTCGCGACGAAATTGCATGCCGATGGCCAACATAATGAATTATTATATGTTGATGGTGGTCCATCCACCACGGGTACCGTCGGCAAATTGCGGATGAAGGGGCGCGAAGTATTCCGCCATGCCGTGACCAATCTCACCAATGTATTGCATGAGGTGCTTGCCGCGACAGAATTGAAGCCAGCTGACGTCGACTGGGTCGTTCCGCATCAGGCAAATGCCCGGATTATTGAGGCGACCGCCAAGAAACTGGCGCTTGATCCCAGCAAAGTTGTCCTCACCGTTGACCAGCACGCAAATACATCCGCAGCGTCGGTTCCTTTGGCCTTAGATGTCGCGGTGCGCGATGGCCGGATCAAAACAGGGGACATTGTCGTTCTGGAAGCAATGGGTGGCGGATTTACTTGGGGCGCATCCATCATACGGATGTAGGTTTCCGATAAAATCACTATTTTACAATTTGAAATTCTATTGTATGACATTATTCTGACATTATAAGTTAAGATCCGGAGACGAATATGGCAGAAGCAGGAACATTAACGCGCGCCGATTTGGCCGAAATGCTTAACCGTCAAATCGGTCTGTCGCGCGCAGACGCTGCGACGATGGTTGAATCGATTCTTGGCCATATGACCAGTGCTTTATTGAATGGCGACAATGTCAAAATTTCTGGTTTTGGCACCTTCGTTCTTCGCGATAAAGCGGAGCGCATCGGACGCAACCCGAAAACGGGCGTGGAAGTGCCGATTACCCCGCGCCGGGTTCTTACATTCCGTGCAAGCCAAGGCATGCGTCAAAAGGTTAAATAACTTTTATGCCCGAAAAATCGGCTGACGCCTTCCGTAATATTGGTGAAATGGCGGAGGCGTTGGGCGTGCGGACGCACATTTTGCGTTATTGGGAAGAACAGTTCCCCATGTTGCGGCCGCTGACGCGTGCGGGTGGTCGGCGGCTGTATCGCCCCGATGATGTTGCCCTGCTGCACACTATCCACCGCTTATTATATAAAGAAGGCTATACTGTGAAGGGCGCGCGGCGTTTTCTGACGGAAGGCGGGACACAGGATGCCCAGCGGGAGGCGCCTGCGCCTGCGCCGATCCAATCATCCGTCGCTCCGTGCGACTTTGGGGCTCTGCAGGCGGTGCGCGACCGGCTCGCGTCCGCTTTGGCGGCGGCCTAGGTCCTGACCCTAAACGCTATTCGAGGCGTAGACCAAGTCGCGAAACGGCACGGGGCCGACCATGAAGATTGTTTCGCCAATGGCCGCAAAGCCGGCCCGTTCGTAAAAGCCAATGGCACGGGCGTTTTTTTCGTAGACGGACAGCAATAGGCGCTTTGCCCCGTGTTTTTCGGCCACCGCGAACACGAGATTTAATAGGTCTTTGCCATGACCACCGCCCTGCCATGGACCCAGCAAATAGATGCGCTTGAGTTCGATATCGTCCTCTTGCTGCAACGCAGGATGTGATGGCGGCGTGATCATGGCGTAGCCGACAGGCGCGCCCAGCGGTGTTTCACCAATCAAGATATCGGTTGCCGGATCGCGGAGTGCCGCTGCGTAATATGCGGCGCTATGTTCTTGCCGCAGATGTTCCATCATGGGTTGGCCGGGATGGTCAAAAGCGAATGTTGCCATGAAAGTTGCCGCGCCGAGATAAGCGAGCGCTTCGGCATCACCCGCATTGGCGGTGCGCCAAATAACGGGTGTCATTCGTCTTCGGGCCCGAGTTCGGGGTCCAGATCGCGGGGCCTTATGAAGTGGGTGAGTTGCCCACATTTACGCTCCAGTTCGGCCCAGCGGGTGATGTTCAATTCCATCCGCGCAATGGCGGCTGTGGGATATTTCTCCCACACCAAATCGCGTAACGGCGAGCTGCCGTCATCGGGGCAAATGTCGAATACCAGATCTTCTAGGCCCGGATTATGGCCGACCATCAAAAGATTTTTATGGTCATCGGACTGGTCGCGCAGCACGTCCATCAACGTCGCAGAGGAGGCCAGATAAATCCGGCGGTCCCAATTGGGGTCCATGCGTTCCCCTGTGCCCTTCACAAATTGGTCAATGGTTTCGATCACGCGCACGGCGGGGCTTGCGACCACATGGTCAAAGGTCAATCCGTTGCGTTTGACCCAAACGCCCATGGTGACCGCCGCCTTTTCGCCGCGCTTATTGAGCGGACGGTCAAAGTCCCGCGGGACCGTGTCATCCCAGCTCGATTTGGCATGGCGGAACAAGGTGAGGGTAAAGGTCAAATCGGGTTACTCTCTTCCAACGTGTTTGACATGTCCTGCCGCAAATTTGTGTCAGACGAAAGACCTGATTTTATGGAATGCACGGCCTCCTCCAGCGTCACGCGGCGAATGGGCGTGCCGGGCGGAAATGCAGACAAGAGCCGGCTGGGCACCGCCGATGACAGCAGCACAAAATGGCCTTTGTCGCCTGCGCTGCGGATAAGGCGGCCAAAGGCCTGCGCCATTTTGGCGCGGATGATGCGATCATCATAATCCATGCCGCCATGTTTCAAACGCCGCGCGCGGTGCAATATGTCGGGGCGGGGCCATGGAATTTGCTCCATGACAACCAAGCGCAGCGAGTGACCGGGAACGTCCACCCCGTCGCGCAATGCGTCGGTGCCCAGCAAGCTTGCATGTGGGTCATCGCGGAATATGTCGACCAATGTTCCGGTATCAATCGGGTCCACATGTTGCGCATATAAAGGCAGGCCGTCGCGCGCCAAGCGGTCGGCAATGCGCGCATAAGTCGAACGCAACCGCCGTATCGCGGTAAACAGGCCGAGCACGCCGCCGCCCGATGCGGTAATTAACGCGGCATAGGCCCCCGCCAAGGCGGCAGCATCGCCTTTTTTGATGTCCGTAACAATCAGCACTTCGGCCTGCGCGCTATAATCAAACGGGCTGATCGCCGAAAAATGCGTCGCGGGCTTATCCAGATGACTGGCCCCCGTCCGGGCTTCGGCATTTTGCCAATCGCCACCGCTGCGCAAGGTGGCCGAGGTGGCGAGCACGCCATGGCTGGGTTTCAGCACGATTTCTGCCACGGGCTTCATCGGGTCGAGCCAGCGGCGGTGCATACCAATATCCATTTCGCGGCCTTCAAACCGGTCAATCGCCAGCCAATCAACATATTCAGGGTCAACGGGGCCGACGGCGCGCGCCAACATCGATATCCATGCACGCAACGTGTCGATGCGCCAACTCAAGCTTGCGGTTGCGCCCTCGACGCGCGCACGGGCACTGCCATCGAGCCAATCGGGCGGGTCGGCTATCATCGCCTCCAACCGCTGCCCCAATATCGTCAGCGGCCTTGCTAGCGCCCCCAGCGCAATGGCGGCAGCGGCGGCGGCGTCGATGACTCGCGGGTCAGGATCGGCAAGCTCGGTCTCCAGACCATAGCCGCTTTCAGTCGCATTGGTTTCGTCGCGGGCAAATACCATCGCTCGGATCGCGGCGAGCAAATGCTCAATTGGCCCCGATGGCGTCCCTTCGGCCAAGCGCGCAAGCCAACCTTCGCCAGATAAAGCCTCGGCGGCGACGCGCGCCATTTCAATGG
>JAIOYN010000105.1 GCA_021741065.1 Sphingomonadaceae bacterium | reverse complement strand
ACATATTGCGTGATTGCGATGTGGTGATGCGCAATGGAACCCTGGCGACCTTGTCGGTGGAAGATTTACACTACAGCTATCGTCATTCTGAATTGCCCGATGGCGCAATCGTCGTGGCGGCGCGCTTCCAAGGGCATCCCGGCGAACCCGAAGCTATCCAGGCAGAGATGGACCGGATTAGCGCATCGCGCGAAGCATCGCAGCCACTGCGTTCCAAAACGGGCGGTTCTACGTTTAAGAATCCGGATGGACATAAGGCATGGCAATTGGTCGATGCGGCTGGATGCCGCGGGCTTCAAATTGGCGGTGCGCAGGTGTCTGAAAAACACACCAATTTCCTGATTAATGCAGGCGATGCGACCAGCGCAGATATCGAAGCGCTTGGCGAAGAAGTCCGCGCCCGCGTATTGGCGCATTCGGGCGTTGAGTTAACATGGGAAATACAGCGCGTGGGCGAAGCGAAATGAGCACTCAAATTCACGTCGCGGTGTTGATGGGCGGATGGTCGAACGAACGGCCAGTGTCGTTGATGAGCGGTAATGGTGTGGCCGATGCGCTTGAAAAGCTTGGCTATCTGGTCAGCCGTGTAGATATGGACCGAAATGTTGCGCAAGTCCTTACAGCACTTCGTCCAGATGTTGTGTTTAATGCCTTGCACGGTGTCCCCGGTGAAGATGGTTCGGTGCAGGGCATGCTGGATTTGATGGGCATTCCTTATACGCATAGCGGCATGGTGACCTCTGTCATCGCCATCGACAAGGAACTCACGAAACAATGCCTCGTGCCTGCTGGAATTCCTATGCCCAAGGGTACGATGGTGGATAGCGAAAGCCTATATGCTTCTGATCCGCTGCCGCGTCCTTATGTGCTGAAGCCATTGAATGAAGGCAGCTCGGTCGGGGTAGCGATTGTCACTGAAGACAGCAATTACGGCAATCCGATTGCGCGTGACGCTAAAGGGCCGTGGCAGGAATTTGACCGGCTGCTGGCGGAACCTTTCATCAAAGGCCGCGAGTTGACCGTGGCAGTGTTGGGCGACAAGGCTTTGTGTGTGACCGAGTTGAGGCCCAAGAGCGGCTTTTACGATTTTGATGCCAAATATACGGACGGGTTAACAGAACATATCTGCCCTGCGGAAATCCCAGATGATATTGCCCAATATATGTTGGACACCGCCCTGCGCGCGCACCAATTGCTTGGCTGTAAGGGCGCCTCGCGTACCGATTTTCGCTGGGATGATGAGGTCGGCATGGAGGGTGTTTTCGTTCTCGAAACCAATACGCAGCCCGGGATGACACCGCTCAGTCTTGTGCCCGAACAAGCGCGACATGTTGGCATAAGCTATGAACAGCTTGTCGACATCATCGTCAAAGAGGCGCTCGCATAATGGCTGGTGTAGCACGCAAAGCCCCCGCAAAACGGAAGGAAAAAAGCCCAAGCCCACGGCAAAAGGTGCTGCAAGCGTCGTGGGTTGTTATGTTGATGCGGATGCTGCCTTTTTCCGAACGGGATGTGCAGCGCGTTTTTACCTGGGTCATATTCGCGGCGCTTACGTTACTTGCCTTTGCCGCGGCGCAATATGCTGGGTTGACCGCGGTTGCTTACCAACAATATGCCGCGCTTGCTGCCAAGGCTGGTTTTCAGGTGCAGCGTGTCGAGGTCACGGGCATGGAGCGGGTGGACCAGTTGAAAGTCTATCAGTTGGTGCTCGCCGAGAAAGATCGTGCGATGCCCTTGGTGGATATAGATAAAGTTCGCGCGGACTTGCTGCAATATGGGTGGATTAAGGACGCCCGCGTTTCGCGGCAGTTGCCCGATACGTTGGCGGTAGAGATTATTGAACGCAAACCTGCCGCGATATGGCAACGGAACGGAAGATATTCCCTGATCGATGCAAACGGGATCGTTCTTGCAAATGTCCGCGCAGGAGAGGGTGGCGATTTACCCACCTTGAACGGCAATCAAGCCAATGCACATATCGTCGCGTTGAACGCCTTGCTTGACAATGCTTCGGCATTGAAGTCGCAGGTTTCGGGCGCAACCTGGATAGGTAACCGGCGCTGGGACTTGCAGTTCCAGACCGGCGAAACGCTGGCTTTGCCAGAGGGTGAGGCTGAAGCTGCTAAAGCACTGCTGAACTTTGCACGTTTGGACGGTGTCCACCGATTGCTTGGCCGCGACCTCATCCATTTCGACCTGCGCGACCCCAGTCGCGCCTATTTCCGCAAAGCACCTAAGGCAGAGGCTGTTAAAGTGGAAAACAAAGACAGCAACGAAAACAACGAAAAAAATGAAATTACATCAAAAAACAATGGATTAACGGCATGAAGACGGCGCGTGCCGAACGGATAATTTCGGCGATTGATATCGGTTCATCCAAAGTGTCGGCGTTAATCGCCCGGCAAACCGAAAATGGCGATTTGCTGGTGCTAGGTACTGGCCAGCGCGAGAGCCGCGGCGTTACCCGTGGCTGTATTGCGGATGTTGAACAAGCCGAACTGTCTGTTCGCCACGCAGTGGAACAAGCCGAACGTATTGCTGGCCTCAACATTGACCGGGCTTGGGTCGGCATGTCGTCGGGTGGGCTCGATAGCATGTTAGCACCCGTCGAAATCGAACTGGGCGGCGATCGCATCACGCAAGACGATGTCGACGAACTGCTTCAGGCCGGGCGCGCCAATATCCAGACGGGCGGCAGAATTGCCTTACATATCCAACCTACTTTGTATGCGCTTGATGGTGTTGGCGGGGTGGCAAATCCGGTTGGGTTGCACGCAGATAGGCTTGGCGTTGACGTGCATGTCGTGCTTGCCGACCAATCACCAGTCCGCAACATGGATATGACGGTGCGCTCGGCGCATTTGGATGTAGAAGCGCTTGTGGTCGGACCTGTCGCAACAGGTCTTGCCTGTTTGACGGCTGAGGAACGCGAGTTGGGCGTTGCATTGGTCGAGTTTGGGGCCGCAGTGACTAACGTGTCGGTCTTCATTGGCGGGATGCTGGTCGGACTTGAAACCATTCAAAAAGGCGGATCGGACATCACCGACGATATAGCGTCGGTCTTTGGTATTCGCCGTGCGCAGGCGGAGCGGCTGAAATGTTTTCATGGTTCGGCGCTGACCAGCCCGCGCGACCATCAGGAAGTGCTCGATATCGGCCCGGACGAAAATGGCGTTGAACCAGGCAATCAAGCCCCACGCATCACCAAGGCGCAGTTGAATGCCGTAGTGTGTCAGCGCGTCGACAGCATTGTGACCGAAGTGGCGCAGGCGTTAAAAACGCTGGGTTTCACGGGGCCATCGGGGCATCAGGTTGTCCTGACTGGCGGCGGCGGGGAGTTAAAAGGCGCAGCCGAACATATGCAGAGCGCATTAGGCCGCACCGTCCGCATCGGGCGTCCAACGGGGCTTATCAGTATTCCAGAAGCACATTCCGGCCCCGCATTCTCAACGCTCGTTGGGTTGATTCATTATGCGGCATCAGAGCGGATCGATCTGCAATCGGGCTTTGATTTGCGCGCTGAACATTTGGGCGGATCGATGCCAAGTTTGATTGAACGTATAAAACGGGCGGTTCGCGAGAACTTCTGATAGAAACCTGTGCAAAAAGGGTAATTTTCTGGTGTGCGCGTTACGCTTTTGTGTCAGAAGCATGTAAATTTCGAACAAGCCAAAGAGGCTAAGGGGATAAAATTATGAGCATCAATATCGGTCCACCCATGGTTGACGAATTGAAGCCGAAAATTGCAGTTATTGGTGTTGGTGGTGCCGGCGGTAACGCAGTTGCCAACATGATAAAAGCGAAGGTTGAGGGCGTCGATTTCGTCGTAGCCAATACCGATGCGCAGGCATTGAACGCTTCTCCCGCGGATTATCGTATTCAGCTTGGGCCCGAGATTACGCAAGGTCTCGGCGCTGGTTCGCGCCCCGAGGTCGGGCGCGCCGCTGCAGAAGAAACCATTGAGCAAGTGAAGTCCGCTTTGGCTGGTTGTCATATGTGCTTCATCGCGGCTGGCATGGGCGGCGGAACCGGAACCGGTGCTGCTCCCGTCATTGCGCAGGCGGCGCGCGAAATGAACATATTGACCGTTGGCGTTGTAACGAAGCCGTTCCTTTTTGAAGGATCGCGTCGGATGCGCTCGGCAGAATCCGGCATTGCTGAACTGCAACAGCATGTTGACACTCTGATCGTTATTCCGAACCAAAACCTGTTTTTGGTCGCCAATCCGAACACGACGTTCAAAGAGGCATTTTTGCTTGCGGACGAAGTTCTGCAACAGGGTGTTCGCGGTATCACTGATCTCATGGTCATGCCTGGCCTGATCAACCTTGATTTTGCCGACGTCCGGTCCGTCATGCATGAAATGGGCAAGGCGATGATGGGCACTGGCGAAGCCGAAGGCGATGGTCGCGCGCTTGAAGCTGCGGAGAGGGCTATCGCCAACCCGCTGCTCGACGGTGTTTCGATGCAAGGCGCAAAGGGCGTTATTGTGTCGATTACGGGTGGCGAAGACATGCGCCTGATGGAAGTTGATGAAGCTGCTAACCACATCCGTGAGCTGGTCGACCCCGATGCAAACATCATCTGGGGTTCGGCGTTTAATGAAAATCTGAATGGTAAAATCCGCGTTTCGGTTGTGGCAACCGGTATCGATAATGAAGGCGTAGCCACATCAGCAGCAACGCAATCACGCACGCCATTTTCGTTCAGCCGTCCGGCACCCGAGCCCGTTGTGGCGGCCGCGGCGCCAGCAGCGTCATTGTTCGAAACCACCGACCCCGCGCCAGTTGAAGAACCAAATGCGGTTGCGGAACCAGAAACCGATGCGGAAGATGACAGCTTGATTCTTGGTAGCGATTTTGAAGCCCCAGAAGCTGAGGCAGACGCCACTGCGGACGGCGCAGAAAAGTCGCCCGAATCGAGCGCCTTTCCTCCTACATCGTGGGCAGGTGCCGATGCGCTTGAACTGAATACGCCCGTAGACGCAAATCCGCCAGCGCCTGCGCCTGTCGATGTAACGCAGGCACCTGCACGTGCGGCGCCCCGCATTCCGACAGGTGGCACGTTGTTTGAACGCATGTCGAACTTGTCACGCGGTCTTTCCCGGTCCGACGATGAAGATGACAAGGGCCATGATGACGCAAGCAGCACCGGCGTTCCGCGTTTCTTCGATCGGCAGAACAACTCCTAAGCTGCATGCGCAGCGCAGTGGCATTTCGTCCGCTTTAGGCAACCGTTTGTCGGAGCATAGCGTAAACATGCTTTGCGTCCGGCAATCGGCATTCCAATAAGGGCGAATGAATGTGACAATGTTACGTGGTGCCGGGATATTCTGTGCGCTCGCTTTATCATCTGGCGTGTTTGCGCAAGCAGTTGACGAAAGCGCGCTTGAGGCACTTGACGAGGCGGCTCCCGCTGTACCGATTTATTCGGAGCCCGCAGGTGCGGCCGAGTTACGTGCGGCCATGCGCCGGATATCCTTTAACCCCTCAGATGCGGATGCCATGGCCGATGCTGGTGATGCTTCGCTTGCCTTGGGGGATGCCAATGCCGCTTTGAACTTTTTTACGCGCGCTAATACGCTTCGCCCCGGAAATAGCCGTATCGTGTCAGGTTTGGCGACGGCGACCGTGCGCACGGAAAATCCTTTTGAAGCACTGCGTTTGTTTGATCAAGCCGTCCGCTTGGGCGCGAACGAGCGTTCGATTGCGTTGGATCGCGCATTGGCCTATGACTTGTTAGGTAATTTTGGTCGCGCGCAGCAGGACTATAAACTGGCGCGGACAGCCTCCACCTCGGATGACCTCATTATCCGCCAAGCGATATCCTTGTCTCTGGCAGGGCAAAAGGAAGCAGCCGATGCGATGCTGGTTCCGTTGCTGCAACGTAACAGTGCCACTGCGTGGCGTGCCCGGGCTTTCATGCTGGCGGCCCGCGGAGATCTGCGGGAATCGACGAGAGTCGCGCAAGGCTTCATGGATGCAAGTTCCGTTGTGCGTATGGAACGTTATTTCCGCTTAATGCCGTCCTTGACGGATGCGCAGAAGGCGGCGGCAATCCATTTGGGGCATTTCCCGACGAGCCAAGCGGTCGGGCGTGGCAGCGAGCAGGTGCGCCGCATTGCATCGACGTTACCGCAGAGCCCGGTCGTTTCCGGCAATAACCGTCTCATTCCGTCGGGAACTGCGCTTGGACCAAAGGCTGCGCCAGCGCGCGACAGTAAAAGCACGCCGAAGCCTGATCGTGCACGTGACCAAAAGACGCAGGAGCGCGCGGAGATTCAGGCGGTAGTTGCCAATATTCCCGAAACACAAAAGCTACCCAAGACAGAAACGGCGCGTCCTTTGGTCAGTGCGGCATTACCAAAGCCGACAAACACACTGACGCCTGCGCCATTTCCCGCGCAGGCCCAAAATACGCCAGTGGCTGCAGAGCTTCAACTGAAGCCCGCTGTCGTTACGCCAGACCTCACCCAAAACGGCGAGGCAACTGTGGTGGCGCGTCCTATGACCCAGGCGCCTGCAGTTGCGGTGCAAGCGCCTGAACCCGTGCCTGCTGCACGGGTTGAGACATCCCGTTTTGACCTGGGCGCAATTGTGGAAGCTATTGATATTCCGGAGAGCGAACAACGGCCGTCACAAATTCCCGTGGATCTGAAAAAGCTTAAACCAGTCGTCAAGGTCGATCCGAAGCTTGCGGCCAAGGCCAAGGCTGAAAAGGATCACCCCGCGCGCTTTTGGGTACAAATCGCAACCGGAAACGCCACCGCTCTTGG
>JAIOYN010000104.1 GCA_021741065.1 Sphingomonadaceae bacterium | reverse complement strand
CCAGGAAGGCGAATACCATCAAAACCAGCGCGCGGCGTCGATCCAGTCATATCGCGGCGCACCGCCTCGGCCTGCGCGCGAAACACGGCTGGATCGCCGAACACGCTGGGGTCAAGCGCAATAACAACCTGTCCAGTATTGGTGGCACTTTCGTCATCAGCGTTGAAATCGATAACATCCCGGCCAAATGCTGCCCCGTTCAATGTTCCGGCCAGAAAACCGAACATCAGCGCAAGACCAAAGCCCTTTGGCCCACCGATTGGCAACAGCGACCCGCCTTCAGCCTTTGCAGGGTCTGTTAGCGAGTTACCATCGCGGTCGATCATCCAGCCTTCGGGCATCAACTCGCCACGATCTGCGGCCAGCTTGACCTTGCCATAGGCCGCAACCGTTGTGGCCATATCCAGCAAGATAGGGTCCTCTCCGCCGGGGATAGCGATGGCGATGGGGTTGGTGGACAAAAGCAATTCCAACCCGCCCCAAGGCGCCATATGATTGGCATTACCCACGGCGATATAGATGCCAATCAAACCTTCCTCTGCCAAACGCAGCGCATGGACACCAGCCGCACCCGCGTGGTTCGACATCCGTGCGCCGACCCAAGCCACGCCATGCGTCCGTGCCAGTGACCCTGCAACGGTTACAGCGCGGTCCATCACAAGGTGGCCAAAGCCGTTATCACCATCAATCAATGCCGTCGCGCCCGTTTGCGAGATCAACCGAATGGCTGGATTTGGATTGAACCCGCCAGCCTGCAACCGCGCGACATAGCGGGGCAAGCGAAAGATACCATGACCATCTGCCCCCAATAGATCCGAGGCAACCATCCGATCTGCCACAAGATCCGCATCATCCAGCGGCAAACCCTCGGCCGACAGAACGGCCGAGGCAAAGATACGCAGGCTTTGGACCGAGACCACAGTCATCCGTTGCGGCTAGGCATTAAGCGGTTAGCAGCCCCGCCAAGGATCGTCTCGCGATCCTTGGCAGTGATGCGCAACTGGTCGATCACATCAAGCAGATCATATTGCCCCATATCAAAGGGATAATCCGTCCCTAGCATCACCCGTTCAGACCCGACAAGATCCACAAGGAATTGCAACGGAGCGACATCATGCAGGATGGTATCGTATAATAACCGATCGATGGACGGCCCCGGCTCACCTTTCAGGCGAACCTTCGCTTCGGGCCGTTCTGCCCAGCCATGAATCCAACGCGCTTGCTGATACGGCGTAAAGCCGCCGCCATGGCTCAGCACGATCTTCAAGCGCGGGAACCTTTCAAGGACGCCCCCGAAAACAATACAGGCCGCCGCGATGGTCGTATCAAGCGGGTTGCCGATGAAGTTCTGCAGGTAATAAACCTTTTGCCGATCGATGCCCGCCACTTTCAGCGGATGAAGCAGCAATACAGCACCAAGGTCTTCTGCCTTCGCCCAGAATGGGTCCAACTCCTCCCAGTCAAGGTTCTTACCTTCAATATTGGTGCCCAACATCGCCCCGGCGATGCCGCCACCCTTCATCGCCCGCTCTAGTTCAGCGGCGGCAAGGGCGGGGCTTTGCAGTGGCACTGTCGCCAGCCCAAGGAACTTGTCGGGCTGCGCGGCGCTTCGGGCGGCGATGGCATCGTTCTGAATACGAGACGCCGTCAATGCCACCTCTGGCGACTTATCATACATCACCGTCTGCGGGCTGACCGCCAGCAACTGCTTATCAAACCCATAGCGCGCCATGTCCGCCAAGCGCCGCTCAACATCCCAACCGCCGCGCGGAAAGGGCCGATAAGCAACACCCGACACCGACAAAACAGCAGATTCATCATCGATTGCACCTAAGGACACACCGACATCTGGCAACGCTTTATTCAGCGCCGCTACTGTTTCCTTTTCGAGGATATGGGCGTGAATATCGAAAGTACGGGGGCCGTGTGACATAGACTTCTCCTTGATATGTTTGGCCTTAACCCCGATCAAACCTTAGCGTGAGGGCAAATCGGTGTTCTGGATGTGTAGATTTCGTTAGCAGATAGACGCGTCCATCTTCCGCACGGTAACGGCGATGAATGACAAGAGCGGGCGTACCTTCCTCTGCGTCCAAATGCTCGGCGATGTCGGCGCTTAGGCCACCCGAGGCAATCTGAATTTCCGCGTTAAATGCCCGATGACCATGCCAATCCTCGATCTGCTTTAGCACCGCAAGCGATTGGGGGTTGGGCCGCGATAGCACGTCTGCAAATTGCGCGGCGACCCATGCTTCAATAAAGCCGATCGCTTGGCCAGTGCGGCGCAGTCGCCTGACCGCGCGCAATTGAACCCATTCTGCGCCTTCTGGGTAATCCATTTCCGAGGCGGGCTCGCCTAACGCTTGCGCGGCGCCAATGCTCAACGTCTCCCGCGTTGTGCCTTCTGGGTATTGCAACAGCTCTTCAAGCGACGCCAAAGACTGCACAAAGCCGTCGCCCTCTCGATTGGCAATGACGAACGTGCCCAACCCTCTGCGTGACGCAACAAGACCCCTATCTCGCAATCTGGTAATGGCGCGGCGAACTGTAAATCGGCTCACCGAAAAGCTGCGGGTCAGGTCATGTTCTGTCGGCAGGCAAGATCCAACTGGCAGCCTGCCAGATAGGATACTGTCCCGCAAAGCGGCTTCGATATTGTGATAGCGGCGGAAGGTTGGATCGTTTTCAGATAATGTCATGGGGAGGTCTTTCTGGATGCCGCCCATTTGCGGCTGGCCAGTTCCAGCGAAAGGATGACAGCCGAATTGTCAAGCCCACCTGATCCTTCAGCGATCAAGTCCTCCATAAGATCAAAGTAGGTTTCCGCAAAGGGCAGCTTCAGCCCGACCCCTTCGGCGGCATGTAAGATAAGTCCAAAATCTTTGGCCGACTGCGCCACCCGACCCTCAGGCGTAAAATCACCTGCGACCATGCGCGGGCCTTTGGACGCCATCACGGATGATCCCGCCGCCGATTTCATCGCTAGGACAAGAAAGGCTTCAGGATCAAGACCCATCGCGCGCGCAAAAAGCAGGCCTTCGGCAAGTGCGGCGCGATTTAGGCCAAGGATCAGGTTGATGGCAAGCTTGACCCGTGCCGCTTCGCCAAACGGGCCGAGATGAACGACCTTGTCTGTCAGCGCATGCAGCACTGCCTTAAGGCGTGCAACGGCATTGATCTCGCCTGCTACATAAAGGGTAGCCTCGCCCCGAAGCAACTGTACAGAGGTTCCCGAAATAGGGGCCTCAATCAAAGTCACGCCAGACCTTGCCACAGGCAGAAGAGACGCGATGCCTTCGGGATCGCAGGTTGTTAGTATCATCACATCTGCACGGGCCACTTCGGGGGCGGCCTCTAGAACTTCGCGCGCCTGTGCGGCGTCGAAAACGGCGATCAACACAGTTGACGCAGACCAGACGTCCGCTGGTAGCCCTGCCCGACCTCCCATTGCGACCAACGCGCGCGATGCTGCGCCATCTGGGTCAAAGCCCGTCACCAGATGACCTGCTGCAATCAAACGTTGTGCCGCAGCAAGTCCGATCAGACCCAACCCAAAGACGCCAACATTCGCGCTCATTGGCCTTTGCCCGCAAAGTTATCAAACTCTTGAAACAGCAGGCCAAAATCCCGCGCAGGATCACCAGACGCTTGCGCCAAGGCCAAAAGCCGCGCTGTGATCTGCGTGTAGGGTGCAGGGGCGGCAAGGCGCTCGGCCATGCCTTCGGCCAGCGCAAGATCTTTGGCCAAAGTCGCAACGGCCGAACGCGCGCTGGGATATTCCTTTAACACGTCGCGCGGAAAGCGCACTTCGCTGACATAGGACCGCGCATTGCCAGCATTTAGCACCGCAACCGCTAAAGTCGCGTCGATCCCCATCCGCTCGACTATGCGCAACCCCTCGCAAGTGGCAAGAAAGGTCGCATGCAAAATCGCGTTGTGCACCAGTTTCATTGCCTGTCCATGACCGGCGGGGCCAAGGTGAAACATCCGAGTTGCGAAACACTCCAAGACAGCGCGCGCGCGGTCCAGAGTGTCGGTCTCGCCCCCGATCATCAGCGTAAGCGTTCCATCCTGCGCGCCCTGCGCGCCTCCCGTCATTGCGGCATCCAGATAGCCCACGCCCCCTAACGACAACTCTTTTGCCAACGACGCGCCATCCTTTGGATCGGATGTCGTCAGGTCCACTACGATGCAGCCAGGGGGTAGGGTCAAATCCGAAAGCGCGATGCGAATATCGCGGGTTGTGGGCACCGCAAACAGCAAAATCCCCGCACGTTCGACCATCTCTGCGACAGGTAAAACTGGCGCGGGGGCAGCCGCAATTGGCTGCGAATCCCAGACCGCAGCAAGCCGTCCGACCCCAGCCAGACGGGCAGCGATCCCCGCTCCCATCCGCCCCATTCCGATCACACCCGCCATTTCAGAAATTGACATTTTATTTTACTATCAATAAGTTAGTAGAAATTTTGAGAGGAGATTCGAATGGATTTTATTTTTCGCGCGGCAGGCTATCAAGGTGAAGCGTCGGTTCACACACGGGCGCTGCGGCATTTTGCAAACGCTTTGGAAGCGACGGGCAGTTCCGGTGTCGTCACGCCCGACATCACGCAACTGGGCCGTAAAGCCACTGACCTTTTCCAGATGACAGAAAGCGGCGAGAACACCGTCATGCATTTCGCGGCCAGTTATCTTGCCCATCGCGTCCCCTCGCTTGAGGTGTTCGATCTTCCGTTCCGTTACATGGGCCGCAGCGGATTGCTTGCCGCGCTGGATGGCCCGCTTGGAGACCGCCTGAAGGCAGAGGTTGCCGAAAAGACTGGCTTTGCCATCCTCGGCTTTTGGGACAATGGCGCGCGCCACTTGACGAACCGTTTGCGTCCTGTGCACAGGCCCGCCGATTGTGATGGCTTGTCGATCCGCACGATGGACAGCGCCCTGCATCAGGCGACTTTTGCCGCCTTGGGCATGATCCCGCGCTACATCGACGTAAAGGATTACCCCGCAGCCGTTCGCGACAGAACTGTGGACGCTCAGGAAAACCCCTATACCAATACGCTGAACTTCGGCATTCCCGCGCATCACCCGTATATGACCCCAACGGGCCATTTTCAGGGCATCTCGCTGTTTCTTGCCAACCGCGCGGTGCTGGACGGACTGCCAAGCGCCGATCGCGCAACCTTCTTCAACGCGGCAGTGCACGCGACCGCCGCCCAGCGCGCCTTTGCCGCTGACGAAGACGGCAGCGCCCTGGCCAATATCCTTGCCCAAGGCACCAAAGTTACCCATGATTGGGACCGTGATGCCTTTCGGGCGGCAACGGCAAATGTTCGGCAACAGGCCGAGGCACGGATTGATCCCGCCATCCTCGGCCTTCTTCCTGAACATTGACCGCGTCAACGCAGTGCGGCCTGCAGTTCGGCCAGTTCGGCAAGCGCCGAGTTGGACAGCGGCAGGCCGACAGGTTCGTGCCGCTCGGCCGAAAGGTCTGCAGCGGAATAGGTTTCCATCACCATCCGTGCATGCATCGGGTCTACCATGGGCGGCTTGTCCCGCAGGCAGCATTCCAGAAAATGCATCGTCTCGGGGCCCATCTGACCAGCGAAGACATGATCCACATGTTCGCCTGGCATTGTGGACATCGCAAACTGCTGGCCCCCTTCAACAGTGTTCAGCCAATGATCACGCGCCGTATCATCCAGCATAAGTGATCCATCGACCCCCGTTATCTCGATCCATGTCTGGCAATAGTTGGGATAAGAGGGCGGCAGGTTCCACCCCCCGCCAATTGTGACGACCACGCCATTGTCCATTGTAACGATGGACCACATGCAGTCATAAGACCCGTTCAGCGGCTGCATATAGCCGTATGCGCCTTGCGAATAAATCCGCACTGGTTTCGCGGGGGCGAGCAGCCAAAACACGAAATCAAGATCATGGGTTGATTCCATGGCTGCGGGCGACAGTTTCACACGGCCCGCGATTTTCTTGCCGAGTGAGCGCGATAGATGGCGGCTGACCATAACACTGACCACCTGACCCAAAGTGCCATCGGTAATCTTCTTCTTGGCATAGGCTATCTTCGGGTTGAACCGCTGCGAATAGCCGATGGTGAATTTGACGTTGTTCTGCTTTGCGATGTTAATCAAGTCGTCCGCTTCTGCCAGCTCCAAAGCAATCGGCTTTTCAAGTAGAACATGCTTGCCCGCCCGCAGACAGTCGCGCGCGATCGGGTAATGCGTCGTCTCTGGGGTCGTTGAGATGTAGACCACCTCAATCGCAGGGTTATTTACAATATCTTGGTAATCCAGCGTCGCAGTCGCCGCCCCAGTCATTTCCTTAACCTCAGCCAGCCGTTCGGGCCGAATTTCGCAGATATGCAGCCTATCCACCAAGGATGATTGGGACAATGTGAGTGCGCGAATTCCCCCACACCAACCTGTTCCGATAACTGCGACTTCGACCATTTTCATTTCATTCCTCATTGGTTCAGACTACTAAATTATCATTTTCGGCCGCGCGCGCCGCAATACGCCGGTTCATTTGCATGCGTTTTATCACCCCCCAGACCAGAACGCCCAATGCAACAAGAAGTATCATTGCCGTGATTGGGCGGGTCAAGAAGGTAACAAAGCTATTCTCGTTCATGTTCAATCCAATGCGGAGGCTTCGCTCGAATTCTTTTCCAATGAAAACACCAAGCGCAGCGGCAGCAGGCGAATACCCGTAGCGCAGCATGAAATACCCCACCCCACCCGCTCCGACAGCAACGAACATGTCGAAAACCTTGGTATTT
>JAIOYN010000103.1 GCA_021741065.1 Sphingomonadaceae bacterium | reverse complement strand
GGGGGCGAATAGGTGAAATGCGCCGGAAAAGCAAGCCGAGCCTATAACTGGGCTCATTGTCGACACCCATGAAGGGAGCGGACCGTCACTTCATCAATTCAACTTCTTCAAAGTCCAGCTCGACCGGCGTTGCACGGCCAAAGATGCTGACCGATACCTTGACGCGGTTCTTGTCGAAGTCGAGTTCTTCGACCAAGCCGTTGAAGCTTGCAAATGGTCCGCCAAGCACCTTGACCTGATCGCCAATTTCATAGTCGACCGAAACACGCTTCTTGGGTGCGGCTTCGAGTTCCTGCTTCGTGTTCAGGATGCGGGCAGCTTCGGCTTCGGTGATAGGCTGCGGCTTGTTGCCAGCGCCCAGAAAGCCCGTGACCTTTGCCGTGTTCTTGACCAAATGGTACACATCATCGTTCATGTTCAGCTTTGCCAGAACATAGCCGGGGAAGAATTTGCGCTCGGCCTTGATCTTCTTGCCGCGACGCACTTCGGTGATCTGTTCGGTCGGAACCTCTATAGCTTCGACCAATTGCGAAAGACCAATGCGCTCGGCCTCGGCCAGAATCTGGTCGCGGACCTTGTTCTCAAAACCCGAATAAGCGTGAATGATGTACCAGCGTGCCATAATATCTTTCTTTTCCCCAAAACTCTCTCAAGGGCCTGCGCTTAGCCTTCGGCGAGCGCGAGTAGTCCCTTTACGATTGCGGCAAATACCGCGTCGACGCCCAAAAAGAAGATGGCAAGGATGATCGTCATGATCAGAACCATGATAGCGGTCTGCACGGTTTCCTGCCTTGTTGGCCATACTACCTTGCCGATTTCGGTCCGTACCTGACGGATGAATTCACCGGGGCTATTCTTTGCCATATCGTCTCTTCCTGTTCGATCCCGAGGATAGCCGCCAGCGCTCCGACCGGCGGGTCGAGAGCGATATAGGTTCCTATTTCGGAAAGACTAGGTCTGTAGCGATGGATTCGCCGCAACGCAAGATGCCAAACAAAACTGGGTAAGTCCGTTTAGGAAAGTGCTTTGGCCAAATAAGCAATGTTGAAGTGCCTTGAACTATCGGGCTTTTGGGTTATCTCCTGCAACTGAACTTTGCCAAGGACATGCCCCAAATGCCATCTGGTCTTGCTGCTTTACTCGATGATATTGCCACGATTGCCAAAGTGGCTGCCGCTTCTGTGGATGATGTCGCCGCCGCCGCGGGCAAGGCAGGCAGCAAGGCCGCAGGCGTTGTCATCGACGATACGGCCGTGACGCCGCAATACGTCACGGGCTTTACGCCCGACCGCGAATTGCCGATCATCTGGCGCATTGCCAAGGGGTCATTCTTTAACAAACTGGTGATCATCTTGCCGGTCGCTTTGTTGCTAAGCCTGTTCCTGCCATGGGCGATCACGCCGATCCTGATGCTGGGCGGCGCGTATCTGTGTTTTGAAGGCGCAGAAAAGGTGTGGGAAAAAATCGCTCCGCATGAGGAAGAGAGCCTCCTCGAAGAACTGGCTGAGTTAACCAGCAGCGAACATGAAACCGCGATGGTCAAGGGCGCCGTGCGCACCGATTTCATATTGTCCGCCGAAATCATGGCGATTGCATTGAACGAGGTCAAAAGCCTTGCGGAAACATCGATCTGGTTGGAGGCGGGAACCTTGGCCTTTGTCGCTATCGCCGTCACCATCGGGGTCTATGGCGTCGTCGGCTTGATCGTGAAAATGGACGATATCGGCCTGAAGTTGGCTGGGCGCGAAAACGCTGGTTCGCAAGCCATTGGTCGCGCCCTTGTAAAGGGCATGCCCAAATTGCTCGCCGCCTTGTCGACCATCGGCACAGCCGCGATGCTATGGGTGGGCGGGCAAATCATCGTCCATGGCTTTGGCATCCACCCCGCAGAGTTTTTGGGCCTATATGAAGGTGCTTTGGCCTGGGTCGCAGATGCGGCGATGAGCGGAGCCGTAGGGCTGGCCATCGGCGCGGTGATTGTGTTGGCGCATCACATGGTTTCTAAGCGCAAGACGCATTGAAGGGTTAGCCTGTCACCATTTCTAAATATGTAAGAAAATGGCAGGAGTTGGGGGACTCGAACCCACGACCCTCGGTTTTGGAGACCGATGCTCTACCAACTGAGCTAAACTCCTGCACGCCGATTTTCAGCGAAGAAGGGTGCCCTTAACGCCGATATGCGAAGGGGGCAAGTCTGCTTTCGACAATATCGCGCTAGAAGCTCATCTCGTCATATACGCGGGACACATCTCCGCCCCATTCGCCGTGATATTTTTCCAGCAACATTTCCGAAACGGTTTTGCCGCTCGTCACAATTTCGCGCAGCGGGTCGAGATAACCGGTTTCATTATCACCGCTGGCGTTCAGGCAATTGCGCGCTGCCAAGCCGGATGACGATATGTCGAGAATGCGTCCCGCCAAATCCAGCAGCTTACCGCCGCCCGGTATCGCGGCGTTTAGGCCATGGGCGGGCACCGCACTGCGCAGCGTCTCGCGCTCTTCCATCGTCCAATGCTTGACCTCGTCCCATGCGGCATCCAAGGCGCCTTGATCGTAGAGCAAGCCGACCCAAAAGGCAGGGAGCGCGCAGATACGGTTCCACGGGCCACCGTCGGCACCGCGCATTTCCAAAAAGCTTTTCAATCGTACTTCGGGAAAGGCGGTGGACATATGGTCTTCCCAGTCGCTCACCGTGGGTTTTTCACCCGGTAGCACCGACAGCTCTCCCTTTAGGAAATCTCGGAAATCCAGCCCTGCCGCATCGATATATTTACCGTCGCGATAGACGAAATACATCGGTACCTTGAGCATATAATCGACATATTGTTCATAGCCAAAATTAGCGTCGAACACGAACGGCAACATGCCCGTGCGCTGCGGATCGGTGTCGGACCAGATATGGCTGCGATAGGACAGATACCCGTTTGGCTTGCCCTCCAAGAATGGCGAATTGGCGAACAAAGCGGTAGCAAGTGGTTGCAGCGCCAGCGATGTGCGGAATTTATGCGCCATGTCGGCTTCGCTAGCATAATCGAGATTGACCTGAATCGTGCAAGTCCGAAGCATCATGTCGAGGCCCATGCTGCCAACGCGTGGCATATGCCGAAGCATGATGTCATAGCGCCCTTTGGGCATAATTGGCAGTTCAGCGCGCGTCTTGTCGGGCCATAGGCCTAATCCCAAAAAGCTGGTGTTGGTCTTGTCGCCAATAGCTTTGACCTGCTTCAAATGCCGTCCGGTTTCGGCGCAGGTTTGGTGTAGGTTTTCCAACGGTGCGCCGGATAGTTCAAGTTGGCCGGCAGGCTCAAGACTGATGGCACCGTCGCTGCCGCTCATGGCGATAACTTTGCCGTTTTCGTAAACAGGTTCCCAACCAAATTCGGTCATCGCCATTAACAAATCGCGAATACCGCCCGGTTCATCATAAGACGGGGCATGATGATCACTGCGATTATACAAGAATTTTTCATGCTCGGTACCAATACGCCAGCGGTCCTTGGGCTTTTCACCCTTGGCAATTGCGGCGACCAATTGATCGCGTGTTTCGATGACGGGATCAATGCGGTTGGAAACGGTTTTTGTGCTCATGGCGGCGGTTTAGAAATGTCGCGGCGATATTGCCAGTAGATTAATGTTATCGCGTTATGCGCTGTTGACGTGCGAAGTCGCAGCATAGGCTAAGCCGCCCAGTCCCCATTATTTGCCATCCAAATGGATATTGCAGATATGGCGGCGGTGTCGGCGCGCAATATGCGCGGGCCAAGCGACACTGGACGTGCATTGGGATGGGCGCGAATGATAGCATTTTCGCTATCAGTGAAGCCGCCTTCGGGCCCGATCAATAGGGCCGCTGGACCAGTGCTTATGGCTTTCAAAAGTGGTTCGCCACCGCGTTCGTCGCAGAAATACAAACTGCGGTCGGCTGGCCAATCCTTCAACATCGCATCCAGTTTCGTCAGCGGCGCAATCTGCGGCAAGGCGGTGCGTTCGCATTGCTCGGCTGCCTCAATCATATGCGCGCGCAGTCGGTCGTCCTTGACCTTATCGACCACACAGCGCGCAGTCAGCACGGGCACAAAGCGCGCCACTCCTAATTCGCACGCCTTTTCCGCAATCCAGTCAAAGCGGTCCTTTTTAATCAGCGCTTGGGCGATCCACAGATCGGGTGTCGTTTCGCGGTCGCGGAGCTTTGCCTCGACGGTCAGGTTAAGGTCGCGTTTGCCTATGTACGTGACGGTGGCGAGATATTCGCCCGAAATGTCGTCGAACAATTTGACCGGTGCGCCTTCTTTCAGGCGCATCACACCCATCAGATAATGCGCGCTGTTGCCGGATATGTTCAGGGTCGCTTTAAGCGCCAGCACTTGTTCCACAAACAAGCGCGGCGTTGATTTTGGGGGCCAGGCGGGTGTTGCGGGCATGGTCAACCTCTAACCGCAAAAGCGAGCGGCGTCATCTATCAACTTGAGCGCGCTGAAGTTGATGGATGACGCGCCGGATAAATTTTGGCAGGGCCGCAATCATGACTTCGAAACTACTGCCCGACAGCGAATATACAGGCATCATTGCCTTGTTGCCCGTCAAGCTGCGCGCTTTGGTGCTTTTGGCGCGGTTGGACCGTCCTATTGGCTGGTGGCTGCTGTTCTGGCCCTGTATGTTTGGCTTGGCGCTTTCTGGTGGGCTTGTTCCACATTGGGACCTTGCATACTGGATGCTGCTCGGCGCGATTGTGATGCGCGGGGCAGGGTGCGTGTATAATGACATTGTCGACCGCGATCTCGACGCGCAAGTCGCGCGCACGGCGTCGCGGCCCTTGCCCAGCGGCGCGGTCAGCGTGCGCGGTGCGTGGGCGTTCCTGCTAGGTTTATGCGCTTTTGGCCTATTGGTGCTGTTCCAGCTTCGGTGGGAGGCGCAGATTGTGGCCTTGGGAAGCATCCTTCTGGTTGCGGCCTATCCCTTTATGAAGCGTATTACCTATTGGCCGCAAATCTGGCTTGGTCTGGTGTTTAGCTGGGGCGCATTGGTCGGCTGGGTATCGATCACCGGACAGGCCAATGCGGCGATGCTGTGGCTCTATGCAGGCACGATATTCTGGGTCGTCGGCTATGACACCATGTACGCCATGCAGGACCGTGAAGATGATGCGTTGGTCGGGATTAAATCAAGCGCCTTGCGGCTGGGCGGCAGCGTCCGGCTGGGCGTGGCGGCATTTTACATTTTGACGATTCTGGGCTGGGGCATGGCGATTTGGAGCGTGCGGCCCGAAAAGCAGGCTTTGGTCGCGCTCCTTCCGGTCGCCTTTCATCTGTGTATGCAAGTGGCATCGCTGAAATCCGATGGCAGCAACGCGCTCGGCCATTTCCGTTCAAACCGCGTGGCAGGATTGCTGGCCGCGCTTGCCTTTTTGGTCGTTGGCGCGGCCGGACAATATTAGGGAGAAAAAATATGGAACATCGTCGCATTGGCAAAAGCGCCATTTATGTGTCCGACATTTGCATGGGCACCATGACCTTTGGGTCGCAAACCGACGAGGCGGAGGCGCACCGCATTCTCGATAAATGTCTGGACGCGGGCATCAACTTTTTCGACACGGCCGAGGGCTATCCCGTGCCGCCCGACATCAAATGGGTTGGCCGGACCGAGGATATTGTCGGCCGCTGGATGAAGGGTAAGAACCGCGACGCCATCATCATGGCAACCAAGGTTTCCGGCCCAAGCCACACGTGGTTTAAATCGCCCAAGCGCGGCGGTATGACTGCGCTTGATAGGCACAATATCATCACCGCGGTTGAAGAAAGCCTGCGCCGCCTGCAGACCGATTATATTGACCTGTATCAAACGCATTGGCCCGACCATGGCCTTGCCTATGATGAAACGATGGAAGTGCTCGATGAGCTGGTGCGGTCCGGCAAGGTCCGCGTCTTGGGTTGCTCCAATGAAACAAGCTATGGCCTGATGAAGTCGCTGGCGACGTCCGAACGGCTTGGCGTGGCGCGTTACGAGAGCATCCAGAATAATTTTTCCATCAATAATCGCCGGTTTGAAGATGAATTGAAACAAGTCTGCCGCCAAGAAGGCATATCGTTGCTGCCTTACTCGCCCTTGGCTGGCGGCGTGTTGTCGGGTAAATATCTAGACGGCGCCCGCCCCGAAGGCGCACGTTTCTCCCGCTATCTGGAAATGGCCGGATCACGCCAAATCGAAATGGCGAAGCGTTTTGCGGGCCCCCGCGCATTGGAAAGCACGATGCGGATTGTCGAGATTGCCAAGGAGGCAGGGATGTCGCCAGTGACGCTGGCAACAGCTTGGTCGAAACAGCATGACTTTGTGGCATCGACGATGGTTGGCGTGAGCAAAGAAGATCAACTCGACGATATCTTCGCTGCGATTGACCTCAAGCTGAGCGATGAGGTGATGACCGCGGTGCACAAGGTGACGAAAGAGATATTGTACCCGATGGGGTGAGGGGGCGCCCCAGCGTAGGCTGGGTCTATCGCGCCTGTCGGCCTATCCATACATACTTCATGGGCACCAGCTTTCGCTGGTGCGACGGTGTTTTTTTTTGCTGAACGGGATGCTTTGGAGGATGATGGGGGGACGAAATGTGCCTACCACTGCACCCCTCAACCCATAATCTCCGCCTGCGCGTAACCCAGCGCTTCTCCCAGTGCCTGCAAACGGCGCGCGACGCTGTTGGACTGCAAACGCACGGCTGAGCCGCTCAAGTATAGCCGCAATGTCGCGCCGTCGCCGTCGATGCGGCTGTCGGCCAATGCGCCGCCGGTGCCGCCATCGAGGCGGTGGGCCAAGCGGATGGCGAGGCCCCAGATAACGGCTTGT
>JAIOYN010000102.1 GCA_021741065.1 Sphingomonadaceae bacterium | reverse complement strand
GACCCGTCCTATGCTGGACAAATCATCAACTTCACATTTCCGCATATTGGCAATGTTGGCACGAACTCAGAGGATGTCGAGGCGTTGAACCCGCATGCCTTGGGCGCGATTGTCCGCCAAGATGTGACGGACCCGTCCAATTTCCGGAGCACCCAGCATTTCGGCGCATGGATGAAGGACAATGGCCGCATCGGTATATCGGGCATTGACACCCGCGCGCTAACTCGGCTGATCCGCATTGCGGGCGCGCCAAATGCGGTAATCGCGCATTCCGCCAGTGGCGATTTTGATGTGCCTACCATGTTGGTTCAGGCAAAGGCTTGGGCCGGATTAGAAGGCATGGACCTCGCCAAGGATGTAACTACGTTACAAACTTATGGTTGGGACCAAGGGCTTTGGAAGCTCGGTGCGGGCTATGCCGCGCCAGCCATGGGGCCTAAAAAGGTCGTTGCCATCGATTATGGCATCAAACACAATATCCTGCGCAACCTAGTCGATGTAGGTTGCGATGTGACCATTGTGCAAGCCACCGCAACTTTCGAAGAAATCATGTCCCACGCGCCTGATGGTTTGTTCTTGTCTAATGGCCCCGGCGATCCCGCCGCGACAGGCGTTTATGCTGTGCCGGTTATCCAAAAATGGTTGGAAACCAAAAAGCCTTTGTTCGGCATTTGCCTTGGTCATCAAATGCTTGGTCTCGCGGTTGGCGCGAAGACCGAGAAGATGCACCAGGGGCATCGTGGCGCCAACCATCCGGTCAAACGCCTTAGCGACGGTGCGGTCGAAATCACCAGTATGAACCACGGCTTTGCGGTGGATGCGGCAACATTACCCGCCAACGCCAAGGCAACGCATGTCAGCCTATTTGACGGCAGTAATTGTGGTTTCGAACTCGCGGACCAGCCGGCGTTTTCAGTGCAATATCACCCCGAAGCCTCACCTGGTCCGCAAGACAGTCATTATCTGTTCGAGAAATTCGCGGGGATGATGGGATGACTACTTTGAATGTTCCACAAAAATGGGAATACATAGTTTTTAATGATGTGGAAATTTTATCGAATTTCATCTCGGCTGCGGCCTATATTCTCAAGCGACAGGTAACCTAATGCCGAAACGCACTGACATCAAATCTATCCTCATCATCGGCGCGGGCCCAATCATCATTGGTCAGGCGTGCGAGTTTGATTATTCTGGGACGCAGGCTTGTAAGGCGCTGCGCGAGGAGGGCTATCGCATCATCCTCGTCAATTCTAATCCGGCGACGATCATGACCGATCCGGATATGGCGGATGCGACCTATGTCGAGCCGATTACGCCCGAAATCGTCGCCAAGATCATCGAGAAGGAGCGCCCCGACGCGGTTTTGCCGACTATGGGTGGGCAGACGGCGCTAAACGTTGCTTTGGCGTTGTTCAACGATGGCACGCTAGCGAAATATGGGGTCGAGATGATCGGCGCGGACGCTGAGGCGATTGATAAGGCTGAGGACCGGATAAAATTCCGCGACGCCATGACCAAGATTGGACTGGAATCGGCGCGTTCTGGTATTGCCCATTCGATGGAAGAGGCGCTCGAAGTGCTGGAACGCACTGGGTTGCCATCGATTATCCGTCCCAGCTTTACGATGGGCGGTACGGGCGGTGGGATTGCGTATAACCGCGATGAATTTATCAAGATCGTTACCGGCGGGTTGGATGCGTCGCCGACGACGGAAGTGTTGATTGAGGAATCGCTGCTCGGTTGGAAAGAATATGAGATGGAGGTTGTCCGCGACCGCGCTGACAACGCCATCATCATCTGCTCGATTGAAAATGTTGACCCGATGGGCGTGCATACCGGCGATTCCATCACCGTTGCACCAGCATTGACGCTGACCGACAAAGAATATCAGATCATGCGCAATGCGAGCATTGCGTGCTTACGTGAAATCGGCGTAGAAACAGGTGGTTCCAACGTACAGTTCGCAGTCAATCCGAAAGACGGTCGCCTTATTGTCATCGAAATGAACCCGCGCGTGTCGCGTTCTTCGGCGCTGGCGTCAAAGGCGACGGGTTTCCCCATCGCAAAGGTTGCGGCTAAGCTGGCCGTAGGGTTCACGTTAGACGAGATAACCAATGACATAACTGGCGCAACACCGGCATCGTTTGAACCAACGATTGATTATGTTGTCACCAAAATCCCGCGTTTCGCCTTTGAAAAGTTCAAAGGGGCCGAACCATTGCTGCATACCGCAATGAAATCAGTGGGCGAAGTGATGGCGATTGGCCGCAATATCCACGAAAGCATGCAAAAGGCCCTTCGTGGCCTTGAGACCGGATTGTCCGGCTTTAATTATATCGATGCTTTGCGCGGTGCGTCCAAGGACGAATTGTCCGCCGAACTCAGCCGTGCAACACCCGACCGCTTGTTGGTCGCTGCACAAGCCCTGCGTGAGGGCATGACAGTCGCCGAAATCCACGCCATCGCGAAGTTTGACCCATGGTTCCTAGAACGGCTTGAGGAAATCATTGCAGCCGAGAATGACGTTAAGATCAACGGTCTACCCAATAGTGCCGAAGCGCTGCGCCGTTTGAAGGCGATGGGCTTCTCCGACAAAAGGCTTGCCTATCTCGCCGTGGAATCGGTCAATGTAAGGCCTGGCATGCAAACGGCCATTCGCCGCGGTTCGGGCATTGCGATGCAGGCCGCCCGCGCGATGGCGGGGGCAGTGACCGAAGAAGAAGTGCGCGCGCTGCGCCACAAATTGGGCGTGCGTCCTGTGTTTAAGCGTATCGATACCTGTGCAGCGGAATTTGAGGCGAAAACGCCTTATATGTATTCCACTTATGAGGCGCCAAGCTTTGGCGCGCCGGAATGTGAGAGCACGCCAAGCGATCGCCAGAAAATCGTTATACTGGGGGGTGGACCAAACCGTATTGGGCAGGGGATTGAGTTTGATTATTGCTGCGTTCATGCTTGCTTCGCGCTTTCTGACGCTGGCTATGAAACGATCATGGTCAACTGCAACCCAGAAACAGTGTCGACAGACTATGATACGTCCGATCGCTTGTATTTCGAACCGCTAACCGCTGAAGATGTCCTCGAAATCCTGCACGTAGAGCAACAAAATGGCACCCTGAAAGGTGTTATCGTTCAGTTTGGCGGGCAAACGCCGCTGAATTTGGCAAAGGCGCTTGAAACGGCGGGCATTCCTATTTTAGGAACGTCACCGGATGCCATTGATTTGGCGGAAGACCGTGAGCGTTTTGCAGCGCTGATCAATAAGTTGAAGCTCAAGCAGCCCGAAAACGGCATCGCGCGCAGCCGCGACGAAGCGATTAAGGTTGCCGAAAATATTGGCTATCCCGTGCTGATGCGTCCGTCTTACGTGCTTGGTGGCCGCGCAATGGAGATTGTCGACACACAGGCGCAGTTGGAAAATTACATCCAGACGGCGGTGATCGTATCCGGCGACTCACCGGTTTTAATCGACAGCTATTTACGCGATGCGATTGAAGTCGATGTTGATGCCTTATGCGATGGCGACGAGGTTGTTGTAGCGGGTATCTTGCAACATATTGAAGAAGCCGGCGTGCATAGCGGTGACTCTGCGTGCACTATTCCGCCATATAGCCTGCCTGCCGATATCATTGCGGAAATACGCCGTCAGACTGAATTGCTAGCGATGAACCTGCATGTCCGGGGCCTGATGAATATTCAGTTCGCGGTGAAAGACGGTGAAGTTTACCTGATTGAAGTCAATCCACGGGCGAGCCGCACCGTTCCGTTCGTCGCTAAAGCAATCGGTGCGCCCATCGCCAAGATCGCTGCGCGCGTCATGGCAGGCGAAATGTTGAGAGACTTGCCGCCCATTAAACTTGATATTGACTATATAGCGGTGAAAGAGGCGGTATTCCCGTTTGATCGCTTCCCGGGTGTCGACCCCGTGCTGTCGCCCGAAATGAAGTCAACAGGCGAAGTCATGGGCATTGATCGTGATTTTGCGACCGCCTTTGCCAAATCACAAATCGGTGCGCGGATGCCACCGCCGATGAGCGGTAAGCTATTTGTGTCCGTTAAAGACACAGATAAGCCCGTGATTGTTCCTGCGGTCCGCCAAGCTATCGCATGCGGCTTTACGGTCTGCGCGACTGGCGGCACTGCCGATTATTTACTGGCCCAGGGTATAGAGGTTGAGCGCGTTAACAAGGTCGCCCAAGGTCGTCCGCACATTGTCGACAAGATTAAAGATGGCGAAATTCAGTTGATCTTCAACACGACGGAAGGTTGGCAAAGCCTGAAAGACAGCGAAGAAATTCGTCGCTCCGCGCTTGCGGGCAAGGTTGCGCAATATACGACGGCTGCGGGAAGCGTGGCGGTCGCGCAGGCGATTGCCGCGCTGCAACAACGGCAACTTGAAGTTCGGCCACTTCAAGACTATTATTAAAAAGAGCAGTATCTTTCCCCGACAATTGAACTGCATATCGGATGGGTGGCTAACGCGCGTCCGGTCGGGATATATTTGTGACGAAGGGTTTTTGCCTGATGGCGAGTTTTGAGAAATATCCGATGTTGGCCGAAGGCTATGAAAAGCTGACGACCGACCTGAAGCGCCTTCGTGACGAGCGGCCTTTGATTGTGGAAGCAATCGAAGAAGCGCGCGCCCATGGCGATCTATCGGAAAATGCCGAATATCACGCCGCAAAAGAACGTCAGGGGCAGGTAGAAGCAGCGATTGCTGAAATTGAAGACAAGATCGGTCGTGCGCAGATCATTGACCCTTCTACCCTGTCGGGCGACAAGATTGTCTTTGGTGCGACCGTTACCTTGCTAGATGAAAATGATAAGCCCGTGCGCTATCAGCTTGTTGGCGAGACCGAAGCCGACGCAAAAGCCGGCCGAATTTCATACAATTCGCCATTAGGCCGCGCACTGATTGGGCGCGTTGTCGAGGACGAAGTTGAATTGACTGTTCCGTCCGGCGACAAATATTATCTCGTATCGAAAATCGAGTTCATCTGATTGTGCGCTTCAGCGGGAAGTGTCTAACGGCCTGATATGCAGTTTCCGCGTGGCCCTGTTACCAATGCATTGGTTGCGATCAATTTGGTGATCGCTGCAATATTGCTGGTTCCGGCTTGGTGGCAATATGCCGTGATATCCGGCGGGCTATTCCCGATCCGTCTAAGCGAATCCAGTGCGGCATTTTCTGATGTTGGATTTCTGGTGCCTGCGTTTTTAACGCCCCTTTCGGCGGCCTTCCTTCATGGCGGCATCGCGCATGTCGTGATGAACATGCTGATGCTTTTACTTATCGGTAAGATGGTGGAGCGGGTATTGGGTGGTGGGCTCTATCTCGCGCTATACATTGGATCGGCATATATTGCCGCCACCTTTGAATGCCTTGCATCATTTATTGCTTTACCCATGTCTGTGGACATGATGGTACCAGCGATTGGCGCAAGCGGCGCGATTTCAGGCGTTATTGGCGTTTATGTGCTGCTCTTTCCGAACAAAAAGCCGGTGTCTTGGGGACCTATCCCCGCCGGATATGCTAGGCCGTTACATTTAACTTTAGCTTGGGCTGTGTTAAATCTTGCGATTGGATTTGTCGGACCCAGTTTAGGGATCTCTATCGCAATATGGTCGCACATTGGCGGGTTTATAGCAGGATTATTGTTGGCGAGACCAATGTTGTTGTGGCGGTATCGACGCGCCTAATCGACGCAGATTGCCGTCGTTAGCTATCGGGTTGCAAAAGCTTGTGCAAATGCACCACAACATATTTCATTTCAGCATCATCAACCGTGCGCTGGGCAGCCCCGCGCCATGCTTCTTCAGCACTTGCATAATCGGGAAACATCCCGACAATGTCCAAATTTTCAAGGTCGGTAAATTTTAACGTTTGCGGGTTTTCAACGCGGCCACCGAAAACGAGATGCAACTTTGTATCGCTCAAAACAATATCCTTAATTTTTTTCCTTAGCTGCCTCTGTAGCCGCCTTACCCACGGCCTTTAGAGCGAGAGCGGCCTTGCTGACAAGATCTCTGAACTGCGCACGCATTGCTTCCCCATTTAGTCCAAGCGTGTCGACTTGGCTCATGCCAGCAATTTTTGCGGCTTCTGCTATTTTGCGGGCTTTCTTGTTCAACTTCTTGCCTGCTTTACCCAACACTTTGGTCTCGCGTTCGGTGCGCGGCAAAAGTGCGCCGACGATCGCGCCAATGGCAATCCCACCTAATATAATTGCCAGAGGGTTCTTATCCACGCCCTCAATCGTTTTTGCTTTTGCCTTACGTGCAATCACCTTCGACTGCTCTACCCCAGTAACGGCAGCATCTTTGCCTACTTTAATCGCCACCGAAGCTTTTTGACGCGCCGTAGCGCTTGAACGAGATGTTTTTGCTTTCGCATTATCAGCTGCGGATTTGATGCTGTCGCCAATCTTGCTCATATATCGTTCCTATATCGTTTGCTGGAGGGCGTATTGATCTTACGGTATCGCAGCGTTGAAATCCAACGCGAAATTGGACCGCGCGCCGCAATGAACAAGGCACTTGCCCCTATAACACCAATGATGGGGGCATTATTCTTCGCAATGTTAACTGTCTCTTCTGCGATCTGCTTGGCGTGGGTGGTTTGGCGTTCGACTAACCGCCGAAGTTGATTGCGTGGATTAAGGGTGTCACGCGCGGCGGCCAAGCTGCCCTTGAGTTTACGCCGTAAATACCGCCGCTCAGCGTTGGACAAAATTACGCTATCTCGGGCGGTGACATCGGGTTTTTCAGGTAATATCGTCGACATTATTCGGCATTTCCGGGAAGTAAACCTTCCGCATCCATCTTCGGGCCAATGTAGCAAAAACCATGCCTATGATCACAAAGCTTATGGTGACGAGCAAAGTTGCCGCAAATGGTCC